>JBMFWH010000046.1:0-10102 GCA_049965455.1 Thermoplasmata archaeon | reverse complement strand
CCGAATTTAAAGGATAGATAATATATTTTATTTTGTAATAATAATAAATTTAAAATATATTGTATTAAAGGCACTTTTTTTAGATCGCCACTTCATAATCGTGACCAGTTACTTAATTTTAAACAATAAAAACTTATCCAGAGCAAAAACAAACAATTTAATGGGTGTTTGTTATAACTTTCTGTGTGAGGGTAATAAATGAAGATACAATGTACTGTGAAGCAGGAACTGCCTATCATTTTTTGCGGATAAGTTCAGAACAAGGTTTATCTATCTGATTTAAATATTATATTTTATGAGCAAGCTGATATTTTTAGGAACTGGTGGCGGCAGATATGTAACTTTTCATCAGACGAGGGCTACTGGCGGGATATATCTAAAAGATGATCTGAATATTCATATAGATCCTGGCCCCGGATCCCTGATCCAGCTAAAAAAGGCAAAGATAGACCCTACAAGAACAGACTTGCTGCTCGTATCACACGCACATACTGATCATGTATCAGACGCGGCGGTATTAATAGAGGCAATGACTAATGGGGGATTGGTAAGGCACGGGAAACTGATCTGCTCAAAAAGTGTGGTGGAACAATGCTCATCCATAACGTCTTTTCATAAGAAGATAATAGATTACCTGGTACTGGAAAAGGGGGAGAAGTTCAGTAAGATGGGTATTGAGATCGAGGCGATAAAAACGTATCATAATGACCCTACCTCAATAGGATTCAAGATAAGCACTAAAAACGGGATCATAAGCTATATAAGTGATACATACTATAACACAAAACTGCATGAGGACATAGCTGGCACGAGGGTATTGATCCTTGCCGTAACCAGGCCTTTAACCTCTTCTATACCGTATCATTTGAACACGAACGATGCAGCGTTGATAGTGCAGGAATCCAGTCCGGAACTGGCCATATTAACTCATTTTGGCATGAAGTTTCTTGCCGAAAATCCAGAATTGCAGGCCAGATACGTCGAGAACAAAACTGGAGTTAAAACCGTTTCTGCTAAAGACTTGATGACTTTCAATATTCAAAAAGAGATCTCTATTTCCTGACCCTTTTAATAGGACTGCCGCATATGGGGCACTCTTTATAGTACTTGTCAAAATATCTAGAACAGCCAGTGCACTTATATTTCCATATCACTAGCTTTTTTATCTGGTTCATGCCAAAGTTCTGGAAACTGATGTTCATGAATTTAGCTACGTTCTGTATCGCATAATCATTTGTAATTATTATCGCATTGTACTGTATAGCCGCTGCCAAAACTTCAATGTCCGTCTCTGACAGGTTCAGGAAGTCATTTGTAATACGGGCTGCGTCTTTAACCATTTTCTCATATTTCGGGTCAGGTTCTACAATTTCTAGGGTTTCTATGTTCATGTCCAGATTTCGCTTGGCCTTACCTTTTCTTATCTCATCAAATACTTTTGCAGGGATCATCAGCTTGTTGGAATTGATCACAAAGCCAGATAGTATGGCGGATGTGTCCAGTATATAGGTATCATCGCTCATTTTTGCTCAGGCTCTTGGTCCATCTCGGTATATCTGATTCTAAACCTATCATATCCATTACTCTTCCAGACACCTGCTCTGCCAGGTCTTCTATCGTCTTTGGCTTAGTATAAAATGCGGGTGCTGCTGGAACGATCATAGCCCCTGCCAGAGACAGCTCGTACATGTTTTTTAGGTGTATTGTGCTTAAAGGCATTTCTCTGAAAACTATTACCAGTTTTCTCCGTTCTTTTAAGCTTACTGCCGCAGCTCTCGTGATTAAAGTATCTGCTATGCCGTTTGCTATCTTGGATATCGTAGAAACGCTTGTAGGCACTATTACCATCGCATCGATCTTGAAGCTACCTGATGATACCGGTGCAGACAGGTCATGGTCATCATAACAGTGATCTGCCAGTTTTTTGAACCTCTCTATTTTCAGGTTCAATTCAAATTCTATCAGTTCTTCAGCATTTTTGGATACAATTAGATGCTTTTCTTCCTTCATGTTTTTAAGCAAGGTATAAGCATATATGGCGCCAGACGCACCTGATACACCGACCAGTATTTTCATGAGCTCACCCTCTTTTGATGCCCTGTTGCAACCCGATAAGGTTTTTTGTTTATTGCCGTAACAACATCAGAAAAACAATTGCTGCCAATTAGTGTAACCTTAAATTTTGGCGAAACGTTAAATGGGCAAAACGCAATAGATTCTATTGTCATGGAAAAGATAATAGGTGATTCCAATATTTATTATTTTCTAATCAGTGTTTTAAAAAACTATAACAAAATTTCAAATGTAAAATTATTATGCATTTAGCGATTTAATAAAATATAAATATATGTTACCATTAATCTTATTTATGGTTACTATTAAAAATAATGAAACAACTGTTCAGTTAGAAGATTATCTTCTTATTATTTTTGAGCTGGAAGAGTCATATAACATTGCAAAATTAACCAAGATTGCAAATATTTTAAATCTTACTCCAGGGGCTGTAAATGACGAGCTTAAGAGATTGGAAAGGCAGAGATTGATAACCAAGGTACCATATGTGGGCGTTAAGCTCACCGACAAAGGATTAAAGCGCGCAGTGCCACTGATAAGAAAGCATAGAATTGCAGAATCTCTGATTTTTAATATATTTGGAGTTCCGTGGAAAGACACACACAATATGGTCAAAAAGCTGGAGCATGGCATATCTGATGATCTTGAGCCATATATCCTGGGAAAGCTCAAAAACGTAGAAACCTGCCCGCACGGTAATCCGATACCCTCCACATCGCGGCCATTTTATCTCTCAAAGGATCCATCAATAAATGAAATAGAAGCAGGCAGGAAAATCAAGGTGAAAAGAATAGTATTTGAAGAGCCGCCAGTATTAGAGTACTTGGATTCAATAAAGTTGAGGCCTGGCAACATCTATGAAATTGTCCGGTCTGATAAAAAAGGTGTAGCTATAAAAGATGTTAGAGACCATGACTATTTTCTGGATCTTTCGATAGCAAAGATAATAAAGTGTGAAATTCTATGAATCCCGTTACCAAAAAAAGACTGTTGTTCCTGCTTTATTTTCTGGGTCCTGGCTGGGTAGCAATGATGGCTGATGTAGATGCGCCAAGCGTGTTTACTGGTATCGTGGCGGGCGCTGAATTCAAGTTTGCATTCATATTATTTCTATTGATCTTGATAATACCTCTATATCTATACCAGGAGGCGGTTGCAAGAATCGGGATACTGACTAAAAAGGGACTGGCAGAATTGATCAAGGAGAAATATGGAAGAGGCTGGTCTCTTTCTGTAGTAAGCACTATGTTTTTTATAAATATGTTGTCATACGTTGCTGAATTTGCAGGAATCAGCGCTGCAGGACTGATCTTTGGAGTGCCGATCGCGGTGTCCATAATAGTGGTGATTCTGGGACACGCCTTTATCGTGATCACTGGAAGTTATAAGAAAGTAGAAAACATACTGATATTCATATCATTGCTGTTGTTCATATTTATTATCACCGCTATTACAACCAGGCCAAACGTTACGGAAATAGCAACAAGCTTGTTCAGTTTCAACCAGTTTCATAACATCAGTTACGTTACGATGATTCTGGGACTGATAGGCGCCGTGATAATGCCATGGATGCTGTTTTATCAGCAGGCTGCAGTGGTAGACAAGCATCTGAACATACCAGACCTGAAACATGAACGGCACGAGACCTTTATAGGCGCGGTAATAAGCGAAGTGCTGATGATTGCGATTGTCATTACCGCGGCAATGACAATCTTTGGTAAATATCAGAATATAGGGATAATGAATCTTGCCCATCTGATCATACCGCTAGCAGGATCGTTCTCTCCATATTTGTTCGCCATCGGAATAATTGCGGCCGGCTTTCTTGCGGGGGTGGTAGTCTCACTGTCTTCAGCATGGAGCTTAAGCGAATATTTTGGATGGAATCACAGCCTTAACACTGCACCGTTAAGAGCTAAAAAATTCTATTTTATATATCTTGCCGAAATTTTGCCTGCTGCGTTAGTCCCCATCTTTTACAATAACCTGATAAATATTATAATAGACGTAATGGTACTGAACGCCATAATATTGCCGGTATTAATCGTCTTCATAATTCTGATCAGCAGTAACAAAAATATCATGAACGGGTTTGTGAACGGGTTTTGGAGATCAGCCCTGATGTGGTTATTTACTGCCATTATTATTATAAGCACAGTTATATATATTATACTATCCATGTAGATAATACTTATATACGATTGAAACATTAAGCCTATAAATATGAAAATAGCGTTCGGAGTTTGCGCGATAGGGCTTGGGCATGCAAGCAGATCCATACCGATAATTAAGAAACTGGGCGAGGAAGGGCATGAAGTCACCGTATTCAGTTACGGCCGGGCTTTGGAGCTTTTGAGAAAGGAGGTATCTGCAAGGTTTATAGAGTTTCAAGATTATCCACTGGAGTTTACAGATAACCCGGACCTTTTTTTTCTTAACATCCTTTTAAATTCCCCGCTTTTGATAAATTCGCTTTTCACAGAGCACGAACTGTTCTTGAAATATCATGCAAAAGAGAAATTTGACATGATAATTTCAGATAATAGATATGGCATATTTGCTAAAGACACACCTTCATTTTTAATAACACACCAGTTAAGAATATTGAATCCTTATCACTTAAAGTTGCTTGAGGCCGCATCATTGCTCTATAATCGGTTCTTTACGAACAGGTTCAAATACGTGATAGTCCCGGACCTGGAGCAAAATTCTCTGTCTGGAGATCTTTCGCATAATCTGAGATTTTTAGAGTCTAAAAAAATCAAATATATGGGCCCGGTATCATTCATATCAAAAAAAGCATTAAATAAGGATATTGATTTGCTTGTTTCAATATCTGGGCCTGAGCCACAGCGCTCTATATTTGAAAAACTGGTGTTAGAGCAGATTGAAGGCCTAAACGTCAATTATTTTGTCACTCTCGGCAAACCGGAAGAGCAAAACAACAGAGAAAATGTCAGATCATACCTGAGTTTCGAGGAACGAGAATCTGTTTTTAACCGGGCAAAAATATTTATAACGAGATCTGGATATTCTACGATAATGGATCTATATATGATTGACGGAAAAGCACTTTTTGTGCCCACACCCATGCAACCAGAACAAGAGTACCTATCGCAATATTTTATGCAGAAAAACCTGTTTTATTCAGTGCCCCAGAAAGAATTGAATATAGAGAGAGACCTTAAAATCGCGAGCGGGTATCATGGCTTTGAAAACACAAATTATGAGTCTGATACATCAGTTCGTAAGTTTTTTGACATAGTGTTCGGAGACTGAACAAAAATGGAGCGAAAAAATATAAAATATCTCGTGATCTCGATAGTAATAAGCTTGGTAGCCATAGTGATATTGCTTTCAGGCACTTTTAATGTCAAGTCTTTAGAGTACCTGCTGAGAATAAACCTTTATTTTGTAGGATTGGCACTGTTACTCCATATCCTTTATTTTATGTTCTGGGCAGCAAGGATAAAGGTGATGAGCGGGTCCTTGAACATGAAGCTCAAGTATTTAGATTCACTGAAAATAGTGCTTGTGAACATATTTGCAGCCACTGTCACGCCCACAAACGTTGGCGGAGAGCCGGTCAGGATAAAGATGTTGATGGACAAAGGGTTCACTGGCGGAGACGCGACGGGACTGGTGGTGAGCGAAAGGGTCATGGACGCAATATTTTTGCTATCGGTAGCGCCACTGCTGTTTTTTATATACAGCAGCTATAGAAACATGGTGATCATCTATTTTATATACGGATCTATTTTGATCCTGATCTTGCTTATAATACTGTTCTTGCTGCTGGCGTTAAGGTTCAATTATTTTTACAGAAAGATGCATAAGCTGGAGGGTGTGCTTAAGATATTCATCAAGAAAGAAGAAAGGCGGAAAAAACTGATAAACACATTGAAAGAAGAGTACATTAACTTTCATTATTCAGTCAACAACCTTTTTGTGAAAAACAGAAAGCGCTCGATATTTGTCTATTTTATAACAGCAGGGATGTGGATTAGCGACTTTGTAATATTCTCGGTAATATTGCTGGCATTCGGGTTGAACCCGATCTGGATATATTCTATATTTGCGCAGATATTGATAGTGTTCATATCTATGCTTCCGATCAGCCCCGGGGGAAGCGGCGTAGTAGAGTTCTCTGCAGCCATAATTTATGCGGTGCAGATCCCCGCATACATGATAGGCATAGTGGTACTTATATGGAGACTGATAGTGTTCTATTTCAACATAGCAATTGGTGCAGTGTTTACAGCTCATTACTTTTCAACAGATCCCAAAAAAAAGAAAAGTTAAAATTATGCTAGTCATTTAGTTAACAGTGAGGTAACAATCATGAAGTTTGAACTGATAACCATAAAAAAACCTCAGAAAGACATAAATGTCATAATCGGCACATCCCATTTTATCAAAAGCGTTGAAGATATCTATGAAGCCCTGATAACTGCCATGCCAAACATAGCTTTTGCAGTAGCATTTTGCGAGGCTTCTACTGACAGACTTGTGAGATTTGAAGGCACTGACAAGGAGCTGATAGAGTATGCTATTGACAACGCGGTGGCAATAGGTGCAGGGCACTCATTTGTCATAATGCTGAAAAACGCGTATCCCATAAACGTGCTGAACAGGTTGAGGAAAGTTGATGAGGTCCTGAACATATTTGCAGCCACGTCCAACGACCTGCAGGTGCTGGTGGTGGAGTCAGAGCAGGGCCGGGGCATTGCAGGAGTGATTGACGGTGAGCCTCCCGTAGGCATTGAAAAGGAGACGGATAAAAAGAAGAGAAAAAAATTATTGAGGGATATTGGTTACAAGTTCTGATCTGCCATGTTCCATGAAAACCTTTATGATTTTGAATACGAGTATTATGATGATTTTTACCAGTCATTCAGAGAAGACTTGGAATTTTTAAAGACTGTTGTAAAGGACGGAGAGCGGATACTGGAGCTCATGTGCGGAACTGGCAGGATCATTGAAGAATTTAAGGATCATGAGATATGGGGCATAGACAATAATGAACACATGCTATCGATAGCGAGAGAGAAATTTAAAGGCTTGAAAAATGTGCACATTGAAAACCAGGACGTTTTGAAACTTCATGATCTTGGTACGTTTGATACGATTATAATACCCCTGAACTCGTTCTTATTGTTTGGCAAAGATGAGCAATTGCAGATCCTGAAAAGCTGCAAAAACATGCTGAGCGAAGATGGCAAGATCGTAGTGGATATATTAAATGGCTTTCCTTATTTTGAGCACATGGTCTATCATGGTGACACGATAAAAAAAGATGAAAAGATAATATCCCGGTTTTTCGTGCCTACCATAGACCATGATTTTGCAAACATACTATATTTTTACGACATTTTCGAAGATAAAAATTATGCTCGTAAATATGCATCTATCAAGCTGAGAATCATGTACCTGAAAGACATGGAAATATTAACCGAACTGAGCGGCCTAAAAATAAGGAAAGTGTTTGGAAACTATTCTGGCGGAAAGTACACTGAAGATAGCGAGCGATTGATCACGCTGCTGAAAGTGAGATTATGAGTTTTTATCTGAAATTGCACGTGGTTCCAAATTCTGCAGAAGAGAGCATTGAGTTTGACGCTTTTAGAAACAAACATAAAATCAAGGTCCGAGAACGTGCAGTGGACAATCAGGCGAACATTGCCATATTAGAGTTTCTGGCCAGAGCACTGAAAATAGACATGAAAGACATAAAGATCGTGAAAGGCGTTAAGAGCAGGGAAAAGCTTTTGATCATCACGGCCGAATCTGTAAATGAAGAGACTTTGAAATATTATGAAAGAAGAAAAAATAATGAAGTTGATTGAGGAACTCAAAGACCAAAACTCTAAGATCCCGATCTTAGTGGAGGGAAACAGGGATATTAAAGCGCTCAGAAATCTTGGGTTTACAGGCAAGATCCTAAAAATCAATGAGGGTCTAACATTGAGGGATGTTGCAGAAAACATAGCGGGAACGTACAGAGAGATTATTATATTTATGGATTGGGACAGAAAGGGAAACATGCTCGAAAAAGCCATGCTTACGTACCTGCAATATTACAGTGTTACCTGCAATATTGAATTTAAAAGAAAAATAGCGTATTATTCAAAAAGAGATATCAGATGCGTGGAAGAGCTATACCATTACGTTTTGCAGATAACTGAAAAAATAAAAAAGGGGTAAAGTTTTATACCCAGCCACGTGCCTTAACAGCATCAGCCACTCTTTTTACAGCCACTAAATATGCAGCGGTTCTAGTGTCTACTTTATACTCATCTGCTGCATCCATAACGTCTTTAAATGAGCCGGTCATTTTCTGGTCTAGCCTATCATATACCTCTTGCTCGGTCCAGTAGTATCCGTTAATGTTCTGTACCCATTCAAAGTAAGATACAATCACACCGCCGGAGTTTGCAAGGAAGTCAGGTATGACAAGAACCTTGTTTTTTGCAAGTATTAGATCTGCCTCAGGAGTAGTAGGTCCGTTTGCGAGCTCAAGCATTATTTTGGCCTTGATCTTGTCAGCATTGGCTGCCGTGATCTGGTTTTCTAGCGCTGCAGGAATGAGTATGTCCACGTTTAGCTCCAGCAACTCTTTATTGCTGATCTTTTTTGCGCCCGGGAAATTTGCAACAGAGCCAGTCTTCTCCTTGAACGCTTCTACCTCTTCATAGTTCAAGCCTTTCTCTGAATATATCCCGCCATAAACATCGCTAACAGCTACAACTTTCGCGCCCAATAGCTCTCCAGCCAGCTTATGAGCATACTGCCCTACGTTACCATGTCCCTGTATCGCAATTGTTGCCTTTTTCGGATCCATTTTCAGTTTTTTCGTGGCTTCTCTGAGCAGATACATACCGCCTCTTGCAGTTGAATCCATCCTGCCCAGTGATCCGCCTACTGCCAATGGCTTGCCGGTAATTACTCCTGGAGCGTTGTGGCCTATGATCTTCTCATATTCGTCCATCATCCATGCCATAATCTGAGGAGTTGTAAATACATCTGGTGCCGGAACATCTATATCAGGACCAATAAATCTGGCAATTGCCCTTATATATCCTCTTGATAATCTTTCCAGCTCTCCCTTGCTCAATTTTTCTGGATCGCATATTATACCACCTTTAGCGCCGCCGTATGGTATGTTTGCTAAAGAGGTCTTCCATGTCATCCATGCTGAAAGTGCTTTAACCGTATCAAGAGTCTCGTTAGGGTGATATCTTATTCCACCTTTTGCAGGACCCCTCGCATTATTGTACAGTACTCTAAAACCTCTGAAAATTTTTGAACTGCCGTCATCCATCTTGACTGGAATTTGCACTTCTACAATTCTCATAGGTTCTCTCAAAATCATATGCAGTGCTGGTTCTAAGTTCATCACTTTAGCAGCCTTGTCAAGCTGCTCCTGTGCTATTTTAAACGGGTTTAATTCTTCTGCCATAACTTTTTCACCTCTTATTCGGTAAGGAGGGTAATAGCACGCTACATATTAAATCTTTCTTGGTATATTTTTATGTTATAAAGGCTGTGTTGTATGTATTGTTGTCTATGTTACCATTGTTGAAATTTTTGCATGTGTCTTTAATATAGATTAAGTCATTTTCATTTTTTGCCATAATCATTTCAATAGGCAATTGGAATAACTGCAATATAATTTCATTGGATCATAGCTTATCCATGAGGTATTTTCTGCAAGAGGGTACTGGATGAGATAGGTGGCAGCAGAGCAACATGCGTCGTTCTAAACACAGCTGTGAATTTTCGAACCGGATAGACGGCATATAGTCCTGATGTTAAGAATCAGGAAGATGATAACTTTCAATGTCGTTTAACAAAGAACATAAGCAAAAAACATTTTATAGAAAAGTTAGGAGTTTGAGGGAAGCTGTAAAACTCCGACATTTAGGGAGGAGATACACGGACTTCCCTCAATGATAGAGTAGAGTTCTGGCATTACCCAGAACCCCCTCGTCGAACCGGACTGGCGGGTTTCCCGCATCCGGCTCACCGA
>JBMFWH010000045.1:0-10576 GCA_049965455.1 Thermoplasmata archaeon | reverse complement strand
TAATGAATTAAATGTGTCAGGTCCTTGATAAACAGGAATCTCTATCATTAAATATATGAATAGTAAAATAATATAAATTTTTTTCAAAACCGCAAAACTATAGTTTATTATTACAAAATAAAATATATTATCTGTCCTTTAAATACAGTGAAAAGTACAGATAATACTAGCTTTTATGAGAACTTAACTTCAGAATCGTGATCTATTACGTTTTTGAAGTTATGATAGGTAATCTGGGGTAATATTCTGAAATTTTTTTCAGGAAATTACATGAGGCTAAATTTTAGTAAACTTTATATACTGATTATTTTTAAAAGATTTGAATATGTTTACTAGAGAAGAACTGATAGAACAAATTTCGAGATTTCTAGCCGCTGAGAATTTTAAGGTATCTGTGCAAATGTTTCGCGGTACCTGTTACGATATCTTAGCAAAACGAGAGCAAGAGTTCTATATAATAAAAGTGTTTTTAAATGTGGATACTATCAAAATCGAGATTGCAGAAGAGCTAAAGCTATTAGCCAATTTTTTAGGCGCTAAACCTCTAGTTATAGGCCTTAGATCTGGGTCTGGAAACTTGGAAGATTCAGTTGTATACTCTAGGCACGGGCTTCCTATCCTTTCATTTAAGACATTCTATGAGTATGTAAAAGATATCATATATCCCATTTCCTTTGCTGCGCCTGGTGGATTTTATGTTAAGATTAACAACCGCTTGTTAAAGGAAGTAAGAGAGAGTAAAGACATATCTCTTGGGGAGCTTGCACGAGTAGGAAGGGTATCTAGGAGAACAATATTGATGTATGAAGAGGGAGAGAGCGCAACATCCATAGATGTGATCATTAAACTTGAAGAGTATCTAGAAGTGCCCTTAATTGAAGATTTAGATCCGTTCAAGTACCATGAAAAGCCGAAGGATTTTAACAAATTTATTGCCCCGGACGACGATTTTAAAGAAGAAATATCCAACATATTCGAAGTGGTAGGTGGCAGAATTTACTATACCAAACACTCGAAGATAGACGCCATCACAACGTATCTGAACGATATATATTTAACAGGGCTATTAAACGAGAGAGAGGACCTGAAATCCAAATCAGAAGACCTAGCCAAAATCTCAAAAATTACAGAAAAAGAATCTTTTTTAATATCTAGATTTAAGGATGAAAACTATTCTAAAGCATCAGTACCAGTAATATCGATAAGAGATATTATGAATGTGAAGAAAAATATAAGCATCAAAGCTATTTTAGAGGAACACAAACTATGAAGATCTTGCAGAAGATGATCTTAAGCACGGATGTGACTATTATAGGTACTGTTCGTGGCTTGGTTTCTGAAGCAGAAGCGATCGCAGATCTTCTTGAATCGCAAGAAAAACCTGAATTAATACTCATTGGCATTTCTCCGGAAGAGCTTGAAGGACTGTCAAAATACCTGAAAGAGCCGTTTGAGATGGACCTGTCTGATTATGAACTTTTATATGGACTGAAACTGAAAGAATTTGGGAAAGTGAGGATGCCTATTCCTTCTTACGTGACGATCATTGAGTTTTCTAAATCCAAGAATGTTGATCTGGTTGCAATAGATCTAGATGAAAAGATGTACAATGAGCAATACACGGAACAAGTTTCTTTGTTCGATCTTTTAAGGTATTCATACAGAAAAGGACATTTGTGGAACAAACATTACGATTTTTCAAGTCCTGAAAACTTTGCAATATCCTGGGACAAAGAGGTAATAAAGTTGAAAGGATACAAAAAATTAGAGCTTTTGAGAGAACAGCATTTTGCAGATAAAATAAAAGAGATAATAAGCAACAATAAATACAAGAGAGTATTAGTGATCATGGAGATAGAACGGCTGGATGGTACTCTTCAACTCCTTTAAATTTTTTGCAGATAATGTACACTTCTCTACTGCCTTCTCTGGTAGCATCCGGAACGTTTATTTTACAGAAAACAAAATGTTTTTCCAGCTCTTTCCGGAAGCTCTGGAGAAGATCTCCATTAAAAACTTTAACTACCATATGCCCGTTTCTCTGTAACAGATTGGTTGCTAAAAACCAAGCACGTTCTGCTAACGCTATCGATTTTACATGATCTATAGATTTGTTGCCGGAGGTATGAGGGGCCATATCAGAGATAAGCACTTGCACTCTCTCAGTTCTCTTGTAGCTTTTTAAGACATTCACTATTTCGCTTATGACACTATCTTCCATGATGTCATGTTTAATGAAAACTGCACCCTCCAGTTTCTTAACAGGCTTAATATCCACGCCTATCAAAAACCCCTCTTTTTCGATTTTTTCTGAAGCAACCTGGCTCCAGCCACCTGGCGAAGCACCCAACTCCAGTACTGTCTGTCCTCTCTTAAATATAAAAAAGCGGGCATCAAGCTGCAAAAGCTTATATGCTGCCCGAGACCGATAATGTTCTTTTTTTGAAAGTTTGTAGTATAGATCCTGTCTCTTCATGCTTTTAATGTTTTTGAGTGGCCAAGAACTGTGTGTAAGCCTTGTCGTCCATAAGTTCATTCAGCTCTTTATCGTTATCGAGTTTGATCTCTATGAGCCATGCGTTGTAAGGATCGTTATTTAATAGATCTGGATTGTCTATAACGTTTTGATTTTTCTGCAGCACTGTTCCAGACACCGGTGCATATATATCTTCAACCGCTTTTACAGACTCAAGCACTCCAAAAGTCTGTCCTTTCTTAATTTTTGCACCTTTGTCAGGCAACTCCATGTATACTATATCAGTCAGCTGCTGCTGTGCATAGTCTGATATGCCAATTCTGGCACTTGATCCTGTAACTTGGACCCATTCATGAGTTTTTGCATATTTTAATCCCTGTTTTATTTCCATGATATTCACCTTTACTAGTTGGAAGGAATTACTTTAATAAACATAAAGTTTATGGTATTATTTGCTATTAAGAATTTTGTGATAAGAGCGTTTATAGCCATTGAGGTACCCGTATTCGAAACGATAGTAAATTTCCAGAAAGAGCTTGCAAGCGCGGGAAAGATGAAGTTAGTAGAGCCTGAAAATTTGCATTTTACCCTGAAGTTTCTCGGGGACATTGAGGAAAGCATTACTCCAGACATAACAAAGATCCTAGAAGCGTTCAAGTTTCCAGCCTTTAAAGTGACGTTAAGGGGCTGTGGCACATTTCCTTCAATTGAGTATGTTAAAATAGTGTGGATCGGTACGGATCAAAACCCATTGGAGCAAATGGCCGAGCAAATTGACAAAAAGCTGATGATGCTCGGGTTCAAGATGGAAAAAGAGCATTTGCCACATCTGACAGTCGCAAGAGTTAAGAGCAGGATCGACAGGTCTATTTTAGAAAAGTACAGAGATACAGAGTTTGGAAGCTTTAATGCCGAGTATATAAAACTGAAAAAAAGCATTTTAACAGAAGAAGGCCCAATATACAAAGATATAGATACTATTACATTATATCTCCCTAAAACATGATAATAATGATCGGCGTGGGACATGTTTTCAACATTTCTCAAAAGATAGATTATATCGTAACACAGGAAAGTCCAGACGTTATTGGAATAGAGCTGGACGAGCTCAGGTACCAGGCATTGCTTTCTCCAGACAGACGTAGAAATAAGGGAATTTCTGTATTCGCGCTACTGTCAGTGCTACAATCGCATATTGCCAAGTCTATGGGTGCAGAACTGGGCGGAGAGATGCTTGCTGCCGCAAGCATGGCTAAGAAGCTAGACATACCGCTCGCGTTTCTGGATATGAATGTTCAGGTTATATCTCAAAAACTGAAAGAGCTGGGATTCAAAGAAAAGAGCAAGCTGTTCTTTTCCATATTTCTATCTTTTATACCATCCAGGAAAAAAATGAAAATTACTGAATTTCAGAACCAAGAATCTGAAATCTTAGCACTTATGCATAAACAGTATCCACAGTTATCCAAGATCCTGATCGATGATCGGAACGCATACATGTCCAGATCAATATTGAACCTGTCCGCAAAATATAACAAGATAATCGTTTTTGTGGGGGATGCCCATATTTCTGGGTTAAGCGCGTTGGTCAAACCTGACAAAATTATCCGACTTGCTGAGCTTTTAAACACTGAATATCCGAATTACACTCAGAAAATTGTATATCATTACAAAATCAAAGAGTGATCGTTTATCCCTTACCAAAAATGCATTCATCCATTAATTTCATAATAGTAATACAGAGTAACTGAACCAGCATTTAACGGCACGATGATACTTTTCAGCATCTTTTAAAGAATAGCATGAACTATTTCAATGTGTTTTACCAATTACGTTCATCCTGTAAAATCATTTATCTCCTGTTTTACATTAACGAGGTTGTGAATTCTGTTAACTATGTTAAAATCTACCTTTGGATGTTATCTCAGTTTGATGCTCAAACTATGCTGATACAACCATATCTTATCTATCCATTCTGAGAATGCTTCGAAGATTGTTTTTCTGGCTCAAGATATTCTTTATGATTTATGACCTTTATTATTGTTTCTTCTCATTTTCATTATTACTCCTAACACTATAATTATCCCCACTATTGCTATAATTACATATAACAGATAGTTTGCTGGCGATTGTGCGGTTATAGTTGCTGTTGTAGAAGCACCAGAAACAGTTGCATATCCTTTTGCATTTGATGAGGTGTATCCAGATGGTAGATGTACAGTATATGTATAAGATCCGTTAGGCTCGTTAAATATTACAGTTCCGTTTGCTGAGCTAACTGTAATATTGATATTTTCACCATTAAATGCTGTTCCTCTCAATGTCGCTGACCATGTAGTTCCAGAAGGTATTCCACTCTGCGTTATTATTACTGGATACGTGACTATGTTCCAGACAATAGAATTACTGACTGCGTTGCCATTCACAGTAATATTTCCAGAATATGTGTTTGCTCTATATCCTGCTAAGCCATGGATAGTGTATGAATATGTGCCGTTGGTCTCACTGAAGGTTAATGTATCTGACGTGAATGATTCTGTTGTACCATTCAAGGTTACAGACCATTCTGTTCCCGCTGCTAATCCTGATTCTGTAAATGAAACTGGGTATTCTATGGGCATAAAAGTTATATTTATCCGTAAATCTGAACCATTTATTATAAAAGTTCCATGATCTGCTGAATAATAATCCTTATTTACAGTTGAAACTGTATAAGAATATGTTCCATTTAAAATAAGCTGACCAAATTCACTAAAATAATAATCACTAATAGGAAAATTTTCATATGGTGGAGTCAAAGAAATGCCGTTAGATAAATTAACGAACCATTCTGTGCCTGGTGGTAATCCTGTTTCATTGAAGGTAACAACGTATAATCTCGCAAAATCTGCTATTTCAGTAATTGGATCATTCATTGTGATATTCACAGTACTATTTGTCCCAGTATAACTTCCATTTCCTGAACCATTCCATGATAAAAACTCGAAATAAATCCACCCAGACTGAGACAAATAAGGTGAATTATTAAAAAATATTCTTATCCTTGATGATTTGTTATGCCAGCCGCTAGATGGATATACGTCAGTAACCGGTGCATGTTCAGCTTCCATATTCAAATAATACTGTGTAGTAAAATTCACGTATATATTTTTGTTTGTACTATTTATAGTAATATTTCCAAAAGATTCTGTTGTTATGTATCGAACATCATTTCCTCCTGATATGGGTGTCTCTATTGTATATTCATATGTTCCATTTGGTTCTGAGAAGGATATTATGTTTGAAACTGAACTAAATGATTGACCATTACTGAGATTCAAATACCATCCAGTTCCTGCTGGCAATCCGTTCTCTGTAAATGTGATTGTATATGTGACAAGATTGAACGTTACTGATTCTGATACTGATGCTCCATTCACTGTGAAAGTTCCTGTGTATTGTGATGGAGCATATTCCTTATCTATTGTTGCTATTGTATATTCATATGTTCCATTTGGTTCACTGAAGGTGATTGTATCTGTAATTGAAGCGTAAGATTTATCACCTGTTATATTCACATACCATGCTGTTCCCGATGGTAATCCACTTTCTGTGAATGTTATATTATTAGAATTTGATACGTTACTTGTTTTGGATTCAAAATTGGAAATAAGGTTCCATAAATTTTCAACCTTAGGAAAGCCACCCGGTTCACTCATTGACCAGATACCAAGACCATGAATGCCATTTTGTTCAACATAATTTATCCTTTCATTCATTTGAATTTCATTGAATGGTAAATTTGTGTTGGGATTTATTGTGGATAAAATTATCTGAATCTGATTTATTGATATATATTCTCCCACTGCATTTAATATTGATTGCACAGCACCTATAAAATTATATGGATAATCTGATGAATAATATCCCTCGTATGCCATTACCATTACATAATCAACATATATCTTAGTGTAAGGATGATAAATGTAATAAAATAATTCTGAATTTGGTACTCCGTTATAGGCAGGATCTATTGCCACAAATAACTTCAGATTATGCTGGTGAAGTGCACTAGAAAAATTATTCAAAAATTGAACAAAATAATAAGCATCATTTTGAGAAAAGTCAGACCCTGATGGGGGCTCGAAATCTATAGAATAGCCAGAATAACCATTATTAAGTGCAAAAGAAATGGCATCATTTATGAATTTTTCTTGAACATTATTCACATTATAAATCAAATTTTCAACATTTGAGATTTCATAATTATTTACGATCATTGGGTAGGCATTAATTCCTATATTTAATAAACTGGATGTAACATTGGAGTCCCCAAAATAATTCAATGAACCGTTACTTTCTATCTGAAACGCTTCATACTGCAGGCCAGAAATTAAGCTTTTATTATTTTCTAAATCTTGCTGATAATTATTATATACAGGGTAAAGATAAGGATAAACATCATTGGAAGAGTTTAAAGAAAAATTTAGGAACTGAATTGCATCCTCTCCATTAACTATTATTGTTCCTGATGATGGTGTTGCTATGTAATTCCCAACATCTTGAACAATAAATGGATAAGACCCATCTGATATATTATTGAAAATTATGTAATTCATTATAGTGGACTCCACAATATTGTTAAATCTTACTGACCATGGTGTTCCTAATGGCAAGCCACTTTCTGTGAAATTCACGTTATATGCACGTTTTGGCTCGCTAGAAACAACACCTTGGATATTACTACCGTTCAATACAGAAAACTTCCAAGTCCCATTCTCATATACCCAGTTAAGGTTTTGAGCAGTTTCACCTGTTTGATCATTTGATTCATTAAATGTTTCAGTATTAGCTTTAATATATTGGCTATCTCCTAATGGTAAGAGATAGGATTGCATAGTCCCTGATGTTGGATATTCAAAGTTACCGATACCACCAGATGGGCCACCAACAATACCAATTTGTGGAGCTAGACCACCAGGATATGGATTGTCGGGATATGGGCCATTATAGTACCAATTTCCCTGCCAATAATAACTGTAATTTAATGAACCGATTATAAAAGAAGCTCCAGGAACTGGTATTTGAAGTATCTGCGAATTTATTTCAAAGTTCATTATCTGGTTCATTGGATTGTTAACATTCGAAATCCATGTCTTAATATTAAATGTATGTGGAAGTGAAACAATTTTAGCATTAGGAAAATCATATTCATAAATTCCCTCACCAGGGTATTGCCCGTAAAATGGATATACTACCCATCCGGTATAATCCATATACCATCCTGATTTTTGCGAACCGTTAATATAGATCACATTTTGTATCCAATATATAGGAGCACCCAAGCTATTTGCAACAAATAAATTTTGTTGGATGGATGCATTGTATCCAGTATTTAAGGTACCATTTGAATAATATGAGGTGACGCTCAATCCAGAAAGTGTTAAATTATTTTGCACACCATCTAATGTTCCATAGGTGCCATTGTAATTAACGTTGAGTATATACATAGTAAAATTATAAGCATCTAAAGACCCCCAGCCAGTAACAAAATTGTACCCATAATTTGCATCATATATGTGATTTCTTCCATAGTCCACATTGTAAAATGGCAATGTTGGCAATGAGGAATTATACGTGCCTGTCGCTATGTATCCTGTATCATTTGTATTGGTTAAAGGTTGTAATTGATCATTTGCAAGTCTGTATAATAAAGGATTCAAATATCCTAAAGAAGGTTGATTATTGAGCGATAAGACTGCATTTATTTCCGCAACTATTCCTGCCTCAACAGGTGATGCAACTGACGTACCCCACATGAGATATTGTCCAGAATAGTAACTTGTTCCATCAACAGTGATATAAATTATTGTATTGTTAGCAATAGCTGCAATATCCGGAACACCCCTACCTGTACCATTGAGAACGTTGTTAGCAATGCTATCGTATTGCCAATAAGGCTCTTTGAATACCTTGCTAATTCCACCAGTACTACCTGCTGGGCCTCCATTTTCTGTATCGTTCTGAGAAATGTACCATGCAACCTGATTTTCGATACTTAGCGTAGAAGTAAGTCTGAGCGTAGTTCCTCCTACTGCGGTAACGCCAAAAGAATCATATGCCATTGCTGATGGAAACTCTACCCAATCGTTTGCATAATTTGATCCTAAGTACTTAGAGCTTTTAGCATTATCCCCAGAATCTCCGCTACTTGCAAGTACTGTTATGCCTCTTGCTTCTGCTTCTTGTAAATATTCATACCATGCTGTGTCATTATATTCACTACTGCCCCAAGAATTTGATATTACAGATACATTATTTAATTGCAGGTATGATGAGTTCGGGTTCAAAATAAATGCTAACTCTTGATCTATATTCATGTTTGTGGCAGGGGTATAAACATTAAATATTATTGACCCTGGAGCAGTGCTTCCTACCATTTCTAGATCAAGTGTATTTTCATCTACCGCTCCGCTTGTATCATAAGATGCGATAGGACCGGGCCGAGGTGCTCCGTCTAATGGTACTGCTAATATTTTAGAATGAGGTTCCCATGCTGGCAAAGTATCATTATAATATGCATAAATGTCTGCAGGATCAAATGGCCCCAAAAGTGTTCCATTTGTTAATGTGCCGTAGGGGGTTGTAATGTTCTTTCCTATATATTGACCTGACCAGAGTATAGTGGCAACTACCTCTTTTGTCGGATATGTGAAATTAAACAATGTTTGCTCATCGTATGCTACCTGCAAATCAGATCCGTAAATATATTGTACACCACTGCTGTTTATAGGAGTAGGATATTCAGAGGCGATTAAATTACTGTTTCTAAAAGATTGCTCTTTTGATTTATTAGTATTGATATGCATCGATTCAGAGTTTATTGCCGGTTTATAATAATTATCCATACCAGAAATCTGGCTAATGTAAGGTGCCATCCAGTTTGGCACTGAAGGTTCCTGGTTTATTGAATAAAATTTATTTTGTCCTTTTATATATACTCCAAAGCTCACATTAAATATCCGGGAAATAATTGATGATGAACCGGTTAAAGAGATAGATACTCTGTCCGCATAAGTTTGAATCTTAACACCAAAGTTTTTAAAATAATTTACAGACTGATCATATATGGCCGGATCAGGAGAATACAATTTTTCAAACATTGCTTTGGTAATGTACTTGTGATATGCTGTATTGCCAGGAGTTGATATATTTTTCAACAGATCAAGAAGTGCAGATTCATTATTTAGCTTAAATGTGATAATCACAGTTATATTTTCAGTATATTTACCCAGGTACTTGCTATTGCTGATTTTTAGGGGATATGATACTTTGGCCATTGTATTTTTAAATGCTTGATTATCAGGGAGATTCAAGATAGTATAATTCTTTGAGCTATGTGTTAAATGATCATACTTTATGTATTCATTGTACCCTGAATCCGGAGATCCATAGACCATAACTGAAAATCCTGAGATCAAAAATATAAGCACTATTGATACAGCTAATGTTTTTATTATATTCTTTTTAGCCATTTTTATTTCACCTTAGTGAGGGTTAAATATGAAACTATGTATCCTTTTTTACTATTTTATAGTTTTTGACATGTTTATTTATTCATTAATAAGCGACTGTATGTCTAATAGTAGGAATTTTGATATCCATGATTTTGCATAGCTCTTTGACAGGAAAAGTGAGTAGAAAGCTTTCTCTATAATACTGCACATACTCTCCCTGGAATCAATAAATGACCTTGAAATAATTCTCTTTATTGACTTCCATATGAATTCTATTGGGTTGAAATCAGGAGAATAAGGGGGAAGGAATATAGGATCGATACCCAGCTCTACTGCTTTCTTAATAACATTCTTGGCATGATGTGATTTGAAATTGTCCAGTATTATCATTATACTGCCTTTTGGATTGTTCAATCTTATCTTCTCAAGGAATGCAATTACGTCCTCCTTCTTGGAATGTTCAGGGAAATCCATGACTGAGTTGCCCTTGATAGTATAGAATCCAAAGGTGTTTGATTTGTATTTTTTTTGTATCCTTAGTGATTGTTGGTTTGCTAAAGGACCACAGCCTTACTGTATTTGAGGTGGTCTGTGGAGAGCTCTG
>JBMFWH010000044.1:0-11163 GCA_049965455.1 Thermoplasmata archaeon | reverse complement strand
GTTCAATAAAACTCCACTCATGGGTGGATGGGGAGCCCAGCAACAAGCTCCGAAGCTTTAGCGAGGAGTAGTTGACACTTCATATTAACAATTATGCAAAATTTTTCAAAGGAAAATTTAGAAAATTCTATTCTATTTTTTTTAAGCATTTAAAAATTTGATTTAAAATATAACAAAATATCTTAATAATTTAGAAAAATATATATAGTATTAAAAGTTATGTATATTTGTCTGACAATTAAGGATAAAGGTGTATACTATGTCTGATCTAGATAAAGAATCTGTTAGGATTACTATAAGAATTTCTGGAGAAGCCTATGAAAAATTAGACGAACTTATAAAAAACGGTTCGTATAGAAATATTTCAGATGTCATTCGTTCTGCGATTTTGGAATTTATATCTAACAAATTTCCTCCCCAGAATATAGGCAAAGTAACTGTAGATATCCCAAAAAATACAATGGAACAGCTATCACAACTTGTCGAAGCGGGAGATGCGGTTTCTAAAGAGGAAGAGATAAGAACTGCTATAAGGGAGTATTTAAACCGCAAGTTTAGGGAACTGGCCCGCGCCAGGTTAGATAAAGAATTTTTCAAAGGTGCAGAAGGTAATGAATCTTGAATATTACAAAAGCAAATTTGACGATAACACAATAAAAATTAAGGAGCGTTTCAGAATCTGTGCAGTTGGTGTGGGTGGAGCGGGTTCTAATACGATTAACAGAATAAGCAGATTTGGACTAAAAGATATATACACAATAGCTATAAACACAGATCCTGTTCATCTAAGCACTATAAATGCCGATAAAAAAGTGCATTTGTCAAGTAGCCTTTTGCATGGGTGGGGAACTGGAGGAGACATTGAATTGGGGGAAAGGGCTATAATAGCTGCCATGGATTCTTTAAAGACCTTATTTAATGATTTTGATATTGTATTTATTATTGCCGGTTTTGGCGGTGGGACAGGAACCGGTGCTACACCTTTAATTGCAGACCTGGCAAAAAAGTCAGGCGCATTGGTTGTTAGTATTGTTTCGATCCCATTCTCCATAGAACGCGCCAGGGTTACAAAGGCTAAGCAGGGCGTCGCAACACTTATAAACTTTTCACAGACCATCATAATGCTTGAAAATGACAAGCTTATGCAACTCCTTCCTAATTTCCCACTGGACAAAGCTTTTTTTGTAATGGATCAGCTCATAAGTGAGATAATACTAGCATTTTATAATATGCTGGTACAGCACAATGGAATAAATATTAACTTTTCTGAAATTAAAAAGATATTCTCGAGCGGTAAGTTATCTACTATTTTATTCAGCGAAGGAGAGATTAATAACCTCAAAGATCTGGTAGACGATACTTTAAATCATCCGTTAATAGAATTAGATTATAGCAGGTCTTCTGATGCTTTAATTTATATAAACTCCGGAGAAGAGCTAACGCTCAGTGAAGTTATGTCAATTATTGATTCCATAGGATCAAAGATGAACAAAAGAGAAAGCATAATCTGGGGCACTAACATTGATCCGGCATTGAAGAATAAGATCAAACTATTATGCATTTTAACAAATATACAATTACCATTCTTAGAAGCAAAAAATGATGACACATTAAGCGATATCTTATTTTAAAAAAATAAAAGTTATAGGGTATCAAAACCACCGATATCTTCATCATTCTTTCTTTTCTTAAACTCGTTATGCTTTTGCTTAACAGCTTTTTTAATGAGTGGATGGATCTTCGGTTTTTCGATAGTTTCTTCAACCAGATTATTGTCAATTGGCTCAGGATGCTTCTGCCACTCTTTTATCTTTTTGTTTTCAGTGTTAGCGCCTTCATTCTGTATATGCAGGCTCATTATGCCTCCAATATATGCAAATATTGCCAGTACTAATAAATTTGGTGGGATATAATGTAAAAAGCTATTAAAGTTAGATAAGTAATTGCTTAATGCATTTAATGGAACGTATACGAACATGAATACATTTTTTAAATATTCTGCGTGTAGGGTATAAACTATCTGGTATGTAGACAACACGTAAATAAATATAATCACTAGAGAGGCTGGAACCAATACTGCAAATAACCCTTTTACAGGACTTCCTGATTTTCTTCCCGCGACATAGCCAGAAATCATAGGCCCAAAAACAGGTATCCACCATAATAAAGCGTATATTATTACCGCGTAGAACATGCCTTTTAAAATGCCATAAGGTTTTTTAATATCGATCATTTTCATCATCTTTTTGTCTTATTTTTGTCTGACAATAATACAATATATAATACTATTATATAAACTTTTTCTTTATCAATATCTGACTTATATCAGACAATAAAAAGATTCAGGATAGGTAATAAGAATAACAAAAACAGATAATATCAAAATCTAAACTCTGTATTTAGAGCTTTATTTACAATCAATATAAGAATTTAACATCTGTAAGGGGATCTTTCTGTAATGGTTTATGTAAAAAGATCACTTTGCAAATATCTTATTTATCAATTATTATTGCATCAGAAATGGCGTTATTTTATTGCTTGTTTTTGAGTGCCTTTACAAACTCTTCATAGTCTTTCTCGTCTATTTCCAAAATTAAGGACCCGATATAGCCACAGTCATTACATTTATATATCTCTCCCATCATCATTCCTCCCTCATAATAGATATTTGTGGATCCACATTTCGGGCATATTTTTAATCTTGTCATTTCAAAAGATCCGTCAGCAAAAGCTTATCGCTTAAAGATGCCTTTACTACTAGTTTTTTTGTGATATATGCAGAAAGTGCATCTAATTCCTTATTCAATATCATATTAAAATTTTCAGTGGTAATTTGAACTCGGATATCAGGGTTCTCAATGGTGCCTTCGCGTACCTCAGACAAATGCATGTTTTTTAGGTAAAGATAATAGGAACCGTTATCTGTAAACTCAATCTGGACACTTCTTTCTAATCCAGCAATGCTCCTTTTCAGTTTATCATTTTTCTCGGCACGTTCATTGAATCTATTGGCTAATTTATCTAAAACTTCTTTCATCTTATCACAATCCATATAGATCCAGAGTATTTAAATTAGTAATGCTTTTCCAAGACATCCTAACATGTTCTGGATATGATCCATGGTCTTTAAAGTAATTTTTTAAAAACGTGATTGTTTTAGGATCTGAAGGGTATCCTGAGCCAAAATCACCAATGATCTTTTTCAATTTTTCGATCTCTCGATCTCTTGTAACCTTGGCAATTATAGACGCTGCTGATACGATCGGATAAGTACTGTCTGCTTTGTGCTCAGATATAATCTCATATTTGTTGTTGGTAAGATTCATAAGATTGTTCCCAAATCTCAAATCATTAACGTCTACAGCATCTACGTAAACCTTTTTACAATGCATCTGATTAATGATTTCTGCAAATGCATTTAATTCTATTGCGTTAAGAGTCATACTCTTTCTTAAATTATCGATCTCATATGCTTCTATCTTTTTTATTATGATTTGATCTGCTACATTCTCTAATTTCTCAAATAATATTGTTCGAGCTCTTGGAAGCAAAGTCTTAGAATCTCTAACTTTTATATCTTTTAACTTATCCGGTTCACAAGAAAGCCCTGCTACTATCAAAGGGCCGATTACAGGGCCTCTTCCAGCTTCATCTAATCCAGCAATAATCATATTTTATTTATTATCTAAATAATTCTGGAGTTCTTCGTATATATATCCCATCACAATATCTCCACGGGGAAATAATTCTTCGTCTTCTAACGCGTCAGAATAATATTTTTTTATGGTGTTTACTATTGCCTCAGCAATGGACTCATCCTCATCTTTGATATCTAATCCATTAAGCTCTTTTTTAATATCCTTTAAGAATTTATCCGATACATCAAACTCCTCATCTTTCTCTACAAATATTCCTTTCTTCTTCATATCTATTATCAAAGCAATCAATAGCTCTTCTATCTCTTCTTCAAGGGTCTGTAAATACTCATTTTCTGGTAACTCTTCATCTTTTTTATTTTGTTCTTTTTTAGCCATAAAAAAACCATATTTATAGGTAGTATTTAACATTTGTGAGCTTTATTTTACTCTCTCTGTGTGTGCGATGAAAGCGAAATAAAAGGTCATTATTTATGCGTTATGCAGGTTTTATCGTATTATAGCATAAGAAAATAAATACCTAAATGTGACCGAAGTAGGAATAGGCAATTCCGCTCTTGCAGTGCCAAAATGGTAAATTTTGTCGCTGAAACTGGGCTCCAGATACGTGGTGCTAGTGGAATTGGCAAAATGTCTATGTGTTTTGTATAAGAAAAAATCCTCTCTAAAAATATTGTACAGCACAAATAAAAAAATTATTTTATACCGTTTTGCATGAGTATAGATAAAATGGTAAATCTATCCTATGAAATGAGAAATTATTTTGAAAACTTAGAAAAAAAAGCTGATGAATGTTATAAACTGGCAGATAGAGCTAGGGCAATGGGAAAAGATCCTGAGTTGAAGGTAGAGATACCTCTGGCAGAAGATATGGCCAGCAGGGTAGAGCAGATCATTGAGGTTCCTATTTCCAGATATATTAGAGAGTTGCTGTCCCAAAAAATGGACAGAGAAACAGTTGCGATAATGGTTGCTAAAAAAGTATCTGAGCAATACAAGGATAAGAGAGAATATGCTATTAACAAAGCTGTGAGAGCCGGGCTAGCAATTTTGACAGAGGGAATTTTAGTAGCGCCACTGGAAGGGATCACGGAAATAAAAATAGGGAGAAATGAAGATAATTCGGAATATTTATCCATTCATTTTTCAGGGCCAATAAGGAGTGCGGGTGGTACAGCCCAGGCAATGAGCGTATTAATAGCAGATATTGTCAGAAAAGAGTTTGGTATAGGTGCATACAATGCTACTTTCGAAGAGATAGAACGATATAAGGAAGAGATCCAGTTATATTCTCATGAAGAGCATTTGCAGTATGTACCGAGTTCAGAAGAGATTGAAACGGTTGTAAAAAATTGTAAAGTGTGCATTGACGGGGAGGGTACCATTGAGAGGGAGATAAGTGGGTACCGAAACTTGCCAAGAGTACAGACAAATAAAATAAGAGGTGGTATGTGTTTAGTGCTGGCAGAGGGAATAGTGTTAAAATCTAGAAAAATTAAGGGTGTAGTAGACAAGCTAAAGATCGAAGGTTGGGATTTTCTGGAAAAAATAATTAAAAAAGGAGATGATAAGGTCAACGTAGAACCCTCTGAAAAGTTTATAGAAGATGTAGTTGGTGGTAGACCTGTGTTTTCACATCCTAGCGCTGTGGGAGGGTTCAGGCTAAGATATGGCAGGAGTAGAACTGGGGGCTTGGCTACTGTAGAGATCAATCCTGCAACTATGATTGTCTTAGATGACTTTATAGCAATAGGTACGCAACTTAAGCTAGAAAGGCCTGGAAAAGCTGGAGGTGTAACAGTTTGCGATTCTATTGAGGGACCGATCGTGCTTTTGAATAATGGGGATCTGATCCAGATCAATACAGTTCCAGACGCTAAAAAGTACAAGGATCAAATTGCGAGAATAATTGATGTGGGAGAGATATTGATAGGGGTTGGTGAATTTTTGGAAAATAATCACCCGATTATTCCATCGAGCTTTAATGAAGGCTGGTGGAAGGAAGAGGTCATTAGTAAGGGGCTATCATATACTGACAATATAGACTTTGATTATGTATGGGAATTAGCAGTTAAGGAACGCGTACCTTTACACCCTAAATATACATTATTCTGGCACGATGTACAGGTTTCAGACATATCGTTCTTAAGAGATTATCTGGTTGAAAACTCAACGTTTAAGAATAATACACTTTATATAAAAAAAGATGATAGAATAAAGAACATATTAATAGAACTATGCGCACTGCATAAAGAAACAGATTCTTATGAGCTCCAAGAGTTAGGAAAATCCTTAATATACAGTTTAGGGCTAGAGGTAAGAGACTCTAAACTATATAAAGTAAGAGATAGCGTTTCGAAGGACTCCATGAGCTACATAAATGACCTTGCATCAGTAAAAATATATCCGCGGGCACTGTCCAGAATTGGCGCTAGAATGGGCAGGCCTGAAAAAGCTGCAGAGCGAAAGATGGATCCGCCAGTACATGCGCTTTTTCCAATTGGAGATACTCCTCATCATAAAAGGTCAATAAAAAATGCTGCGGAAAGCAATGAAAATAACGGAGAAGTTGAGATCAAGATTGGGATTAGAAAATGCCCGAAATGTAATGGGTTTACTAATTCAGCGGTTTGTCAAAGATGCATGGTGTTAACTGAATTTGTCAAGCCAGAAATTATAAAATTGCAAATTGACGAAATATGGGAAAATGCTAAAAATGATTTAGGGTTGGATGAGCCACCGGAAGTAAAGGGTGTAAAAGGGTTGATATCTAAAGAGTTCCTGTCTGAAAATTTAGAAAAAGGAATATTGAGGGCAATTCATAAAGTTTTTGTATTTAAGGACGGAACAATCAGATTTGATATGAGCGATCTCGCCATGACACACTTTAAGCCGATAGAAATAGGGCTAACGTTATCAAAGGCATATGAACTTGGGTATTCAAAAGATTACACAGGGAAGGATCTTGTAAGAGAGGATCAGATATGCAATTTAAAGGTGCAGGACCTGGTAATATCCAGGTCTGGTGGAGAATACATTAAAAAAGTAGGGGATTTTATAGATGATCTTTTAGTCAAATATTACCGGTTACCTGCGTTTTATAATTTTAAAGATTTAAATGATGTGATCGGGACACTCGTAATGGGATTATCGCCTCATACATCCGGGGCTGTGCTCGCCAGGGTTATAGGATTTACAGACGCGCATGTTTGTTTTGCGCATCCTTTTTTTCACGCTGCCAAGAGAAGAAACTGCGACGGAGACGAAGATTCCATCCTATTGCTTCTGGATGGGCTGCTAAATTTCTCCAGGCATTTTTTGCCATCAACACGCGGGGCATTGATGGACGCACCATTGTTGCTCTCTACAAGAATAGATCCCACAGAGATTGATAAAGAGGCTCTTAATGTTGAGATCATGGATCATTATCCCCTGGAATTTTATCATGCCTCTTTGGAATATAAGAATCCAAAAGAAATTTCTAAATATATAAAGACTATAAAATCTGTTATTGACGATGACCCGTTTGATGGATATATGTTCAGCAACAGTACAGAAGACATAAATAATGGAGTTATAGACAGCGCGTACAAGACACTTGCGAACATGCAAGAAAAAACTGATGCACAGCTAAATTTAGCAGTAAAGATCAGGGCTGTAGACGCTCAAGATGTGGCTTCGAGAGTCATAAACAGTCACTTTATCCCGGATATTATGGGAAATCTCAGGAAGTTTGGTACCCAAACATTCAGATGCAGCAAATGTAATGCTATATACCGAAGAATCCCGTTAAACGGCAAATGCAAAAAATGTGGTGGGAGTATTATACTTACCACCTATAAGGGTGGCATTGAAAAGTATTTAAAAACCACAAAGAACATAGCCGAGAATTTTGGCGTGTCTCTTTACACAAAGCAGAGGATAGCTTTACTTGAATCATCTATCAACTCTATATTCTCGGAAACTGAGGAAGTAAAGACAGTTACTAATAAAAATATAAAAAAATTGGAGGATTTTTTATGATTGCAAATCTATTTGTTGTGGGACCTGCAGGATCTGGAAAAACCACTTTATCAGGTGCCTTTAGAGACTGGATGCGTGATCAAAACTACGAAGCTATAATAATCAATCTGGATCCGGGCGTCGAGACGTTACCATATACTCCAGATGTGGATATTAGAGAGTGGATCTCATTAGATTCCATCATGGCGGAATATAACCTTGGCCCGAACGGCGCTCAGGTTTTAGCGGCAGATTTCATAGTAAATAATATCGATAATATAAACAACGAAATTTACAATTTTGATTCTGATTACGCGATTTTCGATACGCCCGGGCAACTGGAACTGTTTGCATTCAGGACTTCCAGTGAATACACTTTTAACACGCTAAGCGAGAATAAAGGAATGCTGGCATTTATGATAGACCCGGTACTTGCATCTACTCCTTCTGGTTTGATATCACAGCTTTTGCTTGCTAATACTGTATTTTTCAGATTTCAGTCTCCATACATGAATGTCCTTACCAAATCTGATTTAATAAGCAATGAAACACTCGATCAGATTATAAGATGGAGCGATAATTCTGACGAGCTTTATGAAGCATTGAGAAATGAAAAAGTAAAATTTAACTCTCTGCTGAACCTTGAAATTTTTAAGGCATTAGAGAGCTTGAAAGTATTCAGAAGTATGACAGTCACGTCATCAAAAGATAGTACAGGCTTTGAGGAAATATACAATCAGATCCAGCAAATTTATTATGGTGGCGAAGATATCGAAAAACGTTAATCTTCGCTGAACAATTTAACAGAAATCTCTTTTTCTAGATCGACAAGTGCGTATTTTCTATCTTTTGCAGCTCCGGGGTTAACTATAACAGTATTACCATCATTTAAAATGCCCTGATTTTCGTGCATATGACCGACAAGTATCAATCTTGGAGTGATTTTATCTATTGCTGCTCTGACGCCCTTATTACCGACATGTCTTGAACGATCTTTAATGAGTGTGTCTAAAAAGCCATAAGGTGGCTGGTGCAATAACAGTATCGAATCTTCTGTAAGGTTATTTGAAAGGTAATCGTATGCTTCTAGATCTGTGAACGCAATGCCTATATTTATTGTTGAGATATCTGCTCCTCCAAATCCTACGAATCTATATCCTTTGAAGTAAAATACATTCTTATGCATGTTTATGACATTGTAACAATTCATCATTTTCAGTATTGCTGGTGGATCGCAGTTTCCGGGAATCGTTAAAATGACTGTAGAATTCAACATGAAAAGGTCTGAAGCAGATTCACTTGGCCCAAAATCTGTAATATCCCCTAAGATTGTTATCAGATCCGGATGATGCTGAGAAATCAGTTCCTCTATGTAAAAGTAAGATACCTGGGAATGCAGGTCCGCCAGTGCTAATATTTTCATGAGTTTTCTCCATCTTAAGGAAGAAAAAATAATTTATGTTCCAGTTTCCCATTCTTCATAATATCTTTTTTGCTCATCATTTAACTTGTCTAGAGAGATATTAAAGTTCCTTAATGCTGCTTCAGCCACATATTCATCAATCTCCTCAGGAACGGAATAAACCCTGTTCTTTAACGTATCACGTTTTTTAACTACGTATTCGGCAGTCAACGCTTGCAGGGAAAAGCTCAGGTCCATGATCTCGACAGGATGTCCCTGGCCAGCAGCAAGGTTTACGAGCCTGCCCTCGCTTATAAGGTATATCTTTCTATTATCCGGAAACTCGTACAAATCCACGCTTTTTCGGACATTGCTTTTAGAAACAGCCATCTTTTCGAGATCCCGTTTTGATATCTCCACATCAAAATGCCCGGCATTGGCAAGTATGCACCCGTTCTTGGCAACCTTTAAATGCTCAGCCCTAACTACATCTTTCATTCCGGTAGCAGTGATAACAAAGTCTGCATTTTTAATGGCCTCTATCATGGTGGAAACATTAAAACCATCCATATGCGCTTCCACAGCCTTGACAGAATCTATTTCTGTGACCGTGATCTTTGCACCTAATCCTCTTAACCTGTTTGCAATGCCTCTTCCGCACCACCCATAACCGGCAACAACTATATTTTTTCCAGCCAATGTCAGGTTCGTAGCGGTCATTAAACCATCGATAGTACTTTGCCCAGTTCCGTACCTGTTATCGAACAGATGTTTCATCTTTGCATCATTTACGTCAAAAATCGGAAACTTTAAAACTCCTTTCTTTTCCAATGCTTTTAACCTTACAACACCTGTTGTAGTTTCCTCATTTCCGCCAATCACTTTAAAGTCCTTACTTTTATGTATTAAATATGTCAAATCCCCACCGTCATCAATAATTATGTCTGGCTCAAAGTCTAATACTTTATTCAGGTTATTGTAATATTCTTCATCAGATTCTCCCTTGCGAGCATAAACATCAATATTCTCTTTCAGGGCGTTTACAACGAGGTCATCGGAACTGAGTGGATTACAGGATGCTAATTTCACGTTCGCGCCTCCACTTTTTAGCGTTAGTGCAAGCACTCCAGTCTTGGCTTCAACATGTAAAGCCATGCCAATTTTCAAATTTTTAAAAGGTTTCTCCTTCACAAATCTATTTTCTATTTCATTCAGTATGAACATATGCGATTTTGCCCAATTTAATCTTAACACACCTTCGTTTATCATAAATAATGATAGTACTTTCATGTTAATTATTTTTTTCGGTTTTTTATATGATCACACTTCGTTTCAAAAAAACTATCTATTTGCTGTTGCAGTATTTAGCAACAGGAATATTTATTCGAGCATATATCTATGACCAACTTTCAATAATAGTTCTATCTCATAAACATACATGATCGAGCATTACAATGGCAGAAATTTAAGCTTTCAGATAAACGCCGAGGGGGAGATTTGAACTCCCGAGCCCTTACGGGCAATAGATCTCGAATCTATCGCCTTAGCCGGACTAGGCTACCTCGGCATATTAGGCAATATATATGTTTATCTATATTATATTTTTCTGTATTAATTTATATGAGACAATATTCAAGTCAGGTTACGATTTTCATTAACCATGTTAACATCCACCTTTGGAAGTTATCATTCCTGTGAATTCAGGGATGCTTAAACTTCTTGGGTATAACCCTATACCCTGTGGTATTATTCTGACCTCCCTCAAATCCACATTTTTCAGTCTTGTTTTCACCTCCAAATTCATAATCTTAGGAAATCTCAATATCCCGTTCTCTATGTGGCACTGCTGGTTGCTGAATATCAAAATGAATTCACCATCCTTGTTCTTATATTTTGGTGGCTTTGGCATTCTCATGAACTCTTCAGGATGTTTCTCCCATGCCTTCATGGCTTTGAAAAACGAGTTCCATGAATGCTTCACCTTCTTGATTGTCCACTGTGCTGTCTGTGCTGGTAGTTTCTGATAGTTGTTGTTATCGTCAACATCAGAAGGTACTGTGAATTGCTTTGCAAGTGCATTGTATCCGCTTAGCCTTTCATGGT
>JBMFWH010000043.1:0-12333 GCA_049965455.1 Thermoplasmata archaeon | reverse complement strand
TTATTTTGTAATAATAATATATTAAAAATATACTGTATTAAAGGTACTTTCTTTTAGATCGCCGCTTCTTAATCGTAACCAGTTACGAAAATTGCAAAATATTAAATCAAAGTATTTTATTAACTGTTAATGATGATAAAAGGAAAAGATATAGTCTCTATAAAAGACCTGAAAAAGGATGATATTGAAGAGATCTTCAGAGTTGCTGACACAATGGTTCCTTATGTTAATGGAAACAGCTTAGATATATTGAAAGGTAAGGTTCTCGCTACGCTTTTTTTTGAGCCGAGTACCAGAACTAAAATGTCTTTTGAAGCTAGTATGTTCAAGCTTGGAGGAAATGTAATAACCTTCTCAGATCCCAAAAACACTTCGTTTGCAAAGGGAGAGACGCTTGCAGACACTATTCGGATGGTTGATGCGTATTCGGATGTAATAGTAATAAGACATTCTTATGAAGGTGCTGCTAAACTAGCCGCTCATTTTGCAGATCACCCTGTCATTAATGCAGGAGACGGTGCTGGCCAGCACCCAACGCAGACTCTTCTGGATTTATACACTATAACGAAAGAAAAGGGAAGATTAAACAACATTAACATTGGGTTTGTTGGAGATCTCAAATATGGGAGAACTGTCCATTCATTAACACATGCATTGGCGGAGTTTGGCGCCAACCTTTATTTTATATCGCCAAAACTGTTACAGATGCCAGATTACATAATTAGAGAGATTTCAGACAGGGTTAACCATGTAGTTACTGACAATCTTGAAGAGGTAATGAAAGACCTGGATGTAATATATGTTACCAGAATTCAAAAAGAGCGGTTTGGGGACATAAATGAGTACCAGAAAGTTGCAGGATCTTATATAATAGACAAAAAATTGTTAGAAAAAGCAAAAGAAGACGTGATAGTTATGCATCCATTGCCTCGCATAAATGAGATAAGCACAGATGTAGATGCCTTACCTAACGCAAAGTATTTCACTCAAGCGGCCAATGGTGTGCCTATAAGAATGGCACTTTTGAGCATGGTACTGGGAGCTAGATAAATATGGATGAGCAAACATTAAAAGTTCAAAAAATAAAAAACGGGATAGTGCTAGACCATATAGATAGTGGTCTCGCCTTGAAAGTATTGAAGATATTGGGTATTGAAGAGGATATTGGATCTACAATTAGCATCTTAATGCATGTAAGCAGTAAGTCCAAAAAATTTAAGGACATTGTGAAGATAGAGGATAGGTACATTGGCGAAAAAGAGATAAATAAAATCTCTTTGATTACCACTTCCGCCACGGTGAACATTATAAAAAACTATCAAGTAACAGAAAAATACAGAGTACAGGTGCCAAAATCACTAAAAGGTATTGTAAAATGCTCCAATCCTAGCTGTGTTACCAACCAGAATGAACCGATAGAACCTGAATTTATAACAATATCCTCAAAACCAATCAAGATAAAATGCAAATACTGTGACCGTGAAATGGATCAACGAGACATATTAAAAAACATAATGTAAGTTACGATACAGCTAAAGCATCAAAGTTTCACTCTGCATTTGCGGATCTATTCCATATAGACCCATGTAACAACTTACTTTTCTTTGCCCTGTTTTACCGGTTTTTTCGATATCTATCAGGTCCTGATAAAAATTTTCTACGATGATATATCCCTGATTAAAATAATTATGACCCTCCTGTTAAAAACAGTTTGAATATCATAATATTACTGTTATGCCTAATTTTTCTTTAAATGTTTATTATTATTTTTATCAAGTCCCCATCTTTCAACTTGAAAAAATCTCTTAATTTTATAGCAGAAATTATCTCGATCGTATCCGTATAATGAGTTCTGTCAGGAATAATTAATGCCGCGTTTATTTCTTCAATTTTAGCATGATAAGCTATTACGTCCCCGAAAGATCTGTCCTCTGTTTTAAATCCTTCAATCACTATCCCTTGCGCTGCTCGAATCAATTCTAGCTTAGGTAAATAGTCGCTATTTACCTTAACGTTAAGAGTACCAAAATAAGGGTCAATATTAAGTTTCTTAATGATCTGGTCCCTGTAATTATTTTCTTTCATGTAGTAGTAACCTTCGCCAAGTCCGGAAACTACGGTTCCTTCAAGTTCTATATTGTTATTCATTTCAAATATTTTCATATAATCAATCATCTCTTTTTTAAGTACTATTAAGCCTTCTTCAGTAATTTTGATCTTTTGTGATTTTACGCCCATTGACCTGCTGATATATTTATATTTGTCTAATATCAGGATTTTCCTGGAAACCGATTGCTGGCTTATTTTCATTTCTTTGGCGCAGGAACTTGTTGTAATAGTAATAAATTGTTTATCTGCCCCTTTGAGGGCCAGATATTTTAATAGGTCCAATTCCTTAAATATCATCTTTCCACCATCAGATACGATTTTTGTCTTGGTATAACCCTTATAATATTTTTCTCCTTTAAAATTCTTCTTAATTCCCTGTCATTGGTAGCTACTGCAGCATTTAGCTTTTCTGAGGCCTCTATGACTCCTAAATCTCCTTTTTTAGCAGTCTCGACAGTGATATATTTATGAATAAGGTTCAATGCAGATTTAGCATTGTTATTCTTTATTGATATTTTCTTCAGTTCTTCAATTACGCAAGTTGGCACAAAAATTTCTGTAAAATTCAGTCTTTGTAGTTCTATGTCGAGGTCAATTCTCGTTGTAAATGGAAGCAATAAAATATTTGTATCTAGAACAACTTTCATTTCTTTATATACGCACCTACTTTTTCCATTCCTTCTTCGATGAGAGAAGTATTTAGCACAAGTGGTCCATACGATATTCTTACTCCGTTTTCAAGGCTTTTACCAAAACCAGCACCGGGAATAAACAACACTCCGGTGTTCCTCAAAACATCCATTACGAACTTGTCGCCATTATAAGGTACTTTCATCACCGTATAGAGTCCACCCTCAGGTTTTAAGTACGGGTATCCTATTTCCTGCTCTATAGCCTTTGCTGTTACAGCCGCAGCCTTTTTATATATTTCTCTTGATTTTTGAAGGTACTTGTTCAGGTTTCCATTATTAATATTCTGATCTAAATAATTGTAGAGAGCCATTTGATGCAGTGTATCCGGGCAAAGTACTGTTGCCTGCTGTACTCGTTCTAAGGCATTTATGATCTCTGAATCTGCAATAACCCATCCCAACCTTCTTCCTAAACCTCTACCCCACTTAGAATTGGATTCAATAAGTATTAGATTTTCATAATCTAGAGGACCATCAGAAAAATATGCAGGATAGTTTTCTGAAAAATACTGAGATTTGTAAGCGGTATCTATGGTTACATAAGCATTATAATCTTTGGCTATTTTAAGAACATATTTTACAAAATCATGATCTGGGATCTGGCTCGTAGGATTATCCGGAGAAGGAAATAGAATTAACTTAGGCCTGCTATTTTTAAACTCCGCTTCTAATCTTTCTAAAATCAGTTTTTTGTCCCAAAAATATTGCCATGATTCTGGGTCCAATACTTGCAAAAATCTAACTTTTATGCTCGAATCTACAAAACCAATCTGGCCCATATAATTGGCGTATGTTGGATCTAAAAACAGTATGCTATCCCCCGGATCTAATACTGCCCGGAATAGATCTATAGTTAGTTGAGTGCTACTTGCTCCAATAATAATGTTTTCCATGTTAACTTTCATCCTGTAAAGGCTGTATTCCATTTCACTAAGTTTATCCCTGAGCTCATTGGTACCCAATGTTGCACTGTAAGCTCCACTTTTATGAAACTCTTCCTTATCGCTTACAACTTTTAGGTAACTATCCCTGAGCTCTTCTGGAGAATAATGATTGACCCAGCCGCCACCAAAAGAAATTAGATCATCAGGATTTAATCCCATGTTAATGATATTTTGTCGCTCCGCAATTTTCATAATCTGTCTGATCGGGGAAGGGCTATTAAGCTGTTCCTTAACAAGTTTTGATAACGACATTAGAAATTCACCTTTACTTCACAATAGACCCAAAACCGATATTCTTTTTTATTTTTTCAATTTTAACTTTGAGTTTCTGCCCCTTTTTTGATCCTGGTACATAAATCATATACTCTCCCTTTCTGGCTATTCCATCTCCATCTCTACTTAAATCGGATATTTCCAGGTCATATATCTTTCCTTCTTCGATTTTTTCTTCCTGCACTCTGATATCAATTTTAGCTGAAACTGGCCTACTTGCACCACAAGCTTTACATACTAATATCTCGATTCTATCTTCTTTTCTAAGCATTGTATCCGGGCTGCCACATTCATAACACAAGACGTAAACTTTAATGTAATCATTAATCTTTAATTTTACATTAATAGGAGATACTTTCCCTTTAAAAATCAGCCTGTCTCCCTGTAAAACACCTGCAGTTCCAAGTTCCCGTAATAGAAATTTAGAAAGATGCGATGGATCTCTATCTATCTTCTTTGCTACTTCTACAAAGTTACGAAATATTGTATTTTTACCTTCTATCATTAAATCTGCTTCAGGTATCTGAAATCGCTCATTTGAAGTTGTCAGCATAGGCATTTTTTCTCTAGCTCTCTTTAACAGAGATTCATAATCAAATATATTACTCATCGCACCCTCTAATTACATTTTTGCTTATATAATTTGTTATTAGAAGACGCTGTCAATTTTTCGTTGAAAATATTAAAGATAGCATCAGTTATCATACTACATATATTTCAAAAAATATTCAAATTAAATGATCCAGATAAAAGCTATGCCTTCGACAAAATGAAATAATAAGCAAGTATCAACAAAGAGTTGACATGATCTATTAGAACCTTCTTACGAATACCTTTCATGTTATTTTTAATATTATTTCTCTATTCCTATCCTTGCCAATACTCCCTTAGTGTAGTAATGCTTTATCTCTTTCATCTCTGTTACCAGATCTGCTTTATCAATAACTTTTTCTGATGCATATCTTCCAGTTAAAACTAGTTCTAGATTTGATGGTAACGTATTTAATACCTGTAAAATATCCTCAACATCTAGCAGCTTATAAAAAAGTGCAACGTTAATTTCGTCCAGTATTATTAAATCATATTCTTTTGAATAAATTTTTTCAACCGCGAATTTAAACCCTTTTTCAGCCATTAAAAAGTCTTCTTCTTTGGGGATATCCATGACAAACCATGGGTTTCCAAATTGATAAACTTCTATCCCCAGAGCCTTGGCAGAGATAGTTTCTCCAGAATCTTCATTTTTTAAAAATTGAACAACACACACTTTAAAACCTCTGCCTTTTGCTCGCATAGCCAATCCAAAAGCTGCTGTTGTCTTGCCTTTGCCATTGCCAAAATAAACGTGTATCATAAGAGATCACTTTAAAGTTTACTTTAATAAAATAAGGTATACTTAACAACTATAAATATATTTTTAATTTTTTGAATACTTCATAGGCAGATACCAAAAAATAGAGATTTTTAAGATGGAAGATTGGAAAATGTAATATTCTTATGCATATCTTGAGTCTTTAAGATCAATATAAATTCTGATATATGGATTTTGTATGAATATTTAAAAGACCTTTTCCATAACTTACAGTAAATTATTAATAGTAGCAACTGATTTTAGGATCTATGTTATCAATTAAAACTGCCTTAGTCACTTTAATAATTGCTCTGTTTGTCTTGATAAACATAGCTGCATTCAGTTCAGCTGCTACGCCGGTAAATATTGAAAATCAGTATTCTGTAGCCTCTGTAATTAGCAATAGCTCATTTCCTAATATTACAATTCATTTTATAAATGGAAAGACATATTCAATCACTGGGCAGGATTGGAAAAATCATATAATGCCTTTCATATTATATGACAGGCAAGTTTCCAAGTTTAATTGGTCCACTACAAACGAGGCTAACTACATATTTTTTGACTATAGTTTAAGAGGATTGAACCCATTCGGCGCCGAATTTATTTTTGCTCTGGAAAGATATAGCAGTGTGACGAATGCCACTATTGTCGATGCTTTGTTAGCTGTAAGACCCCTTCCATCAGTTAATGCACCGTATACCAACGGGCAGGCATTGGATCTTGGAATCTTACCGGGATTACCTTCAACTTCTTTAATTAAGAGTACAAATGTTGCACAGTATTATCCAGAAATTGTAATAATTTCACTGATCGCGCTAGTTATAATATTGCATTATGTGTTCAAAAAATTCTAGGACTAAACTATTTTAATTTTTTATATTCCTATTATTTACAGAAAGGTTAATTATACTAAAATAATTAAGTAAAATCAGGTGAAACCATAATGAATATAGATACGATTTTAATGGCTATAATATTGGTGTTCAGTTTTCTTTTTTTAGTTCTCTCTATAGCTTCATTTATCAGAGTCAGATCAAAAATATTTATTTTTGCAATTGTTTTATTTTCCATGTTTTTAATAAAGCCCATCATCTATTTCATATCTGTTTTTGATGCAGTAAATCTACCACTTTATTTATATGCGCTTATTGACGTTTTTATACTTTTTATCTTGTATCTGCTAATTGTTAAAAGGTGAATATAAATTTGGAATTTGAACTGGAGTACCAGCGGAAAATATACGAAACCATAGTTAACAATCCAGGCATACATTTTAGAGAATTGTCTAGAATTACAAATATACAGATTGGTGTGCTTGAGTATCATTTAGAAAAACTTGAAAAATTGGAACTGATAACATCTAAGATCGATGGGAAATATCGGAGATATTATGCTAGTAATACTCATTCACCCGAAGAGAGATACTTATTGGGTATATTAAGACAGGATGTACCGAGAAAAATAGTTATAATTATACTTGAAAAAAAATTGGTTTCTGCTAAAGATATAAATAAAGAGCTAATGCTTACTAATGCATCTATAGCATATTATCTAAAAAAATTGTTGAGCTATGATATCATAGACTATAAAATAGAAAATGGTGAAAAGCTATATTTTTCTAAGTTCCCAGAGAAAATAGCAAATGTGCTTATTAAGTACAGGAGAACCTTTATAGACAAACTTATAGACTCTTTTGTAAACTTGTGGTTGGCAGATAAATAGTGCTCTTAATCCTTTTTCCTTATGCTTATAAATCCTATGGATATTATAACTATTGCAATAAACATCCCTGTAACCAAGGAATAAATATTATCCAGGATAAATTGCCTGGCTTGGCTGATGACAGCGTGGATTGTACTAAAAATTGAACCTGGCAAATTTATTTCCGGGTCATGTACAATAGTTGGGCTGTTTGGATAAAAGAAAAATATGTTTAGTATGTTATTGTTGAAACTGTAATATGTGCTAAAATTCTGAATTGCATTACCGGATAGATAATTGCTCCAACCATACGTATTTATAATATTTTCTTTATTAACCAAACCCACAGACATATAATTTTCAGGCCCAGAAAGCATAGATAAGGAGTTCTTTCCGGGTATATTGCTCCATATCTTATTCCTGTTCTGCATATACCCAAATTTGAGGCTCTTTTCAAATCCAGAATACTGCTGTTTTAATATTATGTAATTTGATGCTATATGTCCTGATTGACTTATTAGTATGTTAATGTTTAAAGTACTGTTGTTTACTGGAATAGTATAAACGCCAGTAAAGCTTGGGATCGTTTTATTATACGTTTTGCTAGCAATTAAAAACTGAAAAGTGATATTTAAACTGCTGAAATCATTTATTTCCAATAATCTGTTCATTATTATCTCAATATATCTACCATATTGCTGGTTCGTGCCATTTACCTGAGAAATTGTCCATATGCCAGATAGTGGATAATCCATAGTTATTTGATTATTATTCTGCATCAGTAAGATATCAGAATAAGTGATTGAATAATTGCTGGAGCCTGAAACAATTGATATCTCAGGAATATTTTTGGGAATTAATATTTGGAAGTTTGTTGCATGTATGACAATATTTTGTGAATTAGTGCTAATAACAGCACCGTTTACCGATGCTGGCACGATGAATAAGGATATTATCAGCACGATTAAAAGTTTATTCAGGATTATACCACCTCCCTTAAATCAAAAAAAAGAGGATGGCAATCAGCATAAAATCTAAGTAAACTATGATTTTTATCCATTAAAAGGATATCAAATTTTCAATATATACTGTTTATGGTACAATTTTTAACAGTTCCACACTCTTAGATTTTGGCAGGATAGAATTATTCTTTGTATGGAATTGCACATAAAAATATCCATTCAGAATCGTCATTGTTTTTATACCAGTGAACCACGTCAGGTTCTATGTATGCAAAATCTCCTTCTTTAAGATCTTTTTGAACATTACCTGCAACCACTGTGCCTTTTCCTTTTAATATGTATATTTCATGCTCCCAAGGATGTTGATGTGGTGGTATATATCCACCCTTTTTAAGTACAAATCTCCTCAGCGCAAAAGTATTGGCACCATCTTTCTTGGTTATTAGCCACTGGATATATGCGTTTTTAGCTCCTTCCATATCTACTTCATTTGATTCAATATCCATTATATTTTTAGAATACATCTTTACTCACATCCATGTCTTTCTATTCTATTTAAAATACGATTTACTATTTTATACTATCTTTTTTCATTCCTGATGGCGAGATAATCTTCACTTATAGCAGATATTGAATACATCCTGTAATTTCCCATGACTTAACGATCTCAAAAAATTTACAGGTAAAAAAGTAGCATAGTGAGTGCAGGACCTCGAAGAGGCTTACCTCTAACGAACTTAAAGAATCAAACGGATTACCCCTTCTAAATGTGATGTTAAGAGGGTTAACGAAAAACACAACCTGATCATTAATGCCATAAATATATGACTATAATGAATACCTGCAGCCGGATAAATCACCAAAACCACGATATGCATAAATATTGTTGCATATCAACAACACTAAGTAATTTCACGCAAAAATTATAATATAATATTAAATTTACATATCTGTGAAAGTATCTATAATCACAACAGTTAAAAACGAAGAAAAAAATATTTTGAATTTTATAGAATCTGCGCTACTGCAGGAACCTCCTTGGGAACTTATTATAGTAGATTCTATGAGCACAGATAAGACTACGCAAATAATTAAAGAATATGCAGACAGATATGACAATATAAAGCTAATCCAGAAAAAGTGCAGCAGAGGAGAGGGCCGGAACATAGGAGTAGCAAACTCAAGTTCAGATTATGTTATATTTACAGACGGAGACGTAATTTTAGATCCTTCATGGCTAAAATACATGCGGGAGGATTTTGAAAAAGGGGAAGAAATAGTGGCTGGAAATACTATCTTGATCGGAAACAAAAAATTTGCAGAGTTAGATAGAGTAAAACTATATTATAAAAATGTGGATCTTACTTATCCAAGCTGTAACCTAGGTTACAAAAAATCCTTGTTTTTAAAATTAGGTGGTTTTGATCCATTATTTATCACAGCCGAGGATATTGACCTGAATTTTAGGGCCGTAGCTGAAAACAAAAAATTGTACTATGATGAAAGAGCAATCGTATATAACAAGACCAGAGAAAATTATATATCGTTTTATAAGCAGGCGTTTTGGAACGGATACGGTAGAAAACAGCTCACGTTAAAACATGGCAACTTATGGGGAAACTATAACTTAAAAAAAATGTTCAACAATAAAACTTTTAAATTAGTACCTTTATCCAGGTTAGGTATAGCTATGATTGGATATGTATATTGCAAAGTAAAAAAAGGTGGATTTAAGTGATCTCAATAGTAATCCCTACCAGAAACGAAGAGAAAAGTATAGGAGTAGTAATCAGCAAGATTCATAAAGAGATGAAAGAGCAATATGAAATAATAGTTGTCGATAGATCTTCTGATAAAACCCCTGAAATTGCCGAATCTCTGGGTGCTAAGATAATCAGAGAAGAGAGAAAGGGATATGGAAGAGCCTATAAAACCGGTTTTGCTGCCGTAAAGGGAGATATAATAGTAACCTTGGATGGAGATGATACATATCCTGTTATCGACATCCCTGCCATAATAGAGTATCTACGCTCTCATAATGCAGATTTTATTTCATGTGACCGAATTACGAATTTGCGTGGTTTCGAAGAGATGGATAAAACGCACAGACTTGGGAATGCTATTTTGAATTTTGCGTTTTTAACTCTCTATTTTCATAAGATAAAAGATTCCCAGTCTGGAATGTGGATATTTAAAAGATCGTTGCTTAAAAAAATGAACTTAAATGCGGATGGAATGGCATTTTCTGAAGAGATTAAAGTAGAGGCTTTAAAAAATGGTAAATTTATGGAAATTCCTATAAAATACGGAATTAGAAAAGGCCAAAAAAAGTTAAATACGTTTCGGGATGGAATACTAAATCTATTGTTTTTAATAAGAAAAAGATTTACAGGATAGATTAATCGCCTTCGATTCTTGGAGCCAGCAAAAACAATCCATCCCCTTTATTATCCTTGAATGTAAATTCGATTTTTACAGGGTAATCTTTTCCCAAATTTATCGTTACGTTCTCAGAAAAATCTACAGCTCTTATAAATTTCAATAGATAGTCTATAGGATAAATACTTTTAACCTCTTCCTGGCATTGTAGATCTTTCAAAAGATCTTTCGGGATAACCATTTTTGAGGTGTCTTCTTCTGAAGAAGTATAAATCTCAAGTTCATTCGGTGTCAGGTAGAGCGTAATATTATCTGAAACTGCTTCCCCTGCTCTCAATCCTTCAGCAAACTGGGACGAAGATACTGTCGCTTTCGCTGGTAATCCCAAAGAAGGGATCTTTGGAGATGTGATGTTTGAAGGATCAATTGTTGTCATACTTCTTGTTAAGTTCCTGACTGAAAATGTAATTTTACGATCATCCAATTTCAAAGATACAATGTCTTCAGGCGCTGCGAGTTTCAAGAAATCCTTAATTTTATCCAGGTCTATGCCTATGCTCATCTCTTCTTCAAAGTCATACTCTATGAAAGCCTCTTTTCCGAGGTTTACTACTATCATAGCTACGTGAGCACTATCCACACATTTAACGTTTAGACCTTTTTCTGTAAACTCAAATTTAGCTTCAGTTACCAGGGTCAAAAGCATGTTTACGACGTCTCTTAAATCTTTAATCTTCATTTTAAGTTCCATAATGAACTCCCACAAAACTGTATTTACTTACAAATTAATAAAATTTTGCATGTATTCAGTTTTTATTTTCTATATTATTCAATATTTTATCTGTTATTGTATTGAATTCCTTTACATATTCTGTTTCGACAGGTTCTAATATAAACGGAATCCCTTTATCTCCAGACTCTACAATCTTTTTGTTCAATGGCACTCTGCCTAAAAATGGCACACTAAAATCCTTGGCAGCTTTCTCTCCACCGCCTACTCCAAACACGTCTCCGCTCATATTTTCTATCAATCCTACAACCTTTACGTTTACCTGCCTTGCAAAATTGATCGCTTTTTTGGCATCTATCAACGCTACTTCCTGAGGCGTTATTACAATTATGACTCCGTCCACATCTTTTATCAACTGGACCACGCTCAATGGTTCATCGCCAGTTCCAGGCGGTAAATCAACAATAAGGTAATCTAACTCACCCCAGTTTACGTCTTCTAAAAATTGTTGTATTGCCTTATGTTTTAATGATCCTCTCCATATCACCGGTGTATCTGAATCTGGAAGTATTAATTCAATAGATACCATTTTTAGAGTTGAAGAGATAGAAATAGGATCTATGCCTTCATCTGAACCGAACAGTTTTGTAGTGGAAGGTATGCCTAACATTTTTGGAACGTTTGGGCCATGCATATCTGCATCTAAAATCCCAACTTTATATCCTCTATTAGAAAGTGCTACCGCTAGGTTCACTGCAACCGTAGTTTTACCGACCCCGCCTTTGCCGCTCATTACCATAACCTTATGCTTAATGCCTTTCATTTTTTGTTGCATTTTATCATTTTGCTGTAAAATAGGCTTTATTTTTGAAAGATCTGCTACCATATATCTTCACCTAACCGAGAATCGCTTTATCTTATATTAACTTTTTTAAATATCGTAACTGGTCACGATTATGAAGTGGTAATATAATAGAAAGTTCCTTTAATACAATATATTTTTAATTTATTATTATTACAAAATAAAATATGTTATCTATTCTTTAAATTCGGAAAAATTACGCATAATACTAGCTTTTATGAGAACTTAACTTCAGAATCGTGACCTATTACGATATATTTGCGTTTAGTTCAGCACTTTCAAGATCGTATATTAGGATTATGCGCCATTAACAAAGATTCTTTTTTA
>JBMFWH010000042.1:0-12526 GCA_049965455.1 Thermoplasmata archaeon | reverse complement strand
ATACCCAAGAAGTTTAAGCATCCCTGAATTCACAGGGATGATAACTTCCAAAGGTGGATGTTAACATGGTTAATGGAAATCGTAACCTTCAATATCTCTTTTATTACTGCATTTGTTGGCGGTGATACAAACAAAATTCTCATCATCTCACAATATAATTTTATATAGCATATACTATTTAAAATTTTCTTGATTTTATCATAAAAAATATAAATAATTTACAAAGCACTGATGTTAATATTTTAGCTGACTTTTAAAAAATAGTACCATGCCTTACCTAAATACTCTAAATGCACCGTGACCTCCGGGTTCTTTAAATCCACTTTTAGATCTGGAAACATCTCTGAAATTATGGCTCCTGCTTTCTGGTTGTACTTTGCAGAGTTATCCGTATTTGAGCGCACTGCAAAAGTATTGAATTTTCTATCCGTAAAAATAGCTTTCAGATCTGTGAAATCATTTATTTTATGTACTTCCTGAACTGTGGATAACTCATCTAGAGTATCTAAAAAATATTTTATATTGCCTGTGTCCAGCAATATCTTCCCGTTATACTGTTCATGCAGCAGCTCCACTTTTTCTGATCTGCAAAAATTCAAAATTTTTGTCAATACCTGGGATTTCAAGTAACTGTGCCTGATGCTGATTAGAAAATACATTTACTCACTTTATGTGCCCGAGAGTAAAAGAGCCCATTATTAATCCTGTCTTAGAAGGTGTGACTTCTATCCAAGATCTGCTCTGGACTTCTGAAATGCCTTTTACCATCAATAATGTTTTAGAGCCTTCCGTCTTAAATTCAATTATCCCATCCATAAGATAAGATATCATCTGTACCTCATTTTCGCTGTGTATTCCCTTCTCCATCATGTAGATGCTTACTCCCCTGTCTCTTTTCCTCTTCGTAGTAAATGGCTGCAAAAACTTCAATAACTGCTGGTTATCCATAAAGGTAAGCAGAGTTGACAAGCTTAAAACTGCTAACCTGTAATATTTTTCAGAACTTTTATTTCTTTGCACGATCTCGTCGATACTGCTCATAATCGAATTTACATCTGTCTGCGAATTTATATATTCTACACCTTCCACTACTGTTTTATCTCCAATGCTCCTAGAATAGGCATCGATGATATATAATAATCCTTTTGTCCTGTATTCTTCAATATTCGGTAACACGAATTTCATATCTTGCATAACTTCTTCTAAAGTTTTGTCCAATAGCAAAATGATGGACGAAACTCCTTTCTTCAATCCTTCCGATATGAATGAATAGATCAATACTTCTTTGCCAGAATAAGCAGGACCATAAACTATGACGTTCGAACCGATCGGAAAACCTCCAAATAAAAGATCATCAAGTCTACGAGTCCCGGTCTTTACCTTTTCCTGCTTTATTTCCAATGCCACCTCTTCTTTAGAATTATCAATCTCCTTCTCTATCAGCCCTTTCTCTTTCAATTCTATCTCGCGCTCTTTTGCTTCTAAATATTTTGTCTTAGTCCTCAACTCTTCTTCTTTTAATCTTATTGCCTCGTTTAGATTTTCAAGATTATGTTGCTTTTGCAGTTCTTTGAAATTAGCAATTTCTATCTTGTCCATCTCATACTGCTTTAACTGTTCCTGCAACTTTTTCTCCCTATAATCCAGATCCATCTCTCTTCTGCTAATCTCTTCATCCTTATATTTTAGGCGCTCAGAGAGTTTTTCAGACTCTTTCTCTTTTACAGCTAATGCAGTTTTCAGATCCTCAATCTCTAACCTGTATTTTTGTATTTCCTCGCCCATCTTTTCTGATAGATACGTAATATCAATCTTCTTTGAAGAAGAAGATAAAAGCTCATCCCTGAATTTAAGCTCTGATCTATATCTATCTATTTCCGCATTCTTTTTTTCTAACTCTCTTTTTAAATCCTCAATGTTCCCAGTTCCCTCATTATCCTTCATTGATAAATTTTCTTGCTTTAAATGCTGTTCCCGCAGGGTTAAATCATTTTTTAAATTATCTAAATATATTTTTAGCTGATTTAACTCTATCTCTTTCTTTTGTAATGCCTTTAAGTCCTTTGGTAACGTGTTTAAAGCATTTTCCAACTGCACTTTCAGCAATTCCAGCTCATTTTCTTTGCTGTTTAGTGCATATGCCAGGCTCTCTTTTTGATAAACTATGTCCTCAATCCTCTTTTTAAAACCGTAAATACCGCTGCTTTTAGATGGATCAACACCCAGCATTTTCCCGATTTCACTCATTAAACTATCATAGTCATAGATCTTTTTATTTTGTTTTGAAAGTGTATATTTCAGTTCATTGTTTTCTTTTAAAAGAGCTATATTCTCATTATATACGTCATTGATGCTGGCATTTTCTTTTTTAAATTTATCTAATAGGTTCTGTAGCTGCTTATCCAGCTCAATGACCTTATGCTCTCTTTCTTCAAATTCTTTCTGTTTAAAAGCTAGCTCTTTTAATTTGGAAGAGATATTCTTGTCAATAGATTTAATCTCTTCCCCCGTAAGCTCCCTCAAATCAATGTCAATCTCAGAAATTAGTCGCTCAAGAGACTGATCATCTCCCAATAACCATTTCTGCAAAGCATCTTTTTCTTCCACTTGATCTGCGCTTACATTATCAGATAACCATTGCTTTGCATTATCGTTCATTAAGAGCTTTTCCATTTCTTCGGCGGAATATACATATCCACAACTCTTACATGTGTTTGTATCTTTATCTATTTCTCCACCGCATTTACTGCATTTTACCATATTCACCAACTATTTTGATGAAATTCTTACTACATTGTTTCCTCTTACAACTACAACTCCTAACTTTCTCACGGTTTCTGAAGCAGTTTCTTCAGTATCTTCTAGGATCATATTCATGTATTCGTCATACCCTACAAGTTTACCTTCCAATATTCTATTATCTTTCAATAGCATCGAGACTCTCTTATTCAAAAACTCTTCCATCACTTTCAAAGGCATAGCCATAGTATTTTTCACCTACTTTATTTTTTCACGTTCTAGTTATTAGAAAAAGGTCCGAATTCATCCTCTTCTTCATCATCATCTTTAAACACAAACTGGATCAGGTCTCTCAATGCAGTTTTCATCTCCTGCACTTCTTTTTTTAGATCTTTTACCTCTTTGTCTAAGCTATTTTTATTATTTCTATTTTTCATTTTTAAATCTCCCATCAATTCTTATACTTAAATTCTACAAGCCCGTAATCTTTTGCTATCTTACGCTTCTCTTTCCTTTTGCATCTTGTACATACAAGTAAATCATTCTCTCTTATTAAAGCTTTTTTGCATCTGCCACAATATGCTTTTATTACTCCTAAATCATCTTCGTTTGTAGCTAACTGCAAAGAAGGCTTTACCTTAATCACTTTGGCCCTTACTATATCCCCAACCTTGAATTCTTCATCGCTTTTGTCAACATATACTTTTGATATTTTAGATATGTGCACTGTACCTGTTTGCACGCCACCGGCTATGGATTCAAAATTACCATTTACTATCACCTGCACTATGACAAAATCTTTCATCAGGTCTGTTATTACCCCGTATACTAAATCCCCAAGTTTTAGCTCACCTATCGGATTTGCGGGAATTACAGATATTATCATGTTTTTCGAATCTGTTAGCACTTCCCCCACGACAGTAGCATATATCATACCATTCTCTTCTTTTGTGCCATATCCTGGCAAATACTCTTCCGCAGCGCCTATTGTTTCTCCTGGCAATACTATCTTTTTCAAGTAAATTCACCTTTTACCCTTAATAATATTACTTCAATATATTTTTTTGCTTTTTTATGAAAACTAAATTGATAAGGAAGTTCAAAACTATAACTTTTCTGGAAATCTATAAAATAACCTAGTTCTTTAATCTTTGCATAAACAAATTCAATGCTCTTTTTATGGTATAAGATATAGGAAACTTTCCCATACTTAATATTTTCTAAAAAAGGTATGTTCGCATTCCTTGTCTGCGATCCAAATGGTGGGTTTTCAAGTATGGTATCTGATTCTATATCAAAGTCTCTAACATCCTTATTTATATACTCTATCCCCAGATCTAAATCCCTTGCATTTTTTTCTGCGATTTTCAACTGCCTTTGATCTATGTCTAATGCATATACTTTCTTGGCTCCCAAAATTGCAGCGCCTATTGCGAAAATTCCATTACCACAGCCAAGATCTGCCACAACTTTATTTGATATGTCCCCCTGCATGTATGCAATGTGCAATAGATCTGCTGCTATAGGTGCGGGAGTTTGGTATTGCTCCAGTAAATTGTTGGAATCTTTTATAGACTCCAGATTTTGCAACAATAACTCAATATCTTTTTTTCTCATATTCCTGAAAATGCTTTGATCAGTAGGTTCGCTTTTTCTTGAGCTGATTTTACGTTATATCCTTCTTCTTTATACTGCTTCACAATCTCTTCATATGCTCTATGCCATTTCCAGCTGCCTTTGCTGTAATGTGCTATGATTAAAATTTTTAAAATTGAGTCAGATACAATTATATCAAATTTATCTTTTAATCTCATCTTCCATATAGGTAATAGCTCCTTAGGGATCATTACTATATCATTTTGGTTTTTAATATTAGTCATTGTAAAATGGTAAATTACCTGGTTTTATAAAAACTCTTTTACTGATATTTGCTGTCAATTCTTCATTTATAATATTAAAAATAGTATCGATTATCATACCATACATATTTCGAAAAATATTCAAATTAAATGATCCAGATAAAACATATACATGGACAAAATGAAATAATAATCACATATCAACGATGAGTTGTCATGTTCCACTCCAAAAAATATATTATTACTGCTTTTTATTTTTTCGATTTTTCAGAGCTCTTTTTGTTATACTCGCATTTATAATCTACACAGACCTTGCGCTTACTTTTTCCAAAGTCTAAAATTATCAATGGCGCTTTGCAAACTGGACAGTTTTCGCCCGTAAACGTGATTTTGCCTTTTTGTGGGAGAGGATATGTGACTGTACAGTTTGGATAACCCGTGCAACCCACGAATCTCTTGCCATTTTTTGATTGCCTCACTATCAGGTCTTTTCCGCAACTTGGACACTTGCCTAAATAATCTTTTTTCTTGTTAAATTCGCATTTATCGTTTATGCATCTAAGTTCCACGCTCTGACCCTTCCTGATTATTTTGATCAGCGGAGATCCACAGATTTCGCATTTCTGATCGGTGATCTCTATTTTTCCAGTCTTTGGCAATGAGGTTTTGAAATCGCATGTGGGTGATGAGCATTTTAGAAACTTTCCACCCTTGAATTTAACTAGAATTAAGTCGTTTCCACATTTTGGACATTTACCAAATATGGTGTCAGAGCGTATTGCTTCTTTAAGCTCGGATCGAATCTGATCCTGCTTGGACTCAAGTTCTGTTATGACCTGTTCTAGCATGTTATTAGAATCCTCTATAACTTTTTCTTTGTTTACGGTCCCTTCTACTATCAGGTCCATATCCATTTCCAATTTTTCGGTCATTTGCGGCTTTACAGCATCAACTTTGTTCTTTTCCAAGGCCTCAACTAGCGCAAATCCAAGGTTTGTGGGCCGGATTGGGTTTCCTTCAATATAGCCCCTGCTAAACAGTTTTTCTATGATTTCAGGCCTGGTACTTTTAGTGCCAAGCTTCAATCGCTCCATTTCTTTTAGCAAACTGGACTGATTATATCGGGGTGGTGGCAAGGTCATTTTTTCTTCTTTCCTTATATCTGAGACTGGAATTACCTCTCCTGGAGTCAAGTCTGGCAAGTCCTGCTCCACTATCCTTATATACGGATAATATCTGGTCCAACCGGGGCTGATAATTTTTAAGCCTTTGGCCGAAAAATCTTCGGTTTTTATAGCAATCATAGCATTTGCGTTACTTGCCACTGCCGACGGTGCTAGGGTTGCCAGAAAACGTCGTACTATAAGTTCGTAAACGTCCCAGTATGCTTTTTTCATGCTCTTCTTTTTAGCAGGTTTTACAGGATATATGGGAGGATGATCTGTCGTAGAAACTTTACCTCGGGAGGGTATTATTTTATCCTGGGACAGAATCTCGCTGATCTCTCTGTCAAATTCAGAGCCCATGATATTCTTAAGCGCTATCGTAAGGTTCAATGCTTTAGGGTATACAGTATTGTCAGTTCTAGGATATGAGATATATCCGGACATGTACAGATCTTCGGCAATCTTCATGCTATTTGACACAGAAATGCCTAGTTTTGTAGATTCTCGCAAAAAGTCAGTGGTATTGAACGGGATCGGAGGATATATTTTTCGATCCTCTTTTTCAAAGGTTTTAACAGTTCCCTTTTTTTCATCCTTGATGCTATTAAAGATCTCTAAAGGATCTTTTTCAAATGGGTTTTTTATGTGCGAGCCGGTAAAATTAACAGTGTGCTTAAAATCCGCAAAAATGTTCCAGTAAGGAGTAGGTACAAACTCTAAAATTTGACGTTCCCGGTCCACGATCAGCGCCAATGTAGGACTCTGCACTCTTCCCACAGACAGAAAACTCTTGCCTTTATGCTCCGCAATAATGGACAGAAATCTGGTCAGTGCTGCGCCCCATGCCAGGTCCACAAACTGCCTTGACTCAGCAGAGTCTGACAGCTTAAAATTAACATCAATCAAATTCTCAAACGAGTCTTTTATCTCGTTCTTGGTTATAGTGCTAAATTTGGCTCTCTTAAAATTTTTTGCATCCAGTGCCTCAAGAACCTCTACGCCTATAAGCTCGCCCTCACGGTCGTAATCTGTGGCAACTATGATCTGATCTATATTTTTTACTAGTTTTTTAAGAGTGTTAATTATGCCCTTGTTTTTTATGATTTTTACAGGCTTGCTTTTTGGTAATTTCTTGATGGTTTCTATATTCCAGTGGCTCAAATCTTTTTCATAGTCCAATTCTATGACATGTCCCCTTAATCCCATTACAAAGTATTCATTGCCATTATTTTCAAAATGGAAATATATCTGAGCACCGTCTCTAACAGTCTTGGATTTGCCATCTGACAAATAATATGCAATTTTTTGCGCTACGTTGAACTTTTCGGCTATTATCAGAATTCTCATAACAAGTAAGGCGAATTGCTTCATTACTATATATATATTTAGATAGACAGTAACCGATCACGATCATGAAGTTATAATCTAAAGGAAAGTGCCTTTAATACAATAATATATTAATTTATTATTAATACAATATAAAATAAGGTACTTATTATTTAAATCCGTTAACAATTACGTATAATACTCGTTTCTTACGCTAGTTTAACTTCAGAATCGTGAACGACCACGAAAGCGTACCAAAAGATTTATAGATATTGTGCTAGTTTATAGGAATCAATGAAAGAATTAGAGGTTAGCCTGATCAATGTAAGTTTGCTGTTTATCATCACCCAGCTATTTGCAATAGTACTTCTACCTCTATTTCCTGTTAGTTATCAGGCTTTTCCTGGGCAGGAAAATAACCCTCTATTAATCATTTATTTTATAGTATCACTGATCGCAGTGACTGCATTTATCCTGTTTCTGGCAAGAAAGCATTTAGACAAGATTATCAAATACATGTTCTATCTGATCATTTTCCTTGCTTTTTTATATGTTATCCCGCCAATACTGTACTATTTAAATATACCTTTTTCAGATTACCTGTCGTTTATTATTCCGATAGTTATACTCCTCATGGTAATAGTTAAGCCAGAGTGGTATATTGTAGATACAGTAGGCGTCATAGCCGGTGCCGGGGTAGCTGTAATAATAGGCATGTCCCTGGGTGTTTTACCGGCTATATTGCTGCTCGTAGTCTTTGCGATATATGATGCTTTAGCCGTTTACAAAACAAAGCACATGGTATCTCTCGCAGAAACAGTAGTGTCGAATAAAGTACCTGCTCTTTTTGTAATACCTAAAAACTCCGAATTTTCATATGGAAGTGATGTAAAATTATCCGAAAATACAGAAAGAGGAGCTTTCTATCTAGGTTATGGAGATGCAATAATCCCGGCAATACTCATGATCTCTTCTATGGAGTATCTAAATATCTTTGTTGGATTAGCATCTCTGTTAGGAAGTATAGTGGGATTGATCTTTTTATTATTTCAGGCAACAAAAGGTAAGCCTCAGGCCGGGCTCCCGTTTTTAAATACTGGCGCTTTATGCGGGTTTTTTATAGGATATATCATTTTCATTATTTTATGATTTTGCCAGCGTCAGTTATTCTATATCCTCTAAAGTTCGATTCCAGCGATTTCTTAAACTGCTCACTTTTTAAAGCCTCTAGAAACAATTGGACATATTCATTTTCCATGTTCTCTTTTAAAATTAGAAAATCATAATGTTCCTCTTTTAATGGAATAAAACCCAGATCATACTGATATGCAGTCTGTTCTATTGCCACCCCTGCATCTGCCCTGCCCTGAGCTATAGCAACTCCAACCGCAGAATGTGTTTTGGCCTCGTTTTTGTATCCTCTGATCTTTTTCGTAATGTTTTTGAATTCTGGACCATAAATCTGTTCTAGATAATAATCGATAAGTGTTCTCGTACCTGAACCTTGATTTCTGTTGATAAATATCAAATCTTGATCAACAATGTCTTTAATGGATTTTATACTGAAAGGATTCTGTTTTTTGAACACGATACCTTGCATCCGTTTATAGCCAGTGATGAGATTGCAGTTGCTTAAACCGTACTTATCCAATAGGTACTCATTATATCTTAAACTGTTTTTGTCCAGTAAATGCACTCCAGATATATGCGACTCTCCGCGGGATATCGCTATTACTCCACCCATAGACCCGATATTGATGATCTTGGCAGAGAGTTTTCTGGGTATTAAGTTGATCAATAGATCTACGCCGGGGTCATGGCTGCCTATTAATACCAGATCACTGGCCTCTAAGGTTTGGGAAAACAAAGTCACTTTCACAGGTTCTCCCTTTTCTAAAAATTCACGGTTATCTGGCGTCTCGATATACCCATCCGCATAGTTTAGCTTGTAAATAGAACCGCTATCCCCGACGACCGGATACGCTGTATAATGTGATGATTTTATTATGTTTACGGGCACTAGATTCGTTTTTCCTAATGTGAGTTTTAGTTTATAAGGCAGCTCTGCAGTAATAGCTTTTTTGCTTTCATGCCTTATCTCTAAGATATCATAAATCGTAGGTATAAGAATAGAGTGTACAATCATCAGTGCAGACACGGGAAATCCAGGCAGTCCTATCAATATTTTACCTTTGTGAATAGCACATAAAGTAGGTTTTCCAGGCTTTACTTTCACTCCATGAAATATTGCGCCTGGATCATCAAACTCGTATAATATTTTGTAAACCAGATCTCCCTCCCCGGCAGACGTGCTTCCGGATGTTAAAATAATATCATATTTTTCCAGCGCTTTAAATATGTAATCCTTGATAATGTCATAATTATCTTTAACTATCCCCAGATAATCCACTTTAACTCCCGGGATCTCTTCTAAGATGGCTTTAATCAATAGCCCGTTAGTATCATAAATCTCGCCTACCTGTAACTCTGTTCCCTGTTTTACCAGCTCGTTGCCAGTGGAAAATATCGCAATGTTTAACCTTCTTTTTGCGCTTATAGATTTTAGCCCCACAGAAGCCAAGATGCCAAGTTCTCTGGCTGTTATCACACTATTTTTCCTCAACACTATATCTCCCCGCATTATATCTGATCCTGCCTGACTGATATTTTCTCCTGGAACAACAGCCCTGTATATTGCAACTTTATCTCCAACTTTTTTTGTGTATTCTACCATCACAATGCTGTCTGCGCCAGAAGGAACCAAAGCTCCGGTGGCAATTTCTATACAATTCCCCTCACCATGCAGCATTAAAGCTTTTTCACCTATCTTTGCCATGCCTTCAACATTCAGGATAACCGGATGATCCTCTTCGGCATATTCCACATCTTGAGAACTAACCGCATAACCATCTACTTCCGCCCTATCAAATGGCGGGGAGTCAATATTGCTTTCTATATCCTGCGCAAGTATACGAGATACAGAATCTTCGATGTTTATATTCTCTGGTTCTAGCATAATGTCTGCAAATTTTAATATTTTCATTTTTGCTTCTTCTATCGAAACCATATTATGAAATACTAGACTCATATTTCTTCACCTACCTTATCAAACATCTGAACCGCTACGAGCTCATTTTCCTCAAGCCCCTCTTTTTTTTCAGGTATGATAATCATGCCATTGGCTTTTGTCAGGGATGACAGGATTCCAGATCCTGTTATGCGCATGGGCTCCACTCTGTAAATCCCGTCCTTTAAATACACATACACTCTCAGATAGGATCTAACGCCTGATGGGTTTGCTACTTTTCTGGTCATGTAGCCGTTAATAATGGTGGCATAATCATCGATTCTTAGAATTTTCTTTATGAATGGCCAGATAAAAACATCAAAAGAGACCATTGCCGCCACCGGAAAACCAGACACTAAAAACACGGGCTTACCAGCCACTACTGCAAACCCTGCAGTTTTACCCGGTCTTGAATTAACGCCGTTAAAATATACTTTTCCTAAAGATTCCAGCGCTTCAGGCACAAAATCTTTTCTGCCTAGGCTTGTGCCACCGGTAGTAATCAGAATATCCACAATGCCTAACGATCCCTGTATCCTGTTTTTTATCAATTCCAGATCATCTTCTACTATCCCTAAATCAAAACGCTCTATATATTGTCTGTATAATAAACTTAAAATAAATGGCCCGGTAGAGTTCCGTACTTTAGGTTCATTGCCAGTTAGCTCAGTGCCTGTTACTAGCACGCCCACCTTAAGTTTCGAGTATACTTTTAAAGACTGAACACCGATAGCTGCCAATGCTGCGATATGATAGGGCTTTATTATTTTATCAGCCTCCAGTATTAAATCTCCTTTTTTAAAATCCTCTCCTTTAAGAGATATATTTTCGAATTTACGTAGAGGCTTTAATACCTTTATTTTTTTATTATCAATTTCAACGTCTTCTGCCATTACCACTGCATTTGTATTTACAGGAATCTCATTGCCTGTATAAATCTCAACTGCATCATTATCCTTTTCGATGCGAGAATTCAGAGTAAATTCGATGGGATTTGAAGCACTGGCACTAAGTGTATATTCATAATTCAATGCAAAGCCATCCACTACAGACCTGTTAAATTCCGGCAAATCTTTGTCTGCTAAAACGGGTTCGAAATTGATGCGCTCTATAGCATCTTTAATATTTATAGTATCATAGCCGCTAGGCTTAACAGTATCTGAAAAGCTATAAATTATTTTTAATGCTTCATCTATGGGAGTTATATTTATAAATCCATACATGGTTTTTTTGTTGTTCATCGCTATTAATATTATTTTATAAAATATTAACTTTGCGTGATAAAACTATATATAACATCATAAGTTATGTCTTTTTTGATGAACATTGGAATAACAACAACAGTACCGATAGAACCTTTGTTTGCTTCTGGAAACGTGCCATATGATTTAAATAATGTATTTATCACTTCTAAGAACCCGGCAAAATACATAGATTTTGCAGAAGAGTCTGGATATCCAGCCACCGTATGTAGCTGGATCAAAGGCCTTTATTCGGTAGCCATCGAAAACAAGATGGATCTGGTGATAGGAGTTGTACGTGGAGATTGCAGTAATACAGATTCATTATTAGAAACTCTCGAAAATAAAAAAATAAGGACTTATCCATTTTCTTATCCATACCCTAAAAATGAGAAAGCATTAAAAATAGAAATTGAAAGGCTCATGAATTTTTTGAACGTGTCCTATTCAGATATAGATGCAGTATTGCCTAAAATAGAGGCTGCAAGAAAACTGGCATGGAAAATAGATGAGCTGACATATCATGAAAACAAGATACACAGTGACGAAAATCATAGTTATCTTATATCAACCAGCGATTTCAATAGTAATCTTGACCTTTACATTAAAAATGCTGAAACTCTAATAGAGAAAAGTAAAGAGAGAGATTCCATAAAGCACAGTATAAGATTGGGATATGTCGGGGTGCCCCCAATTTTCCTGGACATATACACTTTTTTAGAGAAAAATAGTGCTTATGTAGTATTTAACGAAGTTCAGAGGCAGTTTTCTATGCCTTATCCTAATTTAAACTGGATGGATCGATATCTATCCTACACCTATCCCTATTCAATTTTTGACAGGATCAGAGACATTAAAAAAGAAATAAAAATAAGAAAAATAGACGGGTTGATCCATTATGTGCAGAGTTTCTGCCATCGCCAGATTACGGATATGGTGCTCAAAGAAAACATAGATGTTCCGATCTTAACAGTGGAAGGAAACCAGCCCATAAACGTGGACGAGAGAACCAAGATCAGGCTTGAAAGTTTTATAGATATGCTATTATAGGCGTATAATGTAATATCTTTATATACCCATAATGTATAAGTTATTAAGAATGAAAGCAAAGGAAGTATTGAATCTGCT
>JBMFWH010000041.1:0-12554 GCA_049965455.1 Thermoplasmata archaeon | reverse complement strand
GTAAAATAGATAAAAAATCCAAATATTACAGGGTCTGCAATAATTTTTTTCATTTATTTTTTGCGAAACTCAAGTTTAATACAATGGATTCTAAATTTATTATTATTACAAAATAAAATATATTATATATCCTTTAGATACCATAAAAATTACGCATAATACTAGCTTTTATGAAAACTTAACTTCAGAATCGTGACCTATTACCAAAAATAGAAATGTTTAAGTTTTTTGATTGTATATGTGTTTTATGAAATTCATAATAGTAACTGGCGGGGTAATATCCGGGCTTGGTAAAGGAGTAACCACTTCCAGCATCGGTAAAATATTACAAGCCAGAAAATTAAAAGTTACAGCCATAAAAATAGATCCTTACATTAACTATGATGCAGGAACCATGAATCCATATCAGCATGGAGAAGTATTTGTTCTGGATGATGGAGGAGAAGTAGACTTAGACCTTGGAAACTACGAACGGTTTTTGAACATTAACTTAACAAGAGAGAATAATATTACAACAGGAAAAGTGTATCAAACAGTAATAGAAAAAGAGAGGAGGGGAGATTATTTAGGAAAAACAGTGCAGATAATTCCACACATCACGGATGAAATTAAAAGAAGAATAAACTATGTAGCAAAGAAAAGCAATGCTGATGTGATATTAATAGAAGTTGGGGGTACAGTAGGAGACATAGAATCAATGCCTTTTTTAGAAGCTTTAAGAGAGCTGGGTCGTGAAGTAGGAGAAGGAAACAGGTTGTTTGTGCACACAACGTTAATACCAGAGCTAGAAGTTGTTGGAGAGCAGAAAACAAAGCCTACTCAACACAGTGTAAAAGAATTGAGAGCAATAGGGATACAGCCTGACATAATTATTGGCAGGACTACGAGACCGTTAGGTACAGATACGAAAACTAAGATATCTAATTTTTGTGATGTTCCGTTGGAAGCAGTAATTAGTGCAATAAACGTCAAAAGCGTATATGAATTGCCATTAGTTTTTGAAAAACAGAACTTGGGAGACTATATTTTCAGAAAACTAGGTCTTTCGGATGGAAAATCTGATCTAAAAGATGTAGAAGCGTTTTTGGATAATTTAAATGGCGCCAAAGGAGAGGTAAATATTGGCTTTATTGGCAAGTATGTGCATTTAAAAGACTCATATCTGAGTCACAGAGAAGCTTTTGTTCATGTGAGTTCCTCTTTGAAAATAAAGATAAATATTGTATGGATTGATTCGGAGGATATTGAAGAAGGAAAGGTTTCACTTGAAAATTTAGATGGAATAATTATTCCTGGTGGATTTGGGAAAAGGGGTATAGAAGGTAAGATGTTAGCCGCAAAGTATGCTAGAGAGAACAAGATACCATTCTTGGGTATATGTCTGGGATTTCAAATAGCAGTTATTGAATATGCAAGAAATGTATTGGGCTTGAAAGATGCAATAAGTACTGAATTTGATCCGGACACAACAAATCCAGTTATTGATCTGCTGCCAGAGCAGCAAGATATTAAAAATCTTGGTGGCACTATGAGATTAGGCGCGCAGAAGATAATAATCAAAAAAGAAAGCAGGGCCTTTGAATGGTACGGAAAAACAGAAATATATGAAAGGCACAGGCATAGATATGAAGTTAATCCCAAGTATATCCCGGATCTTGAAAATAAAGGAATGATATTTACGGGTGTAGACGAAACCAGAACTAGAATGGAAATTTTGGAGGTAAAAGGTCATCCATTTTATATAGGCTCACAATTTCACCCAGAATTCAAGTCAAGGCCTCAAGAGCCGTCTGTGCTGCATAAAGCATTCATAGAAAACGTATATAAAAACAAAAAATCAAGATAAAAATTTGTTATAGATTTTCAAGAGCTCATCTATTATATTGTTCCAGCGATAGTTTTTTACGAAATCTTTTGCAAAATCAGAGTATTTCATATAAAGATCCTGGTCAGTTAATATTTTTATTATTGCAGAGCCCATTTTTTCATAATTTGAAGGGTCAATCAAAATGCCATTTTTTCCATCTATCACTAGTTCCGGTACAGCAGTGCTGTTAAACGCTACAACTGGTTTTCCGGCATTTAATGATTCCAGAATAGACAGCCCGAAAGCCTCAGAAATGGTTGGAGCAGCCAAAACATCAAAGGCATTATAATAATAGGGCATATCTGTGTATTGTATTGGACCTGTAAAAACTACGTTTTTTTCGATGTTCAGCTCTTTTACTCTTCTCTTTAGCTGATCTTGTAAACCTATAAAACCATTTAATTTTTGGTCAGGGTTAGGACCTACAAGCATTAGCGTCGCATCCACATTTTTTAAAATTTCAGGCATTAAATCCACAAGATACTGCGGGCCTTTGGTTTTTGTTAATCTCCCAACAAATCCTATTATCTTACTTTTTTTATCAATGCCATACTTCTTCCGGATCAGAGTTTTATCGTATGAACTGAAATCTTCAACACCATGTGGTAGCACCTCTATCTTGTCTCTTTTAACTCCGAATTTTACGAGCTTATCTTTTGCATAGTTGCTGGGGGTTATATAGCAATCAAAATCCCCGCGAATTAAAAAAGGAACAAATTTTTCCAATTTTTTTCTATTAGATCCATCAGAATATTCTTTCAACAGCTGATCGTAACCATCGTGATAATGGCTTATAACCACACTGTCTCTGTTCAATTTTTTATATAGATTTAGGGTTATTGAGTTTATCATGGAATGAGTATGCACAATGTCAAAATTTATGAGTTTTTTATCAAAGCCTATTGAAAAATATTTTATTTTTGATTTCCTGTATATTTTGATACCGTCTATTACCTCAAATTCCTTGGTACTGGGTATTGAAAGAGTATATATAGATATTTCATTTCCTCTATCTTTCAATAAAGTAGAATATTTCCACACTATCTTTTCGGTCCCACCTAAGTGCGGAGTGGCAAGATCACTAACCTGCAATATTTTTAACATTTTCGAATCGATATTTTATAACAAACAAAAATTTAAAATTATTTATTTGCATTTACTGAAGGTCTGCTATTCTCACTACCTCTTCCTTTTTTGGTAAGTCCTCTGTTTTTCTGGCCAACTCTTGTCTTACCTCTCTGTGCTCTTCCTCTCTGGTTTGAAATCCATGAAATCTTTGGATCATTTTTGATTACTGGATGGGACCTGTCAACCAATATGACCTCATAATACTTATGTCTTCCATCTTGTCCTACCCAATACGAATTTAAAACTTCCATGTTCGGATAATGTTTGTTGGCTCGTTCTTCAGCAATTCGCTGTATGCTTTTTTTCATGGTAATTTTTATAATACCTCTTCGCTTCGGCCTTCTACCTGCTCTTATTTGTGGCTTGTTTAACCCACCTCTACGAACGCGTGCTCTAACAATTATATATCCTTGTTTTGCTTTATATCCAAGAGCCCTTGCTCTATCTAATCTTGTAGGGTGCTCCACTCTCGTGACGGTAGGGGATTTTCTCCATTCTATCAATCTTTCCCACTGTAATTTCCTTACATAGGTATCTTTTGGTTTATTCCATGCTTCTCGTATGAAACCATACATATTCCTAGCTTTAGTTTTTTCGTCAACCATATACTATCAAACTCCTATACGTTTACGGGCTTCTCTAATCACTAGAACATCGCCCTTTTAGTGCATGTGATCTTATCAGTAATTTTATGGGTTATTTAACTGTTTCTATGCTCGTTCTCTTTTAACGATAAACGCATACCATTTCTTATTTTCTCAGGAAATATTCATTGCTTTAAATGTTTATTTGTATAAAACTCTAAAAGATCAAAAAGATAGGATAAAATTATTTTTTGAATTTTATGCCCATAAATGATGATTTTTTATTTAACTCATCAATAGATCCTGTAAATTTATTGAAAAAGTCATAATCTCCTTTAAGTGCAAGATAATGCTGCTTTTCCATATTTGACAAATATAAAAAGATCTTTTTTGCGTATTTATCTTTTAATCTTGTAGAGATTGTTTTATAGATTGTTTCTGCTCTCTTTTCACAGTTCATTGCTATCTCTATCGCTTCTAGTAATGAGTTAATATTATGTACATTCGCATTTTTTATGAAGCATTCAAAAGGATATTTTTTTGATGGCTCTTTAACTTCTTTCTTCCCAAATAAGTTTTCATTGAGATCTATCAGTATCTTCTTGTGAAATTTTTCTTGATCAGCAAGATATCTAAGTTTCTCTTTCAAAAAATCATTATTTACTTGATCTGCCAGAGCAAGATAAAAGTTGTATGATTCATCTTCGGAATAGGCAGCCATTGCTATAATTTCATCAGTATCTATTTTGTTAAAGTAACTCATTTCCATAAGGTTTACCTGTTTAACATTAAGCTCCTCTATTATAAAATTTTTATCAAAAATGGTGCATAAATTTTTTTTTGATAACTTGATAAAAAATGAACTAAAGGAAGTTCAGTAAAAAGATTTTGTTAATTTTTTTAAAGCCTCTTCTTCCATAAAATGCAATTTACCAACTATAACCATAGTATGCAGCGTTGGGCCAAAATCTTTATCCATTAATTTCTCTATAGTGCCTGAAGTTAATGTCGGATTTACAGAGCCAGCCTGTGAGACTACTGCTACAATTGTTTTATTTTCAATTACTTTACTTTTAAAAATTTCTTCCATTTTAACAAGTATTTTTAGTGCTTCATTAGCGGTCATGAACCTATCCTGTTTAATATCTAGCAGAACCAAGGTATGCAATCCGGAATCCAAGTTGTTTTTAATAAAATCATAAACGCTCTTTGAATAAATTTCATTTTCAGGATATGGGATTGTCACGACCCTTCCAAATTTATAGTTTTGCAGTCCTAATAACCCTGGTACTACGCATTGTATTGAAGTACCATGTATAATTTCTACAGGGATGCCCTCTTCAAAAGCCTTGAGCCTCAAAGCAATATGGGTGGTTGCGATTAGTGGATCCCCTGCCGATAATAGTAATACTTTATTATTTTTAGCAAGGTCTAGTAACATTCTCTCATTTTCTACATCCTCTCTAGAAAGCATCTTTATTTTTTTTTCAGTTAATTTTTCCAGCTTTTCAATAGAAGTGCCCATCAAATAAGAGGTATAAAACTCTATAAATATATAATCCCCTTCTTTGATATTCTCATAAGCTTTAATAGACATATCTTTTTCATCGTATAGACCCAATCCAACTAACTTTAGCATAAATCTTAAATTGATTTATATCTATTAAGCTTTTCATCTTTGATCTTTTAAGCTCTATATGTGATAATAATTTTTTATGATACATAAAAAGTGAAACTTTTATTTAATATTAGATATTTACCAGTCTTGAAATGTTTAAGCAACTTTTTAGCCCCAGATCCATCGCAGTAATTGGCGCTTCAAAAGATGAGAATAAGATTGGAAATGTAATATTAAAAAACCTAATTTCAGAAAAGTATGATGGGAAGATATATCCAATTAATCCTAAAATTTCTGATATAATGGGATTAAAATGTTATAAAACATTAAAAGACATTGATGAGAAAGTGGATCTGGCAATAATCGTACTTCCTGCAGAATACGTACCAGAAACAGTAAAAGAGTGCGTTGAGGCCGAAGTAAAATTTATAATTCCTATTGCCGGTGGTTTTTCTGAATCTGGTAAAGAAGGAGAATTGAGAGAAAAAGAGATTAAAGAGTACTTAAAGAAAGGTAGCAGCAGATTAATAGGACCTAACACGGTCGGGATTTATGTGCCTCAAAGTAAGGTAAATACTGCCCTTACAGATCCAGATAAGATATCATATCCCAAAGACGGGTCTCTTGCGTTTATTTCCCAAAGTGGAGCACTAGGGTTGTTGACAATGGACTCTTTTGCAGATTTAAATGTCGGTTTTTCAGCATTTGTAAGTTTGGGAAACAGAATTGATATCGATGAAAACGAGCTTTTAAAATATTTTTCAAACGATGACAAAACAAAAGCTATATTATATTATATCGAAAACTTTAAGAATGGTCGTGCATTTGCGCAATTAGCCAGAGAATTCACTAAAAAGAAGCCCTTAGTAGTATTGAAGGCAGGCAGAACTGAACAAGGGGTTAAAGCTGCCTCATTACATACTGGTGCATTAGGTAGCGATGATAAAATAATAGACGGAGTATTCAAACAATCTGGTGTTATAAGGGCTTACAGCGAAACAGAACTTGTAGACTATGCGCGTGTATTGGCCTATCAAAAACCTCTAAATGGTAACAGACTGGCAATACTTACTACTGCGGGGGGAGTGGGCGTCGTAACTACAGATTATGTTTCAGCATCAATTAACGGCATAGGCTTGAAGATGGCAGAATTGAAAGCAGAGACAAAAGAGCAGATAAAAAATATCATCGCTCCATTTGCATCCGCTGAAAACCCTATTGATATAACTGCTGGTGGTGGAGATCAACAATACCGAGAAATTTTAAAGCTTCTTAACAAAGATGATAATGTGGATGGCATTATAGCTTATGCGCTTTTCCAAACGAAATATATAACAGAGAGCATAATTGATATAATATGGGAGAACATTAGAGAAAAACCTATTGTAGTCGGAGTTATTGGTGGGGCATATGCAAGACCTATGTTAAGAAAGTTTGAGCAATATAATATTCCTGCATATCCTAGTATTGAAAGAACAGTTAAAGCAATGAAAGTGCTTTATACAAGAGGAGAATATTTAAGAAGGAGAGCAGATCAAAATGGAAGTTATTGAATTTTTGATGAATTTAAAAAGAGACAATTTAGAAGAATATGAAGCAAAAGAGATACTGAAAGCATATGGGATTCCAGTGCCGGCATACAAGGTAATAAAAGGAGAATATATAAATCCAAATTTGAATTATCCCCTCGCAATAAAGGTATCAGATCCAGAAATTTTGCATAAAACTGATGTTGGTGGAGTAATTTTAAATATAAAAGATGAGGCAGAGCTAATAAACAAATTTAATAATTTAAAAACTAAGTTCCCAAGATCCAATATTTTGGTAGAAGAAATGCAGAAGCCGGGCATTGAAATAATAATAGGCATAATAAAAGATCCCACTTTCGGATTATCTATAATGTTCGGAATGGGCGGGATATATGCTGAGCTGTACAAAGATGTGACATTCAGATTAGTTCCAATAAGCAGAATCGATGCAGAAGAGATGTTAGAAGATATCAAGGCAAAACAAATTTTTTATGGTTTTAGAGGAATGAAGGTATACAGGGATGGAGTGATAGATTTATTATTGAAGATATCTAAAATTGCAGAAGATCTAAAACAGTATATAAGCCAGATGGATCTGAACCCTGTATTTGTGCGAGAAAATGATATAGTTGTCGTAGACGCAAAAATGATAATTAACAGCAAAAAATAATGATAAAGTTTTTAATCAGATGCAAATATCTCTTTCTAGATGAATGATCGAGAATCAATAGTAAAGTATCTGATACGGGAAGGAAAAATTCCGGACCCTGAGAGTATCGAGCAGGTGAGGAGAGAATGGAATGGGGGAAAGGATGAGGGCGAGATTAAGATTCTATCTGAAGACCCGGATAATTTTATAGGTGGGAATCCACTTGAAAACTTTAAAAAACTTTTTGCGGATAGATTTACAAATATTAAGAGCATCATTACCAGAAAGGCAGGATATGCTGGCGTAATGGATATAAATTATATTTTAAATACAGACGGGGAAGTAAGATTTGTAGGAATTGTAGACAACGTATATGAAACCAAGTATGGATTTGCAATCGAGTTTGAAGATCTTTCCGGGGCTATAACAGGTTACTGCTCTCGAGATTTTAAGAGTTTACCTATTAAAGACGATATAGTTGGGGTCACTGGAAACTTTAGAGCCGAGAAAAAAACATTGCAGATAAGAAGCATAGATTACCCCAATATAGATAACTATTCAAAAAAGGAAAAAGTATTAGATACAGATGCTGTAATTGCTATGATTTCAGATATTCATGTGGGCAGCAAAATGTTTTTAGAAGAAAAATGGAACAAGTTTATAGAATGGATAAATAGTAATAGTGGAATCCCGAGTAAATTAAAATATTTAATTATTGCAGGAGACGTTGTTGATGGCGTCGGGATATACCCGGACCAAAATTATGATCTTTTAATACTGGATATTTATGAACAGTACCAGAAACTTTCAGAGTATTTAAAAAAAATACCGGAAAACATAAAGATAATCATTATTCCTGGAAATCATGATATAGTGAGGGTAGCAGAACCACAACCAGCCTTGCCAAAAGAGGTACAAAATATGTTTAGTGAAAATATCATGTTTTTACCAAATCCAGCATATCTCTCTATCGAGGGGTTAAAGATACTTATGTATCACGGGGGTAGCTTAAATGACATTGCAGAGCTTATACCTGGGATGAAATATAATGTTGCAGATAAAATGATGATGGAACTTATAAAGAGGAGACATCTAGCACCTGTATATGGGAACAAGGTACCTATCGTGCCTATGAGCAAGGATCTTATGGTAATAAAAGAGATACCAGATCTATTTATTACAGGGCATATACATACTTATTCTGCCAATGTTTTTAATGGAATTGAGATAGTTAATGCATCAACATGGCAAGCACAAACAAATTACCAAAAAATGCTTAATTTTAATCCAGACCCAGGGAAAGTAGCTATCAAGCAATTAAATAAATTAGGAATTAGCACAATAGAATTTTAAAAAATGATGTAATTATTTTACAGAACCGACCTTGATTATGTACTCTTTATACTCTCTCGCTATATAAGATTCATGGAATATTTCTTGTGCCTCTTTTTCCAGCCTGTAAAGGTTCTCTGACAATTTGTATCTCGGGCTTATGTGAGCAAGCAATAACATTTTACAATTTGCTTTTTTAGCAATCTCCGCTGCCTGTCTTGAAGACGAATGACCATAATCATTAGCTTTTTCTTCAAATTCGGAACCTGTCGTGGAATCATGCACTAAAATATCACAATTCATTGCAAAGTCAGCCATACCTGCCATTGGAGCGGTATCTCCTGTATAAACAATTTTTCTACCTGTTCTCGTGCCAGCTATTATATCTTCAAAGTATACTTTTTCATTATTTTTTAAAATATATCCTTGGTCCCTCAGAATTTTTACCTCTTTGCTTTTAATGTTATACAGATCCATCTTTTCCTTAGAAATCTTGACTTGGGATTTTTCTTCAACAGAATAAGCAAGAGTGAATACTGGATGAAACGCTCTTTTTGTTTTAACAGAATAGCTTCCAAAGTCCAGTTCTTCATTATCAGATAGCTCTGTGATCTTAATATTGAATGGCAAGCTATAGTATCCGATCTGCAAGAAAGAAGATATCATGTTGATAGCATTTTCCGGGCCGTATATTTCTAGATCATTTTTTCTGTTATTAAGAGCCATGGTCTGTATCAATCCGGCCAACCCCAGAAAGTGATCCCCGTGAAAATGAGATATGAATATCTTTGAGATCTTCATAAAACTCATTGACGAACTCATAATTGCCTTTTGTGTGCCTTCAGGGCAATCGAATAATAAAATCTCGCTATCTACCTGAACCCCCAAGGCTATTAAATTCCGTTCTGGCACAGGCCAAGAACCGCCTATCCCAAAAAACACCAGCTTGAACGTAGATACCATAAAGAATGGTAATGTGTCTCTTTATAAGAACATTTTTAGTTTTTATTATTATGCAGATAAATCTTTAAATATAGAGTTGTAATTGTGAATTTATACCCGGCTTAGCTCAGAGGTAGAGCGGCGGACTGTAGTGTTGGCATAAAAAAATTTCCGCCGCAGAAATCCGCTTGTCCCCGGTTCGACTCCGGGAGCCGGGACTATTTTAGAAATGGATATGGTTTGTCAATGCATAAATAAAAAACAAGATAATAAAATTTAAAAAAGTTACGTACCTTAAATAAGGTATGATATTTAAAAATTAAGATGGTACTTCTACGACCAGTTTTTCATTTGAAGCCTCTTCCAGTGATTTTCTCATTGGCTCTTTCAAGAAGAAAGATGTTAAGCCTCCAATAATCGAGATCACGCCAAGCAATAGCAAAAGTTCCTTTATCCCAATCTCTAGCAATAGTGCGGGGAAAAGGAGCGTGCTTATGGCTGCTCCTGTTTTTCCAGCTGCTGCGGATAAACCATGCCCAGTGGTTCTGTATTTTACAGGGAAAAGCTCTGCAGGCAATATGAATGTGGTTTGATTTGGCCCGAAATCAATGAAGAAGAATGTAAGCGCATAGAGTAAAAATGCGAGATCAACAGGTATAATAAATCCTACAACCTTAACTCCTTTCGTAATCATTACAGAAGATACAACAATATATAAGATAGCCATCATAAAGAACCCCTGGATCTGAATGGTTTTCCTGCCAAGCTTATCTAGAAGTGCTACTGCGGTAAAATAACCAAAGAACCCTACCATGAAAGGTAAGCCCGCAATCAGTACTTTCATTGGTAAACTAGTAACTGGAAGTATGTTTGAAACTATTGGGCTTGAGTAGATCCCTGTTCCATAATAAGCAATATCTAGCATGAACCAGGTGCTCATAGTTATCATAAGTGTTTTCCAGTATGATCTGATAAACATTGAAAAACTGGACACTTTTATGGAAGCTTTTACTTTTTCTGCATCTTTTATACCTACTACTTCCTTTGCTTTCTCGGCGACATTTGTATCATTATTAACAAGCAAAGAATATCTCGGTGTTTCAGGAAGCTTTCTTCTTAAGTATATAACAGCCAGAGCTGGAATTGCTCCGAAAGCAAGCATGAATCTCCATGCAAGATCTGCTGGTAACGCAACAACGGAAACAACTCCAACAGCTACGGCAACAACTGATCCTATACCCTGGTTTGCAAATACTAACCCAATAAGTTTTCCTCGATCTTTAGTGTTAGAATATTCGCTCATGATAGTTGCGCTAACTGGATAGTCTCCTCCAATGCCGATACCCAATAGAAATCTAGTAAGGAATAGAAAGATAAAACTTGGGGAAAAAGCGCTCAAGATAGCACCTATGGCGAGTATAGTAGCTTCAATGCCATAAACTTTCTTCCTACCAAAAATATCAGCGAGCCTTCCAAATATTAGCTGTCCTAATATTGCAGCTGCTAAAGCAGAGGTTCCTATAAGAGCTGACTCTACAATATCTAGATGGAACGAAGTAGCAAACGGCCCTGTAAGAAGGATCAGGACAACACCAATAATAAATAGGTCATATGCATCAGTAAAAAAACCCATGCCTGAGGTAAACCATATTTTAAGGTGCCCCATGTTCAATCTTACAGAATCGACATCTTCAAACGGACTTTTCTCAACCATTTTTTTAATCACCAATAAAAGTAATGCAAACAAATTATATATATATTTATTACATAATCTATATACAAATATATATAATATATAAAAATGTAATATTTATATAGAAAAAAGTAATAACAGTAAAATATGGAATACAGAAAACTCCAAAAGACCGGTGGAGCTACATATATTTTATCACTTCCAAAGAGCTGGATCAAGAAGAATAATCTTAGAGAAGGGGATATGCTAGCAATAGATATAACAGCTGGTGGAGAATTACAAATACATACAAAAATTGATGTAAAGGAAGAAATACGAGAAACATCTTTATTTATAGGCAAGGAACAGAATGAGAATCACGTTATACGAAAGCTTATCGCGCTTTATTTGGCTGGGTACAATATTGTAAAGGTTGTTACCGAGAACGTTATTACTGAAAAAACTAGAAAAGCGATAGAAAAATTCTGTGCATTAGTTATAGGCGTAGAGATAATAGAAGAGAAATCAAATATGATAGTGCTTCAGGATCTATCTAATACGATTGAATTGCCAATGGATAAAATGTTGAACAGGATGTATATCATGAGTGAAAATATGGTTAATGACAGTAAGACATGCTTTGAGCATTATGATGAATCTTTTGCCAGAGAAATTATTGAGAGAGACGTACAGGTTGACAGGATTTACTGGCTAATTTGCAAGCAATATAACATGTCTCTTAGAAGCCCAAGTTTTGCTGAAAAAATGGGCATTAACTTGATAACAGCCCTAAACAAAAGATCCGTGGCGAAATCTATTGAAAGGATAAGCGATCACGCAGAAAACATAGTATCCATAATTAACACAATACAATATTTTGACATTAAGGAAGAACAAAGAAAGGAGATAACTTCTTTATTTGACAGGACAATAGATATTCTAAGAAAATCATACAGATCATATATTTTAAAAGATGGAAACATGGCAAATGAAGTCATAGAAAATGCAGAAACATACTCTTTTGAAGCGCAAAATAATATTAATGTATATGAAGAAAAGCAGACTAAAAACTTCGTTGCACTTTCATTCATCATCGAAAGCCTCATAAGAATATGCATGTACTCTGCGGATATATGCGAAACGACCATAAATGAAGATATAGTCGTATAATGTAATATCTTTATATACCCATAATGTATAAGTTATTAAGAATGAAAGCAAAGGAAGTATTGA
>JBMFWH010000040.1:0-12600 GCA_049965455.1 Thermoplasmata archaeon | reverse complement strand
CGTTACCTCCCATGTTCTTTTCCTTGTCATAAATGTGTTATATCATTAAAGTATAAAAATACATGCCTTAAACTATAGAAGGATGGAATCCTGAGTTTTTAAAATGGATATTTAATGCTCATGATGATCAAAAAGCACAGAAGCTGTTGAGCGATATAGAATGGAGACAAAAATATTATTATGACAAAATAAAAACTCAGGCTGTGGTAACATAAAGAATGATCTGAAACTTTCAGATCGTATATACCACTGCAATATGTGTGGTCTGACCATTGACAGGGATGTCAATACTGCAATCAACATAGAGAGAAAAGGCATGGAGAAAATTGAAGACCACATAAATGTAGGGCGGGGCACTCCCGAATTGACGCTCGTGGAGATCAGATCAATACCCGAAAGGGTAAATCAGGTCACTGAAACGGGAATCCCCCTGCGATAGCTGGGGGAGGAGGTCACACATGTATCTCACATACGTATTTTGATTTATAAGCTTATTCACTCTTAAAAAATTCGTAAGTCAAGTTATTTTCTTCTCTCTTCACGACTTTCAGTCTCAGTTTCATGCCTATCTTTATATCCTTGCGGTCTTTGATATTCAACCAAGCCAATACCTTCAAACCTTCTTCCAGCTGCCCAATAGCAACTATGTACTCTGGAAATCCCTCAAATGATGTCGGCTTGACATTTATGATAGTGTAAGTATCAAGTATCGCATCTTCCTTGAGTTCTGTCCATTCCATATTACTGGTCTTACATGATGGGCAGTCTACCTGCGGTGGAAAATATAAAGTGTTACAATCCCTGCATCGGGTGCCCATGATCTTATTCTGTTCCAGCCCTTTAAAAAAAGGTTCTATGTTCTTTATTGGGATCTGATATTTTAGTTCCAGTTTGCGTTTATCTAAAAACAATGGATAATCCATATTTAATCACCTCTTGAGTAAATTGTTACGTATGCGTAGTGCCCTGTCCCGCCTACATTATGCGCCAGTGCCCGGCCATGCCTGATCGTTGCCTGCCTGTTCTTCTCTGCCTCGTTTCTGAGCTGTTTTGTTATCTCGACCGCCATGCTTACTCCCGTAGCTCCTATAGGATGCCCTTTCGCCTTCAAGCCACCGTCGAGATTTGTGGGAAACTTCCCATCATGATATGTTTGCATGTCCCTTAACAAATCTATGGCCTTACCTTTTTCCGCAATATTTAGGTCTTCATAAGCAAGTATTTCTGCAATGGAAAAGCAATCATGAACTTCAAAGAGATCAAACGCGTGTTTCGGATCTGTAATCTTGGCCTTTTTATACGCGATACTAGCAGCTACCCTGCTAGCGTTCAATCCTAGGAAATTTTCTCTTTTGCTAAGATTTGCAGAGCCTGTTGCAGTTCCCTGAGCATCTATGTATATGGGTGTATCCGTGAACTTTTTTGCTATCTCGGCATTGGCCAGAATTATTGAAGCAGAACCGTCAGTGATGGGTGAGGCATCAAATAATTTTAGAGGCCAGGCTACATATCTGGCTTTTAAACAATCTTCCATCGTGATCTCTTTCTGAAACTGAGCGTAAGGGTTAAGAGCCCCATAATGATGCGCCTTGATTGATGCTCGGCAAAGATCCTCTTCGGTAGCTCCATATTCATGCATATATCTCGTAGCGTATAATGCATAATAGCCTGGAAAAGTTAATCCAAAATTTTCAAATTCCCAGAAATAGTTGCCTGCTCTCCCGATCAGTTCTATTATAGTGGGATTTGGAGAATCGTACATTTTTTCTATCCCCATAGCCATCGCAATGTCTGTGTTTCCAGAGGCAACACTGTCATACGCAACCTTAATTGCAGCGCTACCGGATGCACAGGCAGCCTCGGTCTTTAACGTACCGGCACTTAAGCCGCAATACTCACCGACCGTAACTGCCGGTAACAATTCCTCGCTCCAAAAGCCAAGGTTTCCAACACTGTAAAACTCAATGTCTTTCTGGTCCATCCCTGCGTCCAAAAGTGCTTTTTTTACAGATTCCCAGGCCAGTTCGTTGATGTTCACATCCATCCTTTTACCAAACTTTGAATGGCCTATACCTACAATTGCAACTTTATTCATAGAAATTACCAGTTTAAAATAATTAATTCGATATATTAACTTTTTGTCAGATTATGACTCTCGAAGTTCAGAGGTCTAAAAACATGGAGAATGTGCCTATGTATTCTCCTTTTCTCTTAATTCCCCTGGATAAATATGCATATTTTTTGAACCCCAGCTTCTCGTACAAATGAATGGCTATGCTGTTAGTGTCAAACACATCCAAAACTAGAACGTCAAACTTGCCTTTTGAAAGTTTTATCGCCTTTTTCATCAAAAGCGTTCCGATACCCATATGCCGGTACTCTTTTTTAACGCTAATTCCCAAGGTGCCAATGTGAGAAACTTCTGAATTAGGTCTCTTGCTATAAACATCGCATAACCCCACAACCTTTCCTGAATATTCTGCCACAACTGCAATCGCTTCACCTCTGTTCTGCGAAGCTATCATGTTCGAAAACCATACGATCTCCGAATTAATGTCTGGCATGCTATTATGAAATACTAGTCCTATGCTAGAATCAGTCTTAAACTCTTCATAGTAGCTGTAATAGTTTTCTATAATGTCTTGAAAATCTTCCCATTTAACCAGTCTTATAACGGGCTTCATGAAAATAGATAGTCTATGTAGATATTAAAATATTTCTTCAGTTCGGCTCTCTGTCTCAGTTTATCTCCTTCCATGAGCCATTTTCAGTGATTCTGGCATTCTCCTGAGCTTTAACATCGAAATGATTCCGATAACCGGGCCTATTGCCAATATATCAAAACTCCACTGCCACCCAATCATTGACTGAAGAAACTCAACTAGATATATTGAGAATATGGTCACTAAAAATCCTATGGATATCTGAAATGTTAGCGCACTTCCAGTTCTATACACAGGATTAAGTTCTGTTACCGCTGTGGAAAACTGTGCTGAATCTGCTATGACAGCCGCACCCCATATCAAAGCAATCGTAACGGTAGCAATAGGGATCGCCCTAAACGTGAACCCGATGAAGATAGCGCAAAAGCCACTAACCGAAAGGTAGATTGAAGTAGATAAGGTTCTGCCGATCCGATCTGCAACAAGACCTCCGAACAGTGCCCCGAATAATCCTGCAATGCCTATCACAGAGAAAGATAATATTTCAACCGTAAAATTATAGTATTTTAAAGTGGAATATGATAACAATGAAGCGGATAAAAACAGAGGAATCCAAGTCCACATCGCATAAAGTTCCCACATATGCCCAAAATAGCCAACGTTTGCCAGCATGGTAGGCTTATCATTGACTACTTCCCTTACCAGACTCCAGCTAAAGTTTGACTTTTTTGTTTTTAGCGAGTTATCTTTTAATACAAATAATATGATTAATGCTGAAATAAAAGCCAGGATAGAAGATCCTTCTAGAACATTTTCCCATGAATAAACTAGATTAAAAGAAAGTATAAACTCTGGAACTGCAGAGCCAACTGTTAATCCTGCAATCACGGCCCCGACCGCTAGTCCCCTTCTGTTGGGAAACCAGCTTGAAACCAGCTGTACTGCTACAGGGTAAACTCCTGCAAGAGCCATGCCCGTCAAAAACCTTAAAAATATGCCCATGCTGAAAATGTGGCCATAAAACAAGTACAAGATATTAAAAAATGCGCCTAGCATAGACGCTATTGCAAATAACAGCCTTGAGTTGACAGAATCCGGTATTGCAAAAGTGGCACTTATAAGAGTCCCGACAACAAATCCAAGTTGAAGGGACAAAGTAATAAAGACAGTTTCAAGGGAGCTTAGACCCCACTCTGTTTTGATCATGGGAATAATTGCCGTGGCGCTGAACCATAAACTCATTGACATCAGTACAGATATTGTGATAAGTACTAGGGCAGTCCACTGATATTGTTCCGGTTTATTGGAATAACTTGTAGACTTTGAGGATAGCATATTTTCACTTTAAAATTTTTTTGATGCTATTATCTCTGCGATGACTGATATAAACTGTTCATCTGATCTGTCAAAAGCGTTTTTAGTATCTGAATCAATGTCTATCTCTCCTATCACTTTGCCATTTTTACGTATTGGTACAACCAGCTCCGATTCAGTTGAAACGAAACAGGCTATAAAATCAGAATTGGATTTTACATCAGGCACATCTATTATTCATGAGTTTCCTATATTTAAAAATTTCGAGAGAATATATAGTAGAGTTCTGGCATTACCCAGAACTTTACTCTATCGTTAAACTATAATCACGTATCAACGAAGAGTTGACGCAATCGAAAAAATAAAAATAGTAAATATAAATATACCATATGAAAGATGGATATCATATTTCAAATCAGTGCAATAATCGGAATTGCTCCAGCATTCGTATTACTCTATTTTATCTGGGATAAGTTTGAAAACTTTTTTGATGAAAAATTTCTCTTTTTCAATCTTGTACTGGGATTGATTATAGGAACTGGTATTGCAGCAGTGTTTCTCCTGATTTCTTATTCTTCTTCAAAATACATTGATCTGTCCCTTATATTCATTATAACATTTGCCTTTTTTTCAGAGCTCATCAAGTTCATATTCCTAAACAGGAAGAAAACAAGCAAAACATATACCGTTACCTTTAATGGCATGACTTTTGGGCTGGGTATTGGAGCCATATGGGCTGTTGCGTTAACCTATTACTATTCAAGGATATTTTTTGACATCTACATAGCTTTTTATTTTGTGATCATGAGTTTTGCATTTTCGCTGATACATTCCAGCACAGGTGCAATAATAGGATATGGAATATATGTAAATAGGAGAATGAAATATCTGTTTAATGCCATCTTGATCATAATACTTTTTAATTTTACATTGCTACCGTACATATGGGGCTTTCCGCCATACTATTCGGTGATCAGCCTTATCATTGCTATTCCTGTGTTTTATTATCTAGTATATAATAGGATACTAATAGATACCTTACCTCAGGAGTTAAAAAGAAAATGGAGAAAAAGAAGCTATGAAAAGTAAATATGTTGCGGGATTGATCTTTGCAGTTTCCGTTTTGATAATTGCCAATTTCATCTTTTTTGCACCAGCATCGGAGATCTTGGCAAATCCACCATCCACAAATATTGAAATATTGCCCGCTTACTCCAAAACTCTCATTGATCAGAACATTTATGTGAATGTCAGCTCTGGCGAAGCAGTTTTGAACATTTCTATTCCCGGAAATATCTCAAATACGCAGTATGTGACGGTTAATGAGATATCAGGGTTGCCTTATGCTGTCAATAATGAATACAACAGGACTTGGTGGACATGGGATCTATACAAGAGTGCTGAGTTACAAATTATGTATAATGCTACCCTGTATACCCATAGAACTTATATTAATCCTGCAGAAAGTGGAACAGTATCTCAAATACCTCAATACTTAAAAGACGAGTATGATCATCCTGAATACCTGTTTAATGACTTGGAGGTTATAGATCCTGCATATTTTGCAAATAATAGCGAGGTAAAAAATATTACAATGGGGCAGAATACTGTATACGGAATACTTATGGCGATATACAGTTATATTGTTAAGAATTTTAAATATGACATAATATACAATTTCCCAAATCTGCCAATAACTGCAGTGCAGACATGGAATCAGAAAGAAGGAGACTGCGCAGAACTATCATTTTTATACGTATCCATTGCCAGGTCCATGGGCATTCCTGCATGGCTTGAATTCGGGCTTGGATACTCCGGCACAAACTGGGGTGGCCATGCATGGATAGGCACAGATATTCCATTAAAAAACGGGACTCTGGTAAACGGCATAATAGACTTAACAGCAGAGGTTGGGACTGGCAATGATTATGGTACAGGATTCTTTATTACTTCTCCTTACAGGATTACAGAATGGATTGATGATGGAAACAGCACTCACCTGACTCAATTCTATACGCTTATGCAATCTTCCGGGCTTAGCAGCGTTAATGATACTTTTAACACTGTGTTTTATAGAGCTTATGGAAACTACATGATAGATTTCAGCAATTACACGTTACCGTACTGGTTAATATACGCCATAATTATAGCGGCAGATGTGGTCATATTAGCTTTCATTATCAAAAAATAAACATGTATTACTGCTCAGTATTCTCAATTTCTGATCCGTCAACAGCGTTCATTTTTAATGTGCCACGTGCTCCACTGACCACCCAGTAAGGCCAATAATATATTCCCAACTCGTTCAGTTTCATAGAATCTTCTTTTGGTCTCTGCCTCTTTTTCTCGATAATAATCACGTTTTCTTTTGGAATGGTGTCTTCTTTTGACTTTGAATATTCCAGAAGTATGATTTTTTTAGCTTTAGCTTCAGCTTCTGTTGAATCGAGCTCTATTTTTAATCGTTCATGAGATTCAGGTATTGATGAAAGTGTTTCCAGCCCTTTATCTAAAAAGATGAACTCTTTATGTTCAGGTTGCGTGTTCAAATTTACACATATTATTCCTTTTTTAGATTTAGGGGTAAGCTCATTCTCTACGTAAATGTCCAAGTTGAACTCAAAAATTAAATATGGCACTAATATCAGAGATATGTTAAATCCATGTATTTTCCTCTGCGCATTTATCATGGCCTCTTCTTTAGAGATAATCGGTTTTATTATCTGCTCATTCAGCTTCGGCACCTCTTCTAGAAAGATAGGGATCGCATCTTTATCCGCTTCTGCTTCTGGAGCTTCTCTTTCTATCTCTTCTATCTCAAAATTTTCCTCTTCAAAAAGCTCTTCTAAATTATACTCTTCCTTATCTTCTATCTTTTTAAGAACAAATTCCCCAATGTCATTAGCTAGGTCCTTTCTGTTATTTAAGATTATATTGTATTTGTGCGCAGTTTCAAAAGCGTCTGGGGTATAGTCTTTCAGACAAATCACGTATTTTTCACCATCTAACTGTTCTAAAGTTCTGGCATGTTTCAGCACATCCTCTCCCGTAACCTTTTTTTGAGCAACATATATTATAAGCGTTTTAGAGCCTAAGCTTAAAAACAAATAATCTTTAGGATCATGCTCAATTTTTGTATATCCGTACTCGCTCATCATTTTGAGGATTATATCTGAATATGTTAGCATTTCTGATGTGAATATATTTCCTATGTCTATATAAATATTTTTTAATCTTTGCACATTCAGTCTCAAAAACATTAATATATTTTTAATAAGTTAAAGCTAATATGTATTTGCTATTGAAATTTGCATACTTGGGCTCTGAGTTTGAAGGATACCAGATGCAGCCAGATAAGATCACTGTTGAAGGTGAAATTTTGAAAGTGTTGAAAAAATATAAAATTGCAGGGGATTTAAAAAGTGCTAGCAGGACTGACAGAGGCGTATCAGCGATGGGAAACGTAATAAAGATAGAAACTGAGATGGATGTAAAAACTGTATTTGGCATATTGAATTCTCAATTACGCAATATATATTTTTACTCTTACGCTATAACTACCAAAGATTTCAACCCTAGAATAGCATCTGAGAGATTTTATAAATACTATTTTTTAGATCTGGGATACGATCTAAAAACGATGAAAGCCTGCGCACATATATTTTTAGGAACTCATGATTTCATAGCATTTTCTAAAGCTGATGGCAGGAACAGTACAAGAACGGTCAAGAGAATAGTTATTAAGAAAGTAAATAATTTTTATGTTTTAGAAATTGTAGGAGAGAGTTTTATGTGGAATATGGTTCGCAGGATAGTAGGCGCAATACAGCAGGTTGGGCTACATAAACTGGATATTGATGATGTAAAAGATAGCCTACATAATAAAAAAAATAGCAAATTTATAGTTGATGCAGAAAACCTGATCCTCATGGATGTGAAATATTCTCAGAGATTTAGAAAAATTGCAAAGAAAAAAATGCCAATTGAAGAGTATGAAAAATCGTTTATTGTTAATAGTTTCTATAAAGAGCTATTGAAGATTGAGGGCAAACTATAGAATTGATAGATTCAAAGAGCATTAAATAGTTCAGGAATCTGATATTGTCTTAATCGAATGCCTGAAAGTACGGGAATTTAGATTTGATCTTTGCAAAAAATTAATATCTTAAAATAAAAAATCTTAGTGAGTATCCAACAGTACAAAAAATATTATGATCACTATCGTTTCTAATAGGTCAGTAATTTTAACAAGAACAGAAAGTCTCATCTTAAAAAGGGTAGGTAGGGATTTGAACCCTAATAAAACGAGATCTGCAGTCTCGCGCATAACCTCTCTGCCACCTACCCGGCTGCAATGTTATAATAACAATTATCAATTTTAATCTTTCTATGTGTTGCGATCATGTCAACTCTTCGTTGATAATTGCTTATTATTTCATTTTGTCGAAGGCGTAGCTTTTATCTGGATCATTTAATTTGAATAGTTTTTGAAATATGTGTAGTATGATAACTGATGCTATTTTTAATATTTTCAACGAAAAATTGACAGCGTCGCTAAAAACAAAATTTTTTATATTATTATACTATAATTCCAGATATGCGAGTTCCAATAGAAATAGAAGGGTTAGAAAAATATATGAAAGGATTTAATGAAAATTCGCTGAACTTATTGGTGGGCAGTGCAAATTCTTCCAAGACTTTGCTAGGGCTTCAGTATTTAGCTGGAGGCTCGAAGAGAGGGGAAAACGTGCTTTATGTGTCATTGGTACAGCCTGCGCTGGAGATCAAACAGGATTTAATAGATCAAGAGATTTACATTGATGACATATTTGTATTTGATGCTGTGCCTTCATCTAAGAAAAAAGAGATGCAGCCATACAGAGAAGTTACTTTTTTCACTGGCGCTGAGAGATTTGGAGAAATCACAGAGCTCAAGAAAACAATGGAAGTAGACATTTTAGCATTACGTGAAACTTTGAAAAATATATTTGACAGAAGTCATTATGACCGTATTGTGATAGATTCGCTTTCAGCACTGAAAATATTTTATATGAGAGGTTTAGACTCCGAGCTAGGAATGCATGCGTTCATTCAGTTTATACTGGGTACAACTAGCGCGGCAGTATTATTCATCGTGGATAATTTCTTAGATGTTAAGTATATTGAAAAGTACATGGATACAGTTTTGAGGCTTATAGAACCAGAGCCTTCTAAAAAGGCAGAACTAGAGGTTATTAAATATGATGATTTTATTGAGACTATAAGATTTCCGCTGGACATAACCACACATGGTTTCGTTTTAAATGAGGAATTTTTAAAGAAGAGGCGATGAAGATATGAAAAGAGTGAAATATGGAATAGAGGGGCTGGATAAAATGATGGATGGAGGCATGATTCCAGGAAGAGTTTACTTTTTGTCAGGCGGCACTGGCACTGGAAAGACAGTATTAGGGCTCAGGTTTTTGTGGGAAGGGTTAAGAAACGGAGAAAAATGCATGTACATAGCTGTAGACAGACCACCATCTGTATTCTTACCTAATATCACGCGTTCGTTCAAGTGGATGTTGAACAATATGAGTCTGATGGATGCAGTTCCTGCACATTCTCTTTATACTGTTGGCTATCCGGTCCACGATATTACTGCAAAGGGAGAGATCAGTAAAGTCAGTAAAATGAAAGAGGGTGCTGAAAAAGGAGAGTTGACTATAGAGTCTATAATTATGAAACTGACTAAAGAATTTGAGACTAATAAATATGATAGAATTGTGTTGGATTCGTTAACTATACTCAGAAAATATGGCATTGAAGAAGAACGCAAAAATCTGGCAATTCATCAACTTGTTCGGTTCTTTATTGAAAAGAAAGTTACAACCGTTCTGACAGTTGACAGCAATGTGGAAGATCTTAGCGCAGAGCTGCTTTTATCAGACGGATTTATAATTTTAAATAAAGAGGTCCGGAAAAACGCGTATTACAGAACATTGCAGATCCTGAAAATGAGAGGTACGACATTTGATTTTAAGCCCCATGAACTGCTGATTAATGAGGAAGGCGTAAGCGTAAGACTATGAAATTCAGTGGCATAATATTATGGAATGACAGAGTGGTTCATGGAACGATAGAGATTGAGAATGAAACGGTTATTGACATCACTCCCGAAAGATCAGATGCTTTAAATGGTGTTTTTTTACCATATTTTATAAACATGCATACTCACCTGGGCGATTCTTTCATGACGGAAGAGCCTCTAGGGTCTATATCAGACATAGTTGGTCCTGGCGGATTGAAAGCGAGAGAACTGGAACATGTAAATAAGAAAAGGCAACAAATTGAGATTATGAATAACCTTAAGGTCATGGTCAAAGAGCATGTTTCTACATTCCTGGATTTTAGAGAGCAGGGTATTTACGGTATTGAGCTATTAAAAGAAGTTTTACCTGATAAGCTGAATTGCCAGATATTGTCCAGGCCCTCAAAAAACGACGAATTCAATGAAAAGGAAATAGATGCATTGTTAGATAACTCTGCAGGAATAGGGCTTAGCTCAATATCAGATTATCCTGAAGACATAGTCTTAAAGATCAGGAAGAAGGTCTCTGATAGAAACAAGATTTTTGCGATACATGCCAGCGAAAGAATAAGAGAAGACATAGATTTCATACTGGACTTAAAGCCTGCATTTTTAGTGCACATGCTAAAAGCCACAGATTCAGATCTGGAACGGGTAAAACAGGAAAACGTATCTATTGTTGTTACGCCGAAATCTAATTCTCAGTTTAGTGAAGTGCCTCATATATTGCGATTGTTAGAATATAAGATAAATGTGGCGATAGGAACTGACAACGGAATGTTCACAGCGCCGTCTATAAGGTCTGAAATGGAGTTCTTATACCGCATATCCAATCTCTATGGCCACATAGATCCACTGGAGATCCTGAAAATGAGCACGGTAAACGCATTAAAGATCCTGAAACAGAATCCGCTGGAAATAGGCAAAAAAGTTTCAGGTATGTTTTTCAAATCCAGTTCTTATAAGATCGTGTCTGATCCGTTTTTAGAACCTTTTACACTATTTTGAGAAAACTATAAATCGTACTAAATGTTAGCGAATAGTATGTGTGATACACTGGTATCTATGAACCAGAACAATGCAGATAAGAACGTTACCTATTTTGCAAAGAACAGTGACAGAGAGCCTGGTGAGACGCAGCTTGTAGAATATTATCCAAGGATTATGAGAGATAAAACTGTTAAATGCACGTATGTAGATGTCGCTTTTGCGGGGGAAAGCAATGCTATAGTGATCTCTAGACCTTACTGGATGTGGGGAGCAGAGATGGGAGTAAATGAATATGGGGTGGCTATTGGTAATGAAGCCCTATTCACAAAGCGAAAGTTTGAAAAAAAAGGGTTGCTTGGCATGGATCTACTGCGGTTAGGACTGGAAAAAGGCAAGAGCGCAGAAGAAGCGTTAAGGACGATATCTCAATACATAGAAGAATACGGGCAGGGTGGATCTAACAGCTTAAACAAGGATGAGTATTATGACAACTCATTTATGATAGCCGACAAAGAAGAATCATATATACTGGAAACATCTGGAAAAACGTGGATATCTGCAAAAATTGACAGGTTTGGCTCGATCTCGAACAGTGCATCCATCAAAGAACAAGGAAAACTCGATTTCAGACCTGATTTTTTGTATACCCATTTTGGAAGAGGGCATGAAAGAGCAGAAATTACAAGAAAAATGCTAAACTCTGCCAGTGGAAAAGTTACAGTAGAAGAGATTATGAAAATAATGAGAATGCACAATGAGCCGGGATTTTTACCAAAAAAAGGATCGAATAAGGATATTTGCATGCATTCTGGGTCTCTGACGAGAAGATTTCAAACTGCAAATTCAATGATCGTTGAACTGGGCTCTAAATTTATGCTGTTATGGTTTACTTACTCCCCAAATCCATGTATTTCGCTTTACAAGCCGTTATTTATTGGAGTTGAAAACGCAGCGTACAATAAAGAGTACTGGGAAAATGCCGAAAAGTTGCACAGAGCATTGGCAAACACGACAAAAATCACTTACAGCAAAGCGATGGACGAGACTGTAAGATCACAGACGCAAATTATCGAAACTGTGAAGGATCTCAGGGATAAAATAAACAGTGGTGGAGAAATAGAAAAATCGGATGTTGACAAGATCTATGAAGAGGCCAGAATTGTAGATGAAAAACATTTGGATGCGCTGAAAGCATTGTTATAGACAAATCAATGCAGTATTTCATAAATCTTGCGAGCTTTATTGGTACCTATCCCCTTCACTTTCTTCAGGTCCATGACACTCGCCTTTGAAACGTTCTCTATGCTCTTAAAATGATCCAGCAATTTTGTGGCAGTCTCAGTGCCTACATATGCAAACTTGAAAGCACAAATATTTTCCAGTCCTTTTCGTCCATGCTCGTTTTTAATGAATGCTCCCATTTCTGCACTAGAATCTTATCATTCTTGCCGGATTCCTCTCGATCTTTAAAGATTCTTATCAGTTCTGTCAACTACTCCTCGCTAAAGCTTCGGAGCTTGTTGCTGGGCTCCCAATCCACCCATGAGTGGAGTTTCATTGAAC
>JBMFWH010000039.1:0-12634 GCA_049965455.1 Thermoplasmata archaeon | reverse complement strand
GTATATCACAGAAGATCAGATCGAATAAAAGCGCATGTGTTTGTGTGTGTATTGTCTCTTCTACTCTCAAGAATCATAGAGAAGAGGTTAATCAACTCCAAGCTGACAATAAAGAGAACAGCAGAGATTTTGGATGAAATAAAGGCAATTCCTGTTAAATCACCCACTGATATAGTATATAGGTCAGATTCAGATGAAGCATTGAAAATACTCAGTGAACTGAAAATAAAAGTACCAGATCGGATTCTGGTTGGTGCACTACCAACAAAGAATGTAAAATAGATAAAAAATCCAAATATTACAGGGTCTGCAATAATTTTTTTCATTTATTTTTTGCGAAACTCAAGTTTCAACTCAGATTGATGGAAATACTTATCAGATTCTTATTTTACATCTATTTCAGAGTTTCAAGATCCACACCTGTGATATTGCAGAGTTCTTTATGCAATTTTTCTATTTTTAAAGCCTCCGAAACCAGATTTTTGGAAATGTACGAATCCATAACCTTTTTTAAAGTTACTCTTTTCTGGCCACTGATAAGGTTATCTGCATGCGCTACAATCTTTTCCTCTATGGTTTCAGGTATTAGAGAATAAGATATGCCGAGCTTTAACGAAGTATCACAATCTAAACCTGCACCTATGTGTCTCTCAACAATCTTTGCAACATCCTCCGGGTATCCTAATTCCCTCACTATCTTTGCGCCTATTATACCATGGTCCAGCCCATTTGATTTTACACGCCCGATATCATGTAACATTGCTCCAAGCTCAATTAACTTCAGATCGGCATTGCACATTGCCCCGATCTTTACAGCCAGTTCTGTCACAGCTTCTGAATGTTTGATAATAGAATCTGAGGCCTTCATGGCGATCAATACTTTTAACCCCTCGCTTTTATTGAATATTTTTAAATTTTTACCCTTTTTTGTGGGAATTACCCGGTACTCTCCATTAAACTTAAGATTCAGTTCTGCACCATTATGATACTTATCTAAAAATATTGCTAATGCAGATACCTCGCTGTGTGGCTGATTAGTAACAGCAACGTTAAAATCAGCTTTATCATATACTTCTCTGGGAACCTTTTCACTGCCTACTACAACTAATAGATCTTTCTCTCTGGGAACCTGATCAATTACTTCATTTAAAGGTAACCCATACATTGTCAGATGCACAATTGTTCCCTCGAATTCATCGAGTACCCTCCTCCAGTTCAATCCCGTGTAAATTTTAAAATTACCACCAAATCTGGAAATCACACTATTTACGGATTTTTCAAGACTAAGATCTTTTGTAGAAACTAATATTTTGTCCGCTCCGAAGGTCCTTGATACCAGAGCAACATGCGTGGTGATTCTTTTATCTCTCTCTATTCTATGGCCTAATCTAAGTACGGTAATCATAAATTATCATATTTAAAATGTTCTTCATGTTTCTTGAATTCAGAATCTCTTAATACAGAAAATAGCAGCATCAGTGTTGCCAAAAAAGTTAAAATAGAGATGATAGCCGTATAAACAACAAATGTTATGTCAAATTTTTGAAACATTAATATTAATATAAACAGATCCATAGTGATCAAAAGTCCAGATATGGTATTTGCTATGCCAGCAGATAATTTCACAATATTTTTCAATCTTAGTTCATGCCACGCTAGAAATAGAGTTGCCACTACTGTTACTATAAAAATAGAGACAATGTAAATCAAATCGTCAAAATGTGCCAGTGGATATACTACAAAGTAAAAAAATAATATGATCCCGCCATAAAGTATTCCGGCACTCAATCCCAGATATTCTTCAGTAACCAATTTTAATCGATTGAACATGATAAACTCACTTTAGTTTTTCTATATTATGCCCTTTTAGAACAAGCTTACTTGATCTCTGAATAACACCTTTTAAAAAGTTAGGCGATATTTTTAAGCTATCTGTTACAGATCCAATATACAATGTAGCTTTTTCATCCATTAACTCAATCACTTTTTTCTCATATTTTTCTATCTCCTTGTCTGAAATATTTGCTACATACAAGACATCAGCAAGATCGTTAATGGCAAGTGTCAGTGTAATCTGCACATGGTTATAATAGCATTTATAACTTTTTACTGGCCCCTGTGGAGTGTTTACCCACTGTACCTCTGCAATCTTGATCTTTTCTAGAAATAATACTGCATTCTTCCCTTCTTCTCCATACTTTTTCTCAATCTCTTCTATGGTTCTCCAGTCTGTAGAAAGCTCTTGAAACACCTCTTTTTTTATGTATGTATTCGCAAGATTCAATATAGATACTAGATCTGAAGGATCATCTACCACTTTTATCCGGTTCATAACTAACTATATTGTCAATCATTGATATATATTTTTATCTTTTATGATACTGTCAATTTTTCGTTGAAAATATTAAAAATAGCATCAGTTATCATACTACACATATTTCAAAAAATATTCAAATTAAATGATCCAGATAAAAGCTATGCCTTCGACAAAATGAAATAATACGTATTTATCAACGAAGATTTGACAAAACCTCTTTTATCGCTGAAGCCATGTCTAAAATTGCGCTTTATTACATCTGGGTTACTGATAAAAATTGGATATTTCTATGGCTATACTAATATAAAGCAGAGAAATTAGAGCGCTTGTAATATTGAAATTGTTTACAAAAGCATAATATATTATTTTAAATTATACTTTTTTGTAATGAATGCATTGATAAACATCCTGATCATAATATTGAGATCTATATGGTTTATACTACCTGCATATGTAGCTAACCCAATGGCGGTGTTGGCACATGGTACTAAACCTATAGATTTTAATAGACTTTTTATCGATGGCCAAAGAATATTTGGAAAAGGAAAGACATGGGCCGGGTTTTTTGTTGGAGCGATTTCAGGCATTGTGTTTGGGTTGATACAGAATACGGTGGGAATGTTGTTTCCAAACGCCGTATTCCCTGCATTCAGCCAGGATGTCGTGGCCGCGATAATTATAGTTACACTGCTATCATTTGGATCGATGGCAGGTGATCTTACAGGCTCATTTATAAAGAGAAGACTAAAAATGGAGAGCGGTGCAGAGGTTATTGGGATGGATCAGTATCCGTTTCTGCTTTTAAGCCTCTTATTTTTATATCTGGGAAACACCTATTTCTTCATGCATTATCTATTTAATATCTCAGCGTTATTAACGCTACTTATTTTCACGCCACTAATTCACAGATTGGTGAACATACTGGGATATAAACTTGGAAAAAAGGAGGTACCTTGGTAACTATGAGCAATAGAATCTTGGTGATATCGGATATACACGCAAATTTAGAAGCTTTAGATGCAGTTTTGAAGGAAGAGTTCGATCAATTAATAGTGCTTGGAGACCTGACTGATTACGGACCAAGCCCAAACGAAGTGATAGGTAAAGTCAGAGAAAACGCAGATTTTGTAATTATGGGCAATCATGATTATGCCAATGCATTTAATTACGATTGTTTCTGTTCTTACCAGTTTAAAGAACTTAGCACTAAATCTAGGGCATACTTCAAGCCTCTTATTACCCCAGAAAATTTAGAATACCTTAAATCTCTAAAGTTAGATACGTATACAGAAAACATGTATCTGGTGCACGCATCCCCAGAAGACAAACTTTACAAATACCTTAAGCCAGAGATCTCTGATGCAGAGCTGAAAAATGAAATGATGAAAGTGAATAGAGACATGATTTTATTGGGGCATACGCATCTTCCTATGCTCCGGCATATAGAAGGAAAGACGGTTCTGAACCCTGGCAGTGTTGGGCAGCCCAGAGATTCAGATTGGAGAGCCTCTTATGCGATAATAACTGACAAGATAGAATTAAAAAGAGTTAAATATGATATAGATACTACAATAGCTAAATTAAAGAGCACAGAATTAGAAGAACCAATAAAAATGAGATTGATAGAGGTGCTGAAAAATGGAAAATGATCTAAAAAAGCTACTAGTAGCATGCAATGCAGTGCAGTTCGGAGATTTTACACTTACGTCTGGGAAAAAGAGTAATTATTATATTAACATAAAAAAAGCCACGACAGATCCAGTTATTTTAAGTGTCATAGCCAAAGAGCTCGCCAAATTTGTAGACTCTGATAAAATAGCAGGAATAGAGCTGGGGTCTGTACCAATAGCTGTGGCTGTGGCGCTTGAAACAGGCAAAAAATTTTTGATAGTCAGAAAAGAGCCTAAAGGGCACGGAACTAATTCTCTGATCGAGGGAGATTTTGAGAAAGGGGACAGAATTACAGTAATTGAAGATGTTACCACCACTGCAAATTCTGCGCTTAGAGCAGCCAAAATCCTGAGAGATGCTGGAGCGGTTGTGGACACAATATTAACGGTCGTGGACAGAGAAGAAGGAGGAGAGCAGAATTTAGGACCTGAACAGCTGAAATTAATGCCATTGATCAGGGCCAAGGATCTGCTGAAATTAAGGGAGGATAGGTATGAATAATATATTAAGCATAGTTAGAAAGAATGATGAATGGCGTAGAAATTCTATAAACCTGTTGCCATCTGAAAACATGGTGAGCCCGAAGGTACTGGAGATATTGGGATCCGATCTTGCAGGTCGTTATTCTTATAAGATAAATGATTATGTGCATAATGTATACATTGAAAATGCATATAGGGGCACAGGTTATTTTGAGCAGATATTAGAATATGGAACAAAGCTGGCAAAGGAGCTCTATGAGTCAAAGTATATAGAAATCAGGTCTATTGGAGGTCATATTGCAGCAATGAACATGCTACTTTCTACGACAAAGAAAGGAGATCTTATTTACGCAATCAGTTCTGAAAATGGTGGCTACGATGGATATATGCCCAATTACATGCCGGATATGTTTGGATTAAAAGTCAGGTTTATACCTTATGATTCAAAAAGCGCGAAGATAGACTATGAAAACTTTGAAAAAGAGCTCAAAAAGTACAAGCCAAAACTTGTAATATTGGGTGCAAGTTATTTCCTGTTCAGCTACGACCTGAAAAGAGTGAGAGAAATATGCGACAAAATAGATTGCACAATTGGTTATGATGGCTCACACGTGATGGGATTAATTGCAGGAAAATCTTTCCAGCCAGATATCTTGAAATATGCAGACATACTTATCGGGTCAACGCACAAAAGCCTGTTCGGGCCTCAGGGTGGAATAATCGCCACGAACAACGAATCTATATTCCATAATGTAGAGAATAACATAGTGTGGAGAACTATGGACAACTATCATCTGAATCGTGTGGCAGCATTATCGCAAGCGTTGCTCGAATTCAAAAAATTTGGGAAGGAGTATGCGGCCCAGGTAGTTAAAAACAGTAAAAGACTGGCACAAATACTGGATGAACAGGGCTTTAATATTGATTTTGCGCCTGAGTATACAGAGTCCCACCAGGTCAGTTACAGCCAGAATTTTGTGAATGAACAATTAAATTTGAGCATAGACGAGTTTTCAAAAAAACTGGAACGCTCAAACATTATTATTGACTCGGTAGGAAGGCTCGGTACTAACGAGATCACAAGAATTGGAATTAAAGAGCGAAACCTTGATGACCTAGTAACACTCTTTATATCTTCCATATCTAAGAATGTAAAAAAAGAGGTAATTGAGTTCAGGTCAAAGTTCAGGATCAGGTACTGTTGATCTCTTCTCTGGATCATTCACACATATTCTTAAATGTCCGTGAAATATGGTTTCAGACGCTATGTGTTAAAAATATGGTTGATGATCCACTGGGGGTCAAATTCGATCAGGTCATCATAGTCCTGGCCGGTCCCTAAAAACAGGATCGGTTTATTTAGGGCCAAGACGATGCTTATTGCGCTTCCACCTTTAGCATCAGTATCAATCTTTGACAATATTATTCCATCTATTCCAATCTCTTCATTGAACAGTTTTGCCTGGTTGATTGCATCGTTGCCTGCCAGGGCATCTCCTACAAAAATGGTAAAGTCAGGCTTAGCAACTCTTTTAAGTTTTTTCATCTCATTCATCAGATTCTTATTAGTCTGCATCCTGCCAGCCGTATCTATCAATACAACATCTCTGGATCGGGAGGTCGCGTGAGAAATTGCGTCAAATGCAACAGCTGCTGAATCACTGCCATGCTGATGCTTGATCAATCTAATGTTCAGTTTTTCAGAATGAATCTCTAGCTGTTCTATAGCTCCAGCCCTAAACGTATCACTTGCTGCTATCACTACGCTGTATCCCTGCAAAGACAACCATTTCGCCAGCTTTGCGATGGAAGTAGTCTTTCCCGTACCGTTCACGCCCACAAATAAAATCTTTAACGGTTTTGTTGAAGATCTAACATAATCCTTAAAATTGAACCTGTTTTCATTGAAAATATCAAAAATAGTCTGTTTCAAAAGCTCTGTAAAAGTACTTTCCAGATCTAATCCTCTCTTAAATTTCTTGTTTGCTATGTTTTCCATAAGCTTCTTTTTAAGCTCTTCAGCAGCTTCATAAGCAACGTCTGCATCTATCAGGCCTAGCTCCAAATTCTCAAGATATGAGTTCAACTTATTTCCAGTTACCTTTTTTCCAAATCCGTCTGTAAATACATCTTCTGGAAGCTCTTCTTTAGCCTTTTTGCTAAATATCCCTAATTTCTCTTTTAGTTTTTCAAACATTTTCAATCATTTTTCTGCGCGGATTTATAGTATTTATTGACCCGGTCAGATAGGGCGAGATATTGGTCTCTGCTGTTAATATATTCTTCCTGCAATTGAGAATTAATGGCGGTCAGGTCTTTTATTCTCTGGTCCAGTATCTCTATTGTTTTCTCATAATTATTTTCTGTTAAAACATTTGAGCCGATGCTGGTAATCGCTTTTTTATATTCACTCTTATTGCAAAATATAAATGTATTTGCACCTATCGTGATCAAAAGATTATTTTCTTCTGTTTTTAACAAGGTCTGTATGGTCTCTTTCGCTTTAGTATGTTCCTGCATGTTTAAATTTAGGTATTCCATCTCTCGTTCTATGTCTTCAAGATGCTTCTTCAATAATTCTAATGTGTTTAGGCTCTCTTCTATGTTTTCCATTTATTTTTCACCATGCTCAATATCGTATAATACCTTTGGATCTTTAGAATCCTGTACAGTGGTAACCTCTTCTATATTCATGGCTCTTCTCTTCACCTTGTGGTAACTGCCCATAATTGCATATACTTTATCTATCGCCTTATTTTTAGAATCTGCTACGACATCTTTTTTAAAGTTTACTAATTTCCCTTTTGCAGAATATGTTCCAAACACTCTATATATTTTCATTTACCGATCACCTTTTTTTCAAATTTCAATTTTGATTTTTTCAAAGCTTCGATCACAGGCATATCCTCTCCAGCTAAAAAGCTGATTAAAGCTCCGCCACCTACGCTTATATGATCAAATTTCCGGTTTAAGCCCATCCTTGATATTGCAGATATGGTATGCCCACCACCTGCTACTTTAAATGCTTCAAGATCAGATATGGCTTTGAAAACCTCTTCGGTACCATCCGAAAATTCAGGAAGCTCATAGACTCCTAATGGACCATTCAATATAATACTTTTCGCATCTTTAATTATATTCTTGTAATTGTCTATGGTTTCTATGCCAATGTCCATGATCTGTTTTGAATCTTCAAGCTCTGAGATGTTTATTTCTAATCTTTTCCCTTCAGCACTTATTGCAAAATCTGTGGGTGTAACAATTTCATAATTTTTAAGGATCTCTTTTGCAACATCCACAAGTTTTTCATAATTTCCAATCTCTTTGTATAAGACCTCTTTGTTTATGGGGCCCAAGTCTATACCTTTTGCAATCAGAAAAATATTTGCTACCAAGCCACCAGTTAAAATCTGATCTACAATTTTGTGTTCCAGCATATTTTTTGCAACTTTAATAGAATCATCGGCTTTTGCACCAGCAAATAACGCTATTTTTGGATGATCTTGAAACTCCATAAATTTAGTGAGCATTGTAATCTCTCTGTCCATCAACTTTCCAGCCAGCATGGGTACTTCTTCTGCAAATGCTACAAGAGTTGGTTGGGGGCGATGTACTGCGGCAAAAGCATCGTTAACCAGATAGTCCATGTATGGCGCGAGTTTTTTAACAATATTTGATCTTTTTTGTATCTCTAACGGCTCGTCTGCAAGAACAATCTCTTCAGAATAAAACCTGGTATTCTCTAGCATCAGGATGTCCCCGGGTACTAGCTTTTTTATTTCATCTATTACTCTGGAATCGAACAGGCCATCTATATATTTTATATCCCTTTTCAGCAATTTAGCAAGGGCAAGAGAATGCTGATATAATGACGTAAAATCTTTCTTTCCAGGCCTGGACTGATGCGCAATAATGACGATCTTGGAATGATCTAGGGCCTTTATAGTATCCAGATGTGCCTTAAATCTGGAATAGTCCATGATATCTCCAGTTTTAGGATCAATAGGTGAGTTTATGTCTAATCTTAAAAATACAGTTTTACCAGTAAGATCAAAATCATCCATGGATAGATATGACTTTACCATAATTGTATATCTCATTTATACATATATTATTTTTGTTACTCTTTTTATGTTTATTTGGGTAAAAAAGAAAAACATTTATATAGTTCTGAAATAATATCTGTCTGACAAAAATATGACAGGGTGTGGTGATAAAAATGGTAAAAGGATCTGCACTAATAAATATGGTAGAGTATGTGGAAAAGAAAAAAGGAATAAATGGATTACAGATACTTCACAGCGAAGTAAACAAGGAAAACTTAATATTTCCTCAACTGAAAAATATAAATAAATCTGATGAATTTTCAGCGCGATATTTTGAAAGAATGCTCAATGCCAGCTTAAAATCTTTAGGTGGAAACGAAGAGATTATTCACGATTTCGGATATTCTTACGGCAATGAGACAGGTCTTGGGTTTGGATCAAAAATGTTAAAATTAGAATCTTCTAAAAGAATAGTTGAATCTATTACATCCAGTTTTAGTAAATATATGCCTCTATTTAAGATCAGGGCTGAAGATCTCAGTGAAACTACCTACGTCCTGAAAATTTCGAATTTGAGTAGTAAAGAGCAGAGGTTGTTTGTGTCAGGCTATTTTGACTATTTATTATCGAATTTTGCGAAGAAAGTTCAGAAAAAGGAAGAGGACACAGAAAATGAAAAAATAATAACACTGAGATTCATACAAAATTTATGACAATAGTTAAATATTTCTTTTCTATTACCTCTCTCGGTGTATATAGATGAAAGATTATACTTTTACAGAAGAACAGGAAATGATCAGAGAGAGTGTCAGAGATTTCGCGCAGAAAAAAATTGCACCGATATCCCTCGAAATGGAGCAAACAAAAAGAATACCACCGGAGATAATTAAAGGAATGGCAGATTTAGGGCTTATAGCGTGCACAGTTTCTCCTGAATATGGTGGTCAAGGTTTTAATGCCGTAACGGCAGGAATTATTGCTGAAGAACTGGCTAGATCAGATATTACAGGTTCGATACCAGTATTTTACTTAATCCAGGCAGCATGGGGCCATGTTTTTGATAAGTATGGAACTCATGAGGCCAAATCTGAAATTTTACCAAAAGTAACGAAGGGTGAAAAATTTCTAGGAATTGCAACCACAGAATCTGATGCAGGATCTGATGTAGCAGGAACAAGGACTACCATTACCAAAAAAGGAGATGAATACATAGTAAACGGAGAAAAGATGTATATAAGCGGAGTTAGAGAAGCAATAGAAACAGATGGAGGACATATCACTGTAGCAAAGCAGAATCCTGAGCTTGGAGCCAGAGGCATGACATTGTTTTATCTGCCACTAAAACAAAAAGGAATTACGCCGACGTATGTAGATGATCTTGGAAGAGAAGGAATTACAACTGGTGGATTTTCAGTTGATAATGTAAAAATCCCGAAAAAATATATTATTGGTCAGGAAAACAAAGGATTTTATCTAATACATGAAGGCTATGAGTATGCAAGAGGATTGATTGCAGTAATATGTGCAGGAGCAGGCTTACAGTCGCTTGATCGAGGAGCCAAGTACCTGAAAGAGAGAAAAGCATTTGGTCTTCCTTTAGCAAGATATGAAGCTTTACAGTTCAGACTTGCAGAGCACTATACAAAGCTGAATTTTCTAATGGAAAGTTCATACAAAGCATTATGGACTCTGGATCAGGAAAGTATCGGAAAAGCTAAGAGATTCGAGTCCAGCAAAGCTATAGCAATGGCGAAAATGTTTGCTTCAGAATGGTCCACAGCAGCTATTGATGAAGTCATGCAGTGGCAGGGAGCTTTTGGATACACGAGAGAATGTTTAGATCAGGCTGCATACAGGGCGGTCCGCTCGTTTGCGTGGGCTGAGGGAAGCAAAGAGATAATGAGAGTAATCGTTAGCAGAGAATTACTTGGAAAAGAGTATATAGCATATAAGTGATCATTTATGGATATTTTAGTACTAGTAAAACAGGTGCCAGATACTACAGAAGTCAAAATTGACCCTAAAACCGGGAACATGATCAGGGAAGGTGTGCCCAGCATATTGAACCCATTTGACCAGTTTGCGTTGGAAGAAGCGGTAATGATAAAAAACAAGCTGGGTGGTACCGTAACGGTTATTACACTTGGTCCGGATCAGGCTAAAACTGCATTGATGAGATGCCTGGCACTTGGCGCAGATGCGTCGATACACCTTTCAGATTATGCATTTGCAGGTGCAGATACTCTTGCGACGTCATTTTCTTTGGCCAGCGCAATCAAGAAAGTGGGAAAATACGATCTTATATTTACCGGGCAGATGGCTCAAGACGGTGAGACAGGGCAGGTAGGGCCAGAGATTGCAGCAATGCTGGATCTACCACAGGCTACTTACGTGGAAGAGATAAAAGATATATCGCCGGAGAAGATCGTGGTTAAAAGTGATACAGATGAAGGGTACAGGATCATGGAATTGAAGTTACCGGCTTTGATATCGTTTTTACCGCCAACCTCATTCGAATACTCGAATCCTTCTATGAGTGGTATAATAAAAGCCAAGTCGAAGCCTTACGCATTGTGGAAACAGGCAGATCTCAATGTTCCAAGAGAAAAATGCGGATTGAAAGGATCTCCTACCAGAGTTACCAAGATTTATTCGCCAACACAGAAAACCAAAGGCGTAATATTTGCAGAGAATATAGAGGATGCTTGCAAGAAAGTTGCTGAAGCAATCAAAGAAGCGAAGGTGGTACAGTGATAGAAGAATACAAGGGCATATGGGTTTACGCAGAATATGACCAGACCAAGATAAAAAGTGTTACATATGAGTTATTATCAAAATCGCAAGAGCTTGCTTCAATCTTAAACGAGGAAGTAAGCTGTGTATTAATCGGTGCGGATGTAAAAAAATTCGTACCTGATCTTGCGGCTTATGGAGCAACAAAAGTGTATCTTGCAGAGGATCCGAATCTTAAACTTTACAGTTCTGAAGCATATGCGAAAATTATGACAAACTTGATAAACACATACAAGCCCTCCATAATTTTAATACCAGCTACAAAACTGGGTAGAGATCTAGGCCCAAGGATATCTGGTTCCGTAGGTACAGGATTAACAGCTGATTGCACAAACTTGAAAGTGTTGGACAAAAATCTCGTACAGGTCAGGCCCGCATATGGTGGAAACATTATGGCAGAGATTATTGCACCTAACCATAGGCCCCAGATGGCTACGGTTCGTCCTAATGTATTCAAGAAGATCGAGCCAATGACAGGAAAGAGTGCAGAAATCATACAGGTTCCAGTCACCCCAGATATGCTGACCATGAGAGCCATAGTCAAGGAGATAATAAGCACCTCTGTTGCAGGAGTGAAAAAGATAGATGAGTCTGACATAATTGTTTCGGTAGGACGTGGTGTTGGAACTACTAAAGAATCTCTGGCAGATATTCAGCAGCTTGCAGACTTGCTTGGCGCGGCAATGGGATGCAGCAGGGTAATCGTAGATATTGGTCTGATGCCAAAGACTACGCAGATTGGGCAGAGTGGTATAACAGTGTCTCCTAAATTATATATTGCATGTGGAATATCTGGAACTATCCAGCATATCGTAGGCATGAAAGAGTCTAAGATGATCGTGGCAATCAATAAAGATCCAAACGCCCCGATATTCAATGTTGCAGATTATGGCATAGTAGGAGATGTGCATACAGTAGTACCCATATTGATCGAAGAGTTAAAAAAAGCTCTGAAAAACAATTAAACTTTTTTAATATTTAAAATGACTTTGCCGATCATCTCTAAAAAAGATTGGTCTGGCAAAGTATTTTAGTAATAAGTCACGATTATGAAGTGGCGATCTAAAAAAAGTGCTTTTAATACAATATATTTTTAATTTATTATTACAAAATAAAAAATATTATCTATCCTTTAAATTCGGTAAAAATTACGCATAATACTCGCTTTTATGAAAATTTAACTTCAGAATCGTGATCTATTACGTATTTTAAAAACATTTTTAAACAATATCGCTTTTTATATTATTATTAGGAGTTTGAGGGAAGCTGTAAAACTCCGACCTTTAGGGAGGAGATACACGGACTTCCCTCAATGGAAAATTTTA
>JBMFWH010000038.1:0-12699 GCA_049965455.1 Thermoplasmata archaeon | reverse complement strand
AATAATAATAAATTTAGAATATATTGTATTAAAGGCACTTTCTGTTATATCGTCACTTCATAATCGTGACCAGTTACGTGTGATGTTAAAATATATATATCAGAGCAAGTATAGTATGATTGGAGAATGAATATGGAAAAAGGATTGGAAATTCAGTTTAAAATACCTGAAGAAAACAGGGATGAAGTGGCAGAGGCCATATCAAATCTTGTGGGCAACGAGTTTAAGGAAAAGTTTGAGATTGAATGGCGGATATACAATATAGAGACCGGGAGCGAACATTTTTATAAAGTTTGTTTTATCGGTGCAAAGATGACCCGATTGCATCCACTTATCGAAAAAACCATAAAAGAGAGATTTGACGAGCTTGCAAAATACAAGAATGAAGAGCTATTAAAATTATTTCATGAGGCAAGGAAAGATAAAGCGTTCTTGATACATACTGTAAAGCATGTAAAAGAGGATTTTGACCTGTGGTCAGATAACTTTCTGGATTATTTCTAACCTAAATATTTTTACGATAATTTTTTAATTTTAGCAATATCTGCCTTATTTCCAATGGCGATATCTCCCTGTACTTCTTTCCTGAATATTCTTCAACTACATGCCTTTGCTGAACAATGCCTATGTTTATAAACGTAAAATAGATCACAATTCCAAAGATCCATAGTATGACGAAATATGTTGGGTATTGTTGTATATATGTATGGTATACTGATCCAGATCTGACTTTTTCGTAGGTACCTAATAATGTGATCAGAATTATCAATAAGAAAATTGATGTGCTTCCTATTATCATTGTTCGCGCTCTTCTTGCTTTTAAGCTTAGCCTTTCAAGTGTACTGGCATCGAGGTTTTCTTGCATATCCATTCTTTTACCTTCGATGTAGAAGATGGATAACATAATTATAAATTTTTCTTTAACTGGAAGTTGTCAAATAGCTTTAAAGATAGATATTGAATAAAAATGTTAATGAAAATAGAATATAGAAAATTTTAAAAACAAAGCTTGTATTATAACCTCTATGTCACAGCAAATAATTTTAGCATATAATTTTGAAGAGTATCTGGACAAAATTGCAAAAAAAGGGTCAGAAACAGACATAAGGTATTACAACAGGAAAAACGATGAGAAAGTAACTGTATTTCTAGATCCATTCCGATTCCCAGAAAAGATCACTTCGCTAACCAATCCTGCATCCTTAGCGGATGCTGCACTGTTAAAAATTAATACGTTATCTAAAGAGCTCGGGGAGGTAATACTGGCCTTAGATGCATTTAGCATCACTGAAGGTGCCGTTATAACCACCCCGGAACTGCGCGATAGGTTACAAAAGATTTTCAGGAATACAGTATTAGAAAAGTACAAGTTCATAGAAAATTCGCTGGCTGAAGTGCTGGCATACCTGGATTCAATAAAATACGAGCAAATAGACAAGAAAGGGTACATAGTCGTAGACCAGTTTTTTACAGTTCACGGGACCGGCACTGTTGCACTAGGATTTGTGAAGGACGGGTACATAGAAAGGCATGAACCTTTGAGACTATATCCAGGCCAGAAAAAAACAGAGATAAGATCCATTCAGGCTCAGGACCTCGACATTCCCAGAGCCGAGATTGGTACTAGGGTGGGTGTGGCATTAAAAAATCTGGATGTTGAGGACCTTACAAAAGGCTCGGTTCTGGCACTTGATGATGCATTTCAGGAATCTAACACAATTTCTCTCAAGATCAAGAAGAACCCAGCAGTGCCGTATTTACTGGAGCAGGGACAGAAAGTACAGCTTCATTTCGCCATGAGTAGCATTGTTTCCAAGATCACAGATATCTCTGAATCCCATATTATACTGGACCTGGAAAAAGATATCCCGCTAATGCCTGTACATTACGCCATAATTGCGCTGGACAAATTTCCGAGAATCTATGCTGGAGGAACATTATAAATATATTATAAATATTTATTTTTTAAAAAACATTTTAAACACGTATTTTTTAATACCATTTATATTTTATATAACTCAGTTATAAATACATTTATATGTAAAATCATATTTATAGTTTTTATGGAGAACTGGTTAAAGAAGTTGGTGGTTGCGTTTGTAATAATCGTGATCATTGTCGCAATTTACGGTATCTACAACAACAGCACGCCGAATAACCCAAAAAAAGAGACTCTGGTAATATATACATATCCCTCACTTTTCCAGTATGGTTCAAATCCAAATGCTACATATGCAAAAGTTTTTACGGCATTTGAAAAAAAGTATAATGTTACGGTAGATATAGAATACCAAGATAACTTACTTGCCACGTTAAACAGCCAAAAATCCAATCCGCAGGCTGACATAGTGATCGGACTCACTAACGTGAATGAGCCATTGGCTGTTAAAAACGGTCTTTTGACTCCATACGTTTCACCGATGTTAAATAACATCCCCGGCTATCTGGTAAATGACCTGAGCCCGAGACATTATCTTTCGCCCTACGAATATTCTCTGATTTCATTTGATTATCTTTTAAACACCACTTTTTATAATGATAACAGAGATAATATTGAAAACCTGAGCTTTCAATCATTTTACAATGCTACCTATGCACATAATCTGATAATAGAAAATCCAGTATATTCAAGCACGGGAGAAAGCTTTTTGCTATACGAAATCGCATATTACCAGTACGTATTAAACGAGAGCTGGACCACGTTCTGGAACAGCTTGAAAAACAGTGCATACATCACTAATGACTGGAGCACTGCCTTCAATGATTTCACGAACTCGAGCATAAACAAGCAGTTTCTGGTAAGCTATGCTACAGACCCAGCCTATTCAATGTATTTTTACAATAGCTTGCAGTACAACGCTACAATTGCTCATTTTGCGCAAAAACTTTACGGGTGGGAAGATATTTATGGCATAGGTATTATAAATCACACAAAGCATCTTGCAATGGCAGAGAAATTCATAGACTGGTTTTTAGGAAGCCAGGTTCAGAATGAGATCCCGCTTAACGAGTGGATGTATCCTGCAAACTCAAACGTGACCTTGCCTGCAGTATACGATTACGCGGTAAATCCTGCAAACGTGGTAGTGTTGAACAATTATCTGACTCAGACACAAATATCGAATAATTTACCAAACTGGTTAGAGCAGTGGCAAACAATAATGATTCAGTAAAAAAAGCGATATTGCTGCTTATTCCTATTATTTTTCTGGTTTTTACGATATACTATCCCCTTCTCAGCCTGATCTATACTCTTTACAGTGTCAATATACTGGGCATTGTATCCAGCTATATCCTGATATATTCCATAAAAATATCAATGTTAGAAGCCGTTTTAAGTGCACTGTTATCATTTTTGATCGGGTATCCGGGAGGAATCATTTTAGCAAGATACCGATTTCCCGGTAAGAAAATAATACAGCCGCTTTTGATCATTCCGTTTTTAATGCCTTCAATAGTGGTGGCCATAGGCATTATCGATGTCTATTCTGCGGGAGGGTTTATAGCCAGATATGTGCCTTTTTTGCAGATTTTTAGTGCCGGGCTTCCATCAATACTCTACGCAAATGTGTTTTTCAATGCACCGCTCATCATGTTTTTCACATACGCGGAGTTGGAGAGCTTTGAGCAGAGCCAGGAAAATGCTGCCAGGACCCTTGGCAGCTCTAAATTCCATCTTTTCAGGACCATAATATGGCCAAACTCCAAGGCAGCAGCATTGGCGGGAACACTGATTGCTTTCATATACAGTTTTATGGGATTTACAATTCCGTTGATACTTGGAGGTGCAAAATATTTTACCATGGAAGACCAGATTTACGCATTATACTTTGATTTTCTGGATCTCAGGACTGCGGTGCTGTTGTCGGTGGTAGAGATTTTGATACTTGCAGTACCGTCATTGCTGTACATAAGATGGATCACTAGAAAAAAGAGAAGGTTTTACAGGGTTGAACGGGAGAGGGAACTGATCCCTTTGCAAAGAGCCAGTAATGTTGAGATTATTCTAGTGTCTGCATATCTGATATTCATAATGCTGTTCATTGTGCCGGTGCTTTTCTCTCCTGTTTTATACTCTGTACTAGTGCCACATACATCTACATTCACGCTTTATTATTATCAAAAACTGTTTTCACCGCTCATATCCTTTAAATTAGGGGTGTCCATGATCAACGTGCTGGTTAACACTGCATTTTTCGCAATGGTGGTTAGCGTGGCGGTTTTGATAATATCACTGTTCGTAGTATACAATCTAGAAAGCATAAAGAAAAAAGCTTGGGCATATGACATAAACCTGTTCTTGCCTCTTGTAATCTCGCCGATAGTGCTTGCTCTCGCAATATACCTTGCATACAGGATATACATAAATGTAGGGTCTGTTGTGTGGCCTCTCATCATTCTTGCACAGTCAGTAATCGCGATCCCGCTTACGCTCAGAATATTGACCAGCAGCATTGCGCATGTTCAGCCAGAGCTTCGCGATTCTGCGATATTGTTAGGCGCTTCCCGGCTATCCGCGTTTTTTAAGGTAGAGTTGCCTCTGATCAAAAAAGGCGTGATCACCGCATTTTCGTTCAGTTTTGCAATCAGCATCGGCGAGTTTGCAGCCACTAATTTCCTTTATATCCCCAGATACACAACCCTTGCGATATCAATATACAATCTCCTTAATTTGAGAGAGTTCGTGCTGGCCTCTGCGGCTGCAAGCATACTGATACTGTTGAGCTTTATATACTTCTTTATCATTCAATTCTATGGAGAACATACAGAATATGAGTAACATAAATTTGATAAACATCTCTAAGAAATACGACAAAACTGAATTTATCAAGAATTTTACATTGAACATAGATAGCGAAAAAATAACGGTCTTGCTGGGTCCAACCGGTTGTGGAAAATCTACAATCTTGAAGGTTATAGCGGGGTTGATAGAGCCAGACAGCGGGGAAATATACATGGACTATGTGCTTATTAACAGTCTCACTCCTTCACAGCGCGGGATTGGCATGATCTTTCAGCAGAACACTTTGTTTCCTCATATGAAAGTAAAAAATAATATTGAGTTCGGATTGATTGCTCAAAAATGGAAAAAAGAGAGGATTGAAGAGCGCATAATATATTTATCAGAGCTGTTAAGCATCCAGAACCTATTAGAACGATATCCTTCAGAGCTATCTGGCGGAGAACAGCAGAAAGTTGCAATTGCGAGAGCGCTGGCGCCAATGCCGAAAGTGCTTTTGCTGGACGAGCCGTTGAGCTCTCTCGACGCAAGGATAAAAATGGAGATTCTAGATGACCTTAAAACACTACAGAAATCACTGAAACTGACGTATGTATATGTTACCCATGATCATGAAGAGGCGTTTATGATAGGAGACAATATCGTGATCATGGAGAACGGAACAAAGATGCAGGAAGGAGATCCTGAAAGCATCTATAATGCTCCTGCAAACGGATTTGTTGCATGGTTTGTAGGGTATAATAAAATCAATATCAAGGAAGATGAAATCTATGTCAAGCCAGAGCAGATCAGTCTCGAAGAAGGAGAATACGAGGCTGTGCTGGACAGCGTTTTTGTAGGCAAAGCAAATTGGAGGCTCATACTCAACTACAATGGTCAGAAAATTACGGTAGTTACAGATTCTGATACCGGCAAAAAATTTTCGGACAAAACTTCAAAATCGATAAAGTTTAAGATAAATAGTTATATAAGTTATAAAAAAATTTATTAATTCTATTATTATAAATTAAATGGATATGCATTACAAAATTTTAGTGAATGAATACCAGAAAATAGAGGATACTACCAAAAGACTGGAGATGACCGATTTATTAGTGGAGCTGCTAAAAAACACTGCCTTTGAGGATATTGAGAAAGTGATCTATTTAACGCAGGGCAAGCTCAGGCCTGACTATGAGGGTATAGAGCTCGGGCTTGCTGAAAAGCTAGCGCTAAAAGCTATATCTGAAGCGTACGGAAAAAACGTGAAGGACGTGGAATCCCTATATTTGAAGCTTGGAGATCTGGGTTCTGTTGCAGAGCAGATCTGCAGTTCAAAGTCCCAGAAAACATTAATGGGATATGACCAAGAGGAAGAGCGGTTGACCATCGACAGGGTATACAACAATTTCATGAGCATAGCCTCATTATCAGGGCAGAGTAGCCAGGCTCGAAAACTGAAATTGTTTAAAGAGCTTCTAAACCTAGCAGAGCCCGCAGAGGCAAAGTACCTGACCAGAACCATCGTAGGAAAACTGAGACTTGGCATTGCAGACAAGACGATCATAGATTCATTATCTGTGTATCTGTCAGGATCAAAAGAATTGAGGGAGGAAATTGAGAAAGTGTACAGCATATATCCTGATCTGGGTAAGATTGCAGAAATATTGATCAGGGATGGCATCGAGGGTGTAAAAAATATAAGGATTGAGACAGGGGTACCTGTCATGTCAATGCTGGCAGAGCGGTTGCCCTCAATCGACGAGATAATAGAGAAGATGGGTGGCAAAGCAGCTTATGAATACAAGTATGACGGGCTACGGATGCAGGTACATGTTTCTAAAGAAAAAAATGTTATATATTCCAGAAGACTTGAAAACATCACGCAGCAATTTCCAGACATATTAAAATACATTAAAACCGCGTTTAAAGGCGAATCTGCGATACTTGACGGGGAAGGCGTGCCGATAGACCCTAATACAAACCAGATTCTGCCGTTTCAGGCAGTGTCGCATAGGAGAGGCAGAAAATATGAGCTTACCAAAGCGCAGGAAGAGTATCCGGTAGTGCTGTTTCTCTTTGATATTCTGTATCTTAACGGTGAAGATTTAACTTCCTTGCCGTACACTGAGCGGAGGGCACTCTTAATAAAAAACATAGTGGAAACCGATAATATCAAGATTGCGCAGCAGATCGTGTCCGACGACAAAGAGCAGATCAAGAGATTTTTCGAGAAAGCGATTGAGGATGGCTGTGAGGGAGTTGTATCCAAAAACGTGAGCGAACAGTCTGTTTACAGGGCTGGCGCCAGGGAATTTTTGTGGGTAAAGTACAAGAGAGATTATCAGCTTGCAATTGAAGACACTGTAGACCTGGTTGTTATAGGTGCGTTTTCAGGGCGCGGCTCTAGAAACGGCACTTACGGTGCGCTGCTTATGGCATCTTATAACGACAAAGAAGACTGCTTTGAGACTGTATGCAAGCTTGGATCCGGGTTTACGGAAGACCAGCTTTTTGCGCTGCCCAATCTTCTAAAAAGCTATCTGCTCACGCACAAGCATCCTCGGGTAGTTTCCGAGATTGTACCTGATTACTGGTTCGAGCCATATCTGGTGCTGGAACTTAAAGGTGCTGAGATTACGATCAGCCCTTCACATACATGCTGCAGGGACGTTCTGGAAAAAGGCGCAGGATTATCCATACGTTTTCCCAGGTTCACTGGAAGGTACAGGTCTGATAAAAGTGCAGAAGAGGCAACGACCTCACAGGAAATACAGGAGCTTTATAACAATCAACTCAAAAAGATGAGTAGCGCATAACAAGGTCATTTAAAGCGTAGCATAGCAGCAATACTACCCAGCGACTTTAATATCTTGCCCGGCTCGTGGTGCGTGCTGATTATATGTACGCTGCCATTGCTGTTTTTAACAGTGTTCATCAGCTCTGTGATCTGCGGGTCTTTGATTAGCGTGTCGGTAACGAGTAATGTTTTTATCGCACCTAGTTCTGCGTATTTTCTAGTTTCCTCAATGCCGTAAGCATATAGTCCTTCCTTATGTATCTCTGTTAACAGTGCCTCAACAAGATCACTTTCGATCTTTGTCCTGTGCTCTGCAAGTATGCTGTCCAGTGCTCCGTTCTTTAAAGCTTCGTATATCCCGTGCATGCCGGCATATGAGGTGCTGGATACAATCACGTTTTTCACATCAAAGCTCCTGGATTTCAAATATTCGTAAAACTGCTCTTTAGCAAATCCCGGGCCAATTATCAAAAGCGGGATCTGGCCGCTGCTGTACTGCCGTAATTTGACCAGGATCTCAGAATATTGATCCTGCTTGCTCTCTCTTGTTTCATAATCTTTTCCCGGTTTCTCGATATTGATCCTTGCCAGTTCCTGTAATCCGTACTCTCTCATCATTGCGATCGTTGCTTCATCTGTGTCAATTGCCAGAAATATCAGTACCGGTTTCTTGCTGTTTTGCTCTGCTTTTTTCAGTTCTTCAATCTGTATATCGCTCCATTTCTGCTTTTTTATGATCACTTCGTTTCCAAGCTCAATGTTCAGAGTCTGATGCTCTCCCAGATACTCTTCATCGCCTTCTACAATTATTCCATGAACCCTGAATCGGTCTGAAAACTCTTGAAACTCTGTTTTTTCAACACTGATCCCGACCCAGATCCTGATCCTGTCAGCTTTCTTGCTGCGCAGCAAATCTGCCTTTTCTTCACTGCGCCTGTAAGATGTGCCGTAAACTATATCTCCTGCCACTATGCTATTGTCCAGATACCAGAGATCATCGATTACCTCTACAATAACCTGCATTTTCTGCTCTTTTTCATCAAAATCCAGGATTCTCATTTATCCTCACTTAACAAGTAATCGATCTCGTCTATTATCTTTTTCGTGTGCGATCCATACCAATACACTTTCTTGCAGTTATTGCACACGTAAAATTCAGTGCTGTGCAAATATACGTATTCAGGAACCATGTTTTTAACAGCCTCTTTGCCCACTTTCTCTAATACCGAATTGCATACGCTGCATCTTGACAATATTGCAATTTTGGAGATCTTGATGTTCTTATTTAGCTCTAAAAACTGCTCTTTCAAGCTGGATCCTTTTAAATAAACAGAACCGGGCACGCTCTGCGCTATGATCTTGTCCCGGGTGAGTATGATCCTGTTCTCTTTCTTCGCGATCTCGATAAGCTCTCTGTCACTGATAGGCTCGTTCGTGTAAAATGTGTCATAGCCCATAAACCTCAAATATTTGGCAAGTTTGCCAAGCATCTGGTCAACTAAAAATTTCATAATAATGATCAGGAAAAGTACCAGATTATTCCGGATCCTGTATCTTGAACTGTTATGCCCTGCTTTTTCAGCTCTGATCTGATATAATCCGATAACTCGTAATTTTTATCTTTTCTCAACCTGTCTCTAAGCTCTAGCACCAATCTTACCAGTGACTCTGTCTCAACACTGTATCTCGGCAGTATCCTGAATATGGAATCAATGTTCTCAAATTCCTGCATCAGTGCCACCACATCATTTTGAGTCAGCATGTTCATGTTTTTATAGACCCAGGAGATCAGATTCATGATTACAGAGATTGCTTTCGGAGTGTTTAAATCATCGTCCATGGCCTCCGTAAACTCAACATTGAACTTTTCTAGCTGCCCGGCGAGCTCTGCGTTTGGCTCACTGCTAAACTTGCTCATGCTCTTCAATGTGAAATATACAGAGACTATGCGCTCCCATGAATTTTTAGACTCTTCAACACTCTGTATCGAGTAGTTTAAGGGACTGTGATAGTGAGAACTGAATATATAGAATCTCAATACCTCCTTTCTTACAATCTTTAAAATGTCACGAATGTTAATAGCATTTCCCATCGACTTGCCCATTCTCCTGTCTTCGATCGTCAATAGCCCAGTATGCATCCAGTATCTTACCATCGGCTTCTTGCCACTCGCAGCTTCCATCTGCGCAATCTCGCATTCGTGATGCGGGAATATCAGGTCGCTGCCACCGCCATGCAGATCATACTGCGTTCCCAGATAATGCTCTGTGATCGCGGTGTCTTCTATGTGCCACCCAGGTCTGCCCTCGCCCCATGGTGAGCTCCAGTAAGGCTCGCCCGGCTTCCGTTTTTTCCAGAGCGCAAAATCAAGAGGATTCTTTTTCAGTTCGTTGATTTCGACCCTGCTGCCAGCCATTAATGATGTTATTGTCTGATGCGACAATTTTCCATACTCTGGAAACTTGCTTATATCAAAATATACCCCGTCATCTGTTTCATACGCATAGCCGCGGCTAATAAGAACCTGGATCTGCGCTATGATCTCGGCAATATAATTGGTAGCTGGAGCATATAGGTCTATCGAATCAATGTCCAATTTCTTGATGTCTTCTAAGAACGCTTCCTTGTATTTGTCAGATATTGATTTTGCCGGTACTTGCTCTCTGTTTGCTCGCTCTATGATGCGGTCATCTATGTCTGTAATGTTCTCCAGATAAAAAACAGTGTACCCTTTAAATCTCAGGTATCTGGCCAGCATATCAAAAACCAGATACGTTCTCGCATGACCTATGTGAGAATAATCATAGATTGTGGGCCCGCATACGAACATTTTGACATGCCCTTCAATCATTGGTCGAAACTCCAGTTTTTGCTGAGTTAACGTGTCATAAAGTTTTAGCGTAATATTAACTCACCTTTTTTCAAACGTCTCTTATACCTTCCGGCAATACCGTGATAATCGCCTCGCCTTCCGGTAAGTTTGGGGAGTCGATAAGCCTAGCAATACGCTTTTCACCCTTGCTCTTTCTTAGATAAATTCTGAACGTTGCAGTATGGCCAACTATATTTCCACCCACAGGTTGGGTAGGATCTCCAAAAAACAGGTCGGGCTTGATCGAAACCTGATTTGTAACTGCTATTACCGCATTATAAAGGTCTGAAAACCGCAACAGATCATGCATATGCTTGTTTAACAGCTGTTGGCGCTCTGCAAGAGTGCCTCGTCCCACGTACTCAACCCTGAAATGGGCCGTTAGAGAATCTACGGCAAAGAGCTTGATATTCGTGGTCTGTGCCAGCTCAAACGCTTTATCTACAAGCAACATCTGATGGCTGGAGTTAAATGCGCGCGCAACATGTATCCGCTTTAAAGTGGCATCTGGATCTAGGCCCTGAGCTTTAGCCATATCTATGATGCGCTCTGGCCTAAATGTATTCTCCGTGTCTATTAACATAGCGTCTCCGTTCAAGCCCCCTTTTTCTACGGGCATCGTTGCGTTCACGCACAGCTGATGTATTACCTGCGTCTTTCCGGATCCGAACGCGCCAAAAAGCTCGGTGATAGCCTGCGTTTCTAAACCTCCGCCAATCAGGGTGTCCAGAGCTCTTGATGACGTTGTGAGCTTGGTAACATTCTTTCTCTTTTCAAGTATAGCATCTCCAGTTACATAATCACCTACATTGGCAGATCTCCTGGCATTTTCGATAATCTTCTTAGCAATGCCCTCTCCGATGTCCGCAGCCGAGGCTACGTCTGCAGGAGAGGCTATTGCAAGGCTCATCAGGTCAGAATATCCTGCATCTCTTAACTTTTCAGCCGTGGGGCCACCAACCCCAGGCAGATCTTCCAAAGTCTCTACTTTTTTATCTTTAGCCATTTACACACCTTTTTTAAACATATATTCTAATAGATCTACTAATCTGTTAGCATAACCATATTCATTATCGTACCATGCAATGACCTTTATCAAGTTTTCGCCGACTACATTTGTAAGCTCTGCATCGACAACCGCAGAATAATGTGTACCCTTAAAATCCATTGAAACTAATGGCTCTTCTGACACTGCCAGTATTCCTTTCATCCTGTTTGCTGCGTACTCTTTAAAACGGTTGTTAATCTCCTCTTTCGTGGTGTTTTTCTTTACCAGCGCCACTACATCGATTACAGACACCGTCGCTGTTGGAACTCTCATAGAAAGTGCATCAAATTTGGATTTTAATGCAGGTATCACGATCGATACCGATTTAGCAGCTCCTGTAGAGGTGGGTATGATGGATTGCCCCGCCGCGCGCATTCGTCTGTAATCTTTGTGCGGCGCGTCTTGAAGCCTCTGGTCCATTGTTACAGAGTGAACAGTGGTCATCATCGATTTTTCGATCTCAAAGCTGTCATTGAGCACTTTCATCACCGGTGTAATGCAGTTTGTCGTGCAAGATCCGTTAGAGATTATCTTGTGCTTTACAGGATCGTATTTTTCTTCGTTGACGCCAAGCACAACCGTAAAATCCTCGTTTTTTGCAGGCGCTGAGATCACTACCTTCTTTGCGCCCGCAGTTATGTGCGCATTCGCTTTTAACGCGTCTGTAAAAAGTCCGGTAGATTCAACTACTACGTCTATGCCCAGCTCTTTCCATGGCAGCTTTGCCGGATCGCGTTCTGACATGGTAACTGTTTTCTTGCCGTTCACCGTGAAAAAATTAGATTCTGCACGAACCTCTTCTTCAAGAGTGCCGTAACTGCTATCATACTTTAACAGGTGCGCTAATGCCTTCGTATCTACAAGATCATTAACTGCTACAATATCTATATCTGGATGTTTTAGTGCAATTCTATATGTAAGTCTCCCGATTCTTCCAAATCCATTTATTGCAACTTTTAAGCTCATGATATCCCTCAACAATTGTATATTAACATGATATTTTTAAAATATATAATCTATTCGCTCCCACGTAACTGGTCACGATTCTGAAGTAAAAATTATCAAAAACCCTCTGTTTTACCGAAACATGTATATATTTTATTATTAATATACTAATCGTGGATAAAATATTTGCAAAGTGCAAGGATGATCAAGAGCTCATGGATCCTCAGGATTATGGAGGATAATGCAGGCATATTTGTCAGTGTTGCGTATTCTATCTCAGAAATCAAGAACAATCTTGAAAAAGCAAAAAAGGT
>JBMFWH010000037.1:0-13123 GCA_049965455.1 Thermoplasmata archaeon | reverse complement strand
CTGAGTACTTCCGCTTTATCTTCCGGAGAAACAGGGGGAATCCTCACGGATGAGAATATAGTTTCTCTCACTTTCACCGGATCAAGATAGGATGGTGCCTCCAACCTTGACATCCTGAAGATCAAAAGGGACAGACCCCTGACTATCTTCGGATTCTGTGATTTAAGTTCCAATTCCCTTATACTATTTTCTATTTCCCCCCTGCTCTTTCCGATGGATGATCTGAATAATTCTATGACAGAGGAGCTGTAATTATCATTCTCCTCATTAAGAAACAATGATTTTACTATGCCCTTCTTGCTCCTCCTAATTATCATCAATTGAGTCGGGAACACCTTTTCTCCTCCTCTTTGAAGTCCCATATTCCGATGTACCCTTCGCAACTATCTCATAGAGGATTGAATTCTTGCCTTCAGAGGGCCTTAACAATCTCCCAAGCCTCTGCCTGAACTGCCTGGTGCTCCCTGAACCGCTTAGCACTATACCTATAGATGCATCGGGTACATCTATCCCCTCGTCCAGCACTCTTGATGTAGCAAGCGCAGTTATATCTCCCTTCTTGAACATTTCAAGATACTTCTTTCTCTCCGGCCCTGGAGTTAAATATGTGATGCATGGTATCAGGAATTCCTTGGATATGAGGTATGCAGTTGATGTATCCTCAGAAAATATCAGTGTCTTCTCATTTCTGTGTTTTGATAGCACATACCTGACTGTATCAACCTTAACCCTTGCATTGAATGCTATCTCCCTCGCCCTCCTCCAGGCTATCAATGCCTCCCTCCCCTCTGGATTCCAGGATGAAAGTATGAATTTTTCAAAGTCCCAAGGGCCTCTCATTGTTATTCTATGCTTCCTGAGATATGATATGAATATTCTCCTGTTTTTCTCATATTCTTCTTCCTCCTCCTGTTCCAGGTCCACAGGTATCCTGATGATTTGATAATTGGAGATGTAATCAGATATTTCCTCGTAACCCAACTCGAATATCTTTCCACCCATCACTTCCTCAAGCTTCTCGTGGAGCATATCCACCCTTTCATAGGTGGCTGTTAATCCCATTCTATACGGGGAAGCAAACATCTTCGCTATTTCAATGAACCTTTCAGATGCTAGATGATGCACCTCATCAACCAGCAGAAATTTGAATTTATTTCCCAGATCTTCAGCCATTAGGTATGCAGAATCGTATGTTGAAACCGTTATATCTCTGATATCTTTCTCACCTCCGCCTATCTGCCCTACTCTGATCTTGAGAGTCTTTTCAAGTCTGTCCCTCCACTGCTGTATCAGCTCGATGGTAGGGGCAATTATGAGTGTCGACGATTTGACTTTGGTAATGGCATCGATACCTATGTGTGTTTTGCCTGCTGCTGTGGGAAGAACCACAACACCCCTATATCCATTATTACTCCAGAATTCTATTGCATTTTTCTGGTATGACCTTAAGGTTTCGTTATGGGATATATCTATTATTTTATCATCTTCGAAGACCTGATCTTCAGCCTCTGGATAAATTTTTTTTAGGTCGGAATATTTGAATGCAGGCGCACGGAATGCACTGATCCTATCATCATAAGATATATATTCAGGTTTCCAACCTTCCACCTTATCGATTATCAACGTACCTCTACTGAATTTTATATTCATTGTTCCCCTTTTGCAAAAGACATAATTAGGGATAATAAAATGTTAACGCTTTTAAATGAATGGGGGAATCAGGAAAAAAATATAAGTATACATTAATCAATTACATTACAATGCTAGATATAAAGCTGGAATCGTCAAATGATTTTTCTTTTGCAGATTCATCTACAAGACTTTTTTTTACTATTCGAATTTCTGGAAGAAAAGAGAATGTTCACCAACAAAAAGGGATAACAGGAAACTGGCTAATAATAGTTATAGATCAATCCTCTTCTATGGTAGGTGAAAAATTAGAAACAGCTAAACAGGCAGCTATTTCAGCAATAAATGAACTCAATCCTGGCAACTATGTGTCGATTTATTCATTCTCTGACGAAGTCGAGGTAGTGGCAGATCACACAAGCTTAGATGACGTGAAAAGACTTGAGAATGGTATAAGGGAGATAACTGCCCACGGCAGAACTGCGCTATTTAAAACTATGGACTTTATAATAAATAAAGCCAGACCTTATGCAGAAGATGCAGGAAGTGTTACATTGATTATGCTCACCGACGGGCAGCCAACTGATGTGACGGACATACACAGATATGAATCCATCGCAGGTATGGCAGCGGAATACGGAATAAAGATAAATTCAATTGGAATAGGGTCAGATTACAATGAGGAAATAATAAAAAAGATATCGGATATAACTAATGGAGAATTTTATAATATAGTAGATAGAAGTCAGATAGGCACCATATTTGGAAGTTATGTTCAGCAGCTAAATAAGACTGTAGCAACCTCTGCTGTTATGAGTTTGAATTTAAGGGAGGGGACAGACTTCAAATCTTATGACCAGAATTTCATACAACAGGGAAATCAGTATCTGCTTAATATTGGAATGATTTCGGATATACCCTTTCTAATCACAGGCCAGGTGGTGGTGCCCCCGGGGAAGGAAGGAATAGTGAATGTGATGAATATTTCTATAGACTATAAGGATGAAAATGGAAGTAGCAAGTCAGAATCCATTGAATTCAAAATAACAAGAACAAATGACTCTAAGAAAATTCTTTCCGGTACAAGACAGGATATCATAAATGCAGCCAGGGTAAAGATGAATGTGGAGAAATTTGAATACCTTACATCAGTTGGAGACATTACTGGAGCTACGAAGGCAATAGGAGAAGCCAGAAAAGCGGCTGAAGCAACAAAGAATATAAAACTTATTGAATCTACCAGAAAACTTGAAAACATTGTTTCCTCAACACCAACGGGTAAGGTTGATAAGAAGCAGATTTATAATGAAACTAGTAGAATAAAGAAAAAAGGTGATTGAAATGTGGAAATGTAGTAAGTGTGGAACTGAAAACGACGACTCGTATGACTACTGTGTAGTGTGCGGAGTAGAGAAGAATGCACCCCCGTCTGTGGCTCCTGTTACACAAGAGCCACCTCAGGTACAGAAGGAGATGACATCAGTACCGGCTCAAAGTACAGTTAATAGTCCATCTGTAGAGTCACAGCCAGCCGTAGCACCACCTACAGCACCTCCCCCTAAGATACTGAAAATAGCAATTATTCAATCCCCATCACCAGAACTTGTTGGAAGAACTCTTGATCTGGATTTCAGCATTTTTCAGACCATAAGCATTGGAAGGAACCCAGAGAACCTGCTCCAGATGCCAGATGGATCAATTTCAAGAAGACACGCACTGATAGAACTAAAGGATGATAAATTCATAATAAGAGACCTGCAAAGTACAAATGGGACTTATATCTTTGAATCCGGTTATTTCACCAAAATTGAAGGAGACAGGAATATAAATGTGGGAGATGTCATAAAACTAGGTGAAGGAACAGTGATAAGGGTTATCCAATGATTGATTACCTGCTGGTTCCAGATTATATTGGTGATCTGGTAGTTACCCTCAAGGATTATTTTTCGAAAGAGCCTTCCCTCTTAGAAATAAAATATGACAGGGTGGCCATAGTGGGTGATACACACGGTGCAATAGACGTCTCAAGTCTTGCTTTTGACAAATTGCACGAAGGTTACTGTGTCATAATGTTGGGAGACCTCATAGATCGAGGTCCGGAGAGCCTTAGAAATCTTGTTTTCTCAATGGAAATGAAATTCCTAACGGATAAGGTATTCATAATACGGGGAAACCATGAGAGTTCCATTACTCCTCCATATTATGGATTTCTCGATGAACTTAAGGAAAACGGAATAGATTATCTATATGATGATTTTCTGAGTATGTTCGCCTCAATTCCTTATGGGATTCTCCTGAATGAAATGATATTGTGCCTTCATGGAGGTATAGCGTCAGGAGAATTTACTCTGGAGGATATAAGGAACCTTAGGAAAGGCGACATAGTTCCAGATGACAAAAGGGGATTTGAAATTTTATGGAATGATCCAAGAGAATTTATTGAGGGATTTCTTCCCAGTACAAGGGCAGAAGGAGCTTATTTCTTTGGAAGGGACGTTTTTGAACACTTTATGGAGACTAATAATCTATCCCATCTGATTAGAGGGCACGAAGTTAAGATGAATGGTATTGCTGACAACTTCAACGGCAAATTGATCACGGTTTTTTCATCTGAGTACCATGGAGGAAAAAAGGGTATCTTAATTTTGGATAATGGAAAATTTATAAAAATTATACGGGATTGAATAATATGTCACTTAAAATAAAACTCGAAAACAAGGATTTCGCTCTAATGATGACGCATAACAGGAAAATTAAGAATGTATTCACCATATTGAATTTCGTATCAATAATCTCTTTTATTATACTAATAACCTTAATACTTCTAGTGCTGCTCAAGCAACAGATTTACGTTATAAATGTGGCCATTCCCCTTCTCCTAACTTTGTCATTATTGGCTATCATACCATCAATGATTACAAAACAAAAAGAAAATGGATACTCACTTTCCTTCATCTATCTGTATATATTCTTCATTGATGCTGCCATTCGTTACGGGAGAATGCTCAGTCCAATAAATGGTCTTGTATCGGATATCCCACTTAATTCAGCTAGGTTCATAATTTCTGTGGTATTAATTAACGATTTATTTTACATAATGCTTTCAGGTTTTCTAATTTCTTTTACCCTTACATTTCTTATATGGGGATTCAGCATAATAAGAGAGGCAAAAGACCTACTTATCTCAGGATTTCTCATAATCTCTGGATTTATTTATTTTGATTTTATAAGACTAAGTTTATTGTCTTTTGAATCTTTCATCTTTTTCATCTCAACCACCGTTATGCTATCTGCTTTTATATCTTTCATAGAATCAAAGGATACCAAATCAAGAAATTTTTTTGCAATTTTTTCTGCTTCACTCCCCATAGTAATTCTTGCCGGAATTCCTTTCAACCAGCTCTCGATTAGAAATGCTCCGGTGAACCAGGTTACGTTTAATTTTGCGATCCTAGCCCTTCAGGCCTTGAGTCTTCTTATTATCGTCTGGTTGACGTTCGAAAGCGTAGAAAATCTGGTTTTCCATATAAAGGATAAAATGAAATATTCTGCCATTATTAATGTTGGTGCAGGGGGTCTGACAACACTCATTTTTATGCTCCTTTTTGGAAATAAGATGTTCTCCCTTTATAATACATACTCTTTTTTCACTTCAATGTCAAATATACTTTATATGGTTCTTATTTTCTTTATAGTTTTCTTTGTACTTACCCTTCTGATTTTCATGATATTGGGAGTCAAGAAAATAAAGACTAATGCCCCCATAATATGGTTTCTGTTTGCCGTGTTATACACATTGGTAATGACTGGGAAAAGTGAATTATTCATACCCTCAACGCTGATATTTGGATCAGTAGTAACGGTTGAATATCTTGGAACATCGATAATTTCTAGAAATATCTCTCAAAGATTTTTTGGAGGTAAATCTCTACTGGATAAGACACAGGATGTTAAGATAAATTCGCAGGATGTTGATTCCTTGCGACCTCCACTATGCTGGGTAAAATCTGGATTCCTTGAAGGTTATACAGTAAGGGGCATAATTGGGGTGAAGAGTGGCTTTGGTTATGTTCTGGATGCATATGACCCATCAAGCCGAAGGCGTGTCGCCATTAAAGTGCTTAAAGAGGCTGGTGAGGATGGTACCCCTATTGCATTTGATGCAAATACACTGAATAAATTCAACGAAGAACATCTGAAACTAAAAAATCTCAAGGGAATCAGGAATATTGTAAGCATAATCGATACGCATTTACCAGAGATTGAGAGGTACAACGGGGTAAATAGACTTGAAGCATATATGAAGAGTCCCCCTTACATAGTAATGGAATTCCTCACAGGTGGTTCACTCTCCGATGGATACGATCTATTTACAAAAAAAGAGTATATTAGACCATTACTTCTTATTATAACGGGGGTAGCTGACGGTCTTTATGAAGCCCATTCAAAGGGAATTATTCATGGAGACATCAAACCTGACAATATACTTTTCTCATCTGTAGGAAGGTATACATTCAAGAATGAGTCGGTAGATCCTCAGAAACTTGAAAATAGTATACTCAAGGGTTATCTTGTACCAAAACTCACTGATTTTGGAACAGCAAAGGTAGTAACTTCAGGGAGAACCACATTCTCCACTGCGACAGTTCATTATGCCCCACCAGAAATACTCGTCAACCAGAATGTGGTTGATCAGAGATATGATATTTATGAGCTAGGATTATTATTATACTATGAACTAGCCGGAGTTTCCGGCACTGCTGAGAAATCCCTGAACCTTAACAAAAGGCAGGCTGAATTGTCAAAATTTATCAATCAGGGAAAATTTTTTGATAGCCCAGATGAAATAATAAAAATAATGGAGGCTATTGATGTCCCGGATCTCAGAAATATCAATTCTGGGGTTTCAGAGAGACTTAATTTGTTCATTAGAAGGGCAATCGAGCCTAATCCTTCAAAAAGACCTAAAAGTATGAAGGATTTCAGCATTGCATTAAAGAGTATTGCAATAAATGACTATAATTTCATAGAGATAAAAAATTATTGAAAATTTATTATTATATTTTCTCCATATCTTCTTTTCATTATGAATTCCGTTACCTCTTTCCATTCCCTTATACCTTTGATCTCAATTGAATTCCCTTTTTTATCCTTGACAACAACAGATCTGCTCTTTCCCTGTATGATGGTCTGCTTGAAACCAACGTTATCCACTGCTGATAATGGCATCCCTCTCATTTTTCTCAGCAATCCATTGTAACTGATGATTCTTCTGTTCGTGATGGTGTAAAATGTATTTCTGAAGGATAAATAATTGTACATAAAGAACCCGAGTGCAGCGGCAATTAAAACCAATGATATAAAAATATTGCTGTGGTAGTAAATATAAGCAATATAAGCGAAAATAAAGGGGACCAAGAATGCTATTGGATCAAATGTTATTATATCAGAAGGATGCAAGCTAAACACTGAATTTTCATCTTCCATTAGAGAAATTCCTACCTTATTTTGTAAATTCAATCATTCACCTTCTTTTCTATGGCTGATGAAATATAAAGTAAAATTACGGAAAATATGAAGAGAGAAGAGATGTATGCGGTGATATCATTAAGAATCTGATTTGTGTAAACATTCTCTCTGAAAAGCTGGTTTTGATCTCCATTAACATTTATTGAATATTCCTCATTTACTCCCTTGCCTGTAATAAAAATAATATAGGGTCCTTGTGGTAATTTCATGAATCTCACTGTGCCAGAAGAGTTAGTTGTTCCAGAAACTTTTAGAATTTCATTTGAGTTTTGATTTGTATACGTAAGTGAAACATTAATTCCGGAGATTTCAAGCCCATTCACTCCATTTAACTGTACTGTAACATTGACGAATCTCTTCAGAGTTACATTCAGCCAGTTCATTCCGAGCTTTAGCGACACTGACATGGAAATAGGCTCAAACCAAGATGATGACGCATTGAATGAAATACTGTACGTTCCGGGAACAGTACTGATCATAAAACTACCATTAGTAACTGAGATATATTCATTATCGAAAATTATTGATCCAGATGAGGGCGATAGGGTCCCCTTCAAATAAGAAGTTGCCCTTGTCATATTGATGTAAAGTATCTGGGTTGTATTGGGGTTTACAGTTATATTAAAATTCTGAGGAAGATAATGATCTGCAGAGAATATGAAAGTAAAATTGCCTGGATAGAGCATTATTGATGAACCATTTTCTATTACCCCGTATTTTAAAATATTGCCAGAAGTGGAAGGATTTTCAATAGAATAATTCAGACTCTGTATGTTTGAAATTATCACAACTTTTCCCCATGATATGTTCATAATCACCGATACATTGGTATAATTTTCAGCTGTTATGGAAAATGAAATTTGGGTGGAATTCCATGAAGGCAGGATAAGATAAACTGAATAATATCCAGGCGTAAGGTTCAATTCCTGATAACTTTCCCCTGTTATATTTAGAATTGAATATTTCAAGGATGAACCCTCATAGAAGATCTGTGGGAAGAGATGATGTTCGAAACCATAATATCCTTGCACATTTAGCAGGAGAGTTCCATTTCTCATTGTCATAGAAACATTTTGCCAGTAAATTTCAGTAGTGTTGGAAATATGAATTTTAATAGTTATATCACTGTAATATTCTTTCATGAATACAAGCGTGTAATTACCTGATCCAACAGTTAAGTTATAGCTGTTACCCTGAAAGATGTATGATACATTATTGCAGATTACGACGAAATTTTCCACATTTAGATAGCCTCTTACATACCTAAATCTCTGCAGCGAGATGTTCACAACTGTAATATTATCAGAAGTAACACTCGATAACAATGAGAATCCAAAATGTTGAGGTGCAGTTGCGTTGATCCAGTACTGGCCAGGTGCGAGGCTAAAATTGTATTTATCCCGGCCGGTTCCCATATAACGTGAATTTAGATATAAACTTGAGTTGCTTGTGAATGAATGTACAATAAGCGTTCCATTTGCCTTATTAAGGTTTGCTGAAATATACGTTGTATTATTACTTGTGATAAGGATATTTTTTATTTGAATATCATTATAATAGGTATGAATTAAAGTGATGTTATAGAACCCGGGATACAGGGAAATATTGTCCTTGTATCCCTTTATCAGTGTTACATTTGTACCTATCAGCATGGTAGTGTTTTCAACATTCACACTCACCATCAGAAACCCACTTGCTGGTAACATACTGATGTTCAACCAGTTGATACCGTAATTTACTATCACATTTCCTTTGTATGATACATAATATCTGGCACTGGCTCTTATGGGATAGCTGCCCATCATAATAGGAATACGGAAACTTCCATTTGTTATGTTCACAACATTATTTGAAATAAATAAAGTGGCCCGTCCTGGACTAATAGTTCCCTGAAGAAAACTAACTGCCTTTGTAAGGTTGATCCACGCAGTATTATTGGTATCTGGATTCAAGAATACAGTTTCATTATAACTGTAATAGTTAGGATTTGTAACGAGAATGTTAGCTTCGCCTGCTTTCAGAAATATACTAATGCTTCCTGAGTTGTTTTGTCCAAGCTCTTTTCCATTGATATATACATCTGAACCATTTGCGGGATTAAGATGCAGTTCTAACCTCGAATAATCCATTCTTATAATTCCTATCTGACTGAACAGATTAGAATCGTATGGACCATATCTCTGATAAAAAATAAGTAATCCTTCAGGAAAGCCAATTCCATATGAGTTTCCGTAAATTTTTTCGAAAACGGAGTGATTATAAAATAATGGGAATTCATTCACAGTGACCTCAGATCCGTATATTTTCAAACCAAGCATACCGGGAATACTTCCGATCTTTTCATTGAATGAGCCTGTGATGAAATAATAACCATCAGAATATGTAATATCATTCATATTCATTCCCATTAGTTCTTGGTTACTTACAAGGGCTACAAATCCGGAATTCCTGAAAATTGCCAACTCCCCGCAACATAGAAAGAATGATAGATTCCCCACACCGATAAGATCGTTGAGGTAGCTGAGTTGGCTCTGTCCAAAGGCCTGTTCTACATCAATAGTTTCATTAGTCCATGTATCTTTGGTTAAATTAAAGGCGTAAACGAAATCATTTCCATTGTTTTTCATTAAGGCTATCTGGAAGTCTAGCCCGTTGAAAGTTGCATAATATGGCATTTGAATGGGATATAGGTTAGGAATGGGGGTTGTTATACTGCCTAAAAGGATTCCTGTTGTTATATTATATTCGTAGATTATTGCCTCATAGCTAGGGCTCCAATAAAAAGGGGTGCCCGATACAACATATAATATATAATTTTTTATGAAGAAATAACCGAAGGTATTTCCACTTTCATTCTGGTTATTCATTGTTATATATAATGGTGAAGACGTATTATTTGAAAATATCTCTATCATTGGGTAATTGTAAAAAGATCTTCCACTAATTACGATATAATTCTTATAAATCTGTGAATAATATGACACTGAGAGTTCATTTCCCGATAACAATGAAATTTTAGATTCTGAAATATTGTAAAGTGCGGTATTTGGACCTGTTATTACTACATTCCCGCCTCCGTAGGACATCTGTGAGATCCATGAAAAATACTGCATTACTTGGTCTGGAGGCGAAATATTAAGATCATAGGGAAATGTATTAAAAGAACCGCTGTAATTATATGCACTATTTAATGAACTTACTGGGCTTAATGAAACATTGAGCCAGCTTGAAGATTTCTGCTCGTGAGTATATGTAATGTAACCATTTGAAATATAATAACTCATGTTATCTGAATCTGTATAAACAGTTACGTAATATCCATTTGGAGCGGCCATGGATATACCATAGGTATAGTACCAGCCACTCCATCCAATATTTTGATTTTCCTGAACTATGGTTGTGTTTTGTGGTGAAACATAACCCTCAGTATAACTCAATGGGGGATTAGTGAAATTTATGTCTGCAGATAACAGCATTATGTTCACATTCTCTCCGGACCCATAATATCCCGAATATGCTGAAAGGTAAGGCTCTGTTGGAAGCTGCACGGAAAAATTGTATATTAATAATTTATTTATATACCCATCTACATATGGTTTTGATGAGTTTTCATTAGTGATAATCTGAAAAACGTATTCTTCCGAAAGCGGTATTGCTTTGTTCAGAATAACTAATGTGCCATTATAAGATATTATAAAGGGCGTGGGATATGGGTTGAAGAATAATCCCATAAAGTAACCATTCTGGGAATACCCATAGGTATTTTGACTAGGTGTCAAATAAAAATTTACAGTCGGGAAAATACCGTAAATCTGAACCCCAAAATCATAGTTTTCTCCTCCAGAGGATATGAATGTAAAAGAATCATTTGATGAGCCATACACAGGCTCATTCATAATCAATACTGAAGATTCAAAATTGTACCCGTCAGAGACATTTAGCATATTATAACCTTTCCCCTTTAACCAGGTGCCGTAACTCTGATTTGCGAGCTTCCATGCATCAGGGTATTGATACTCTGAAAAATTGTAATTATATTTCATTCTTTCAACCGGTTTCAGGCTGACCGAAATTGATGTGGTTTTATTTGCTAGAATGTTAAAAGATATTGATTGATTGAGGAAACCGTAACTGAAAACATTTCCATAATAGGAACCTGACTCCAGGCTTGTAATTATGGTCCCATTATCTGTAAAATAAGTTGTATTATTGATCAGGATGGAGGAGCTAAGCGGCCATACACTGGCATGCAGGATGCCATAACCACTGCTGCTCTGAGAATTTACAGGAACCGTCATTGAAATTACACTTACCAGTATTAAAAATGAGAGAAACAAAGAAATTTGAAATTTGAGTCTCATTATATTATCAAGAAATTCTCGTATAAAATTCTTGCTTATAATTCAATTATTAGGTTCTATGCGCATACTGTACGCAATTCAATAAATTTATAACATGCAATAAATGGTACTATCTCAAATCCAGATAAATAGGCTACTCATTAAAAGGTATAAGAGAAATTCTAACTATTGATTGTAAAATATTATTTAAATTATTTGATTTAGCTTATAGAGGCAGAATTTATACCCTTCATTGTAACTGCATCAGTTATTATCCTGGCAAACCTTGCAATCGCCATCACTGCAAATATTAGGAATATTCCACCATAGTTGGAATAAAAACTGAAGCCTGAAATGGACATACTTAACCAACCGTAAAGGTAGAAATACAATATGTAGGCAAGAACGGATTCCATCTGTAAAATGCTGAATATAACCTTCCACTTCCTGCTTTCTGAAGACACCCTAAGAAAAGCAAATATGGCAATAAATAAACCTATTGATATTATATTGAATACAGTTATTCCTGATATGAATTTGATATGGATGGGAATTTCTCTTACAATCGCAGAACCTCTAGAAAAGGAACCGTCAAGGGTTGAATAGAATAAATAGGGTATTATGACATACATAAACAGGGAAACAATAAATGACCCAATCCCTTTTGTTATTTTCATTTGTTAACCTCCAGAGGAATGTTGAGATTGAAAATGTCAAGGTCCAGTTCAATCTTCATGTATTTCAGGTTGCTGTAAAGATACTGTGATTGGGATTGTGTAAAGAAAAATGTTACATTCGTTGAATAATTCTGACCGAGTGGTATTTTTAAATCATCGCTCCTGAAAATTGTTCCATTTATCAACAACGAAGCGTTCAAACTTGCATTTCCAGATAAGTAGGTAGCCGTATTGAATGTGATGGGCATGGATAATGATAATCCCGATGAATTTTGTGATATGCTGTAATTTCCTATTTTATAATAAATTACAGGATTTGGGAATGAGATATTGTGAGTGAGGTTTAAAGCAAAATGAAGTAAATCCAATCCATAGTAGAAACTAATGTTCAGGATAACCTCTATCAAGGAAGAATGAAAAAGTAAATAATAATTATCCGCACTGGATCTTTCAATGATATCCTTAACATTCATTACTATGCTTATTTCATGAGTATAATTCCCTATAATATCCGGAAGTATTTCCGTGCCATTTCCCAGCTGGGTGGAATTCTGGATGAAATAATATTTTATTTCCGGGTGTTGTATTGCATATATACCATGGTTGTCTATGTGTACTTCTGTGCCAATGGTAAAATTATAGCCAGAGTAAGTATAAGTCGTATTTGAAATTGAGAAAGATGTGCGTGGATTAGAGACAAGACCAACTTCCATCATCACTCCTGAATATATTATTGACACTATTATGATTACACCTATAATCTCCACTACAATTGATGAATACTTTACAGCCTTTTGCCATTTGGCCATTTAATCAGCATATATTTTAAAGCATAAAATTTTCCCTGAAAGATTTTATAATATGCTTGAATTTTAAGATGAATGATACGACCTTTAAAGAAGATAGATTCCTATATTATTACTATGGCAGTATCATTCATCTTCTATA
>JBMFWH010000036.1:0-13495 GCA_049965455.1 Thermoplasmata archaeon | reverse complement strand
GGTGTTTTCAGATCCGCAGACGGAACACTGATACATGCAGATCTGCATGCATCCTACAACAAGATAAGAAAGGCAATTCCTGAAGCATTCGCAGACGGGATAGAGGGTATAGGGTTATACCCAAGAAGTTTAAGTATCCCTGAATTCACAGGGATGATAACTTCCAAAGGTGGATGTTAACATGGTTAATGGAAATCGTAACCTTAAAAGATATGTCTCTTAATAATAATTCAGATGAGGATCATGGTCAGATAAACAACAAATACAAAACCTTAAATTTGTAAATCCTCTTCACCAACATATGAATATCGTGTTCGGGCCGGTTCCTTCCCGGAGACTTGGCAGGAGCGTGGGAATAAATAACATACCCAACAAAATTTGTTCTTATAATTGTGTTTACTGCCAGCTTGGAAACACGATAAAGCAGGATAACTCAAGAAAATCGTTTTATTCGCCATCAGAAATCTATAATGAGGCTATGAAAAAAATTGAATCCGCTGGAAGGGAAAACATTGATTACTTGACCTTTGTGCCGGACGGAGAGCCTACACTGGACATAAACCTTGGTTTGGAGGCACAAATGCTGAAAAAACTGAGAGTGCCACTGGCCATAATTACAAATTCTTCGCTCGTTACTGATATTAATGTGAGAAAAGATCTCCTAAACTTCGATTTTATTTCATTCAAGGTTGATGCAGTCTCTGAAAGCATATGGAGATTTGTGGACAGACCTGATAAAAAGCTAGTGTTGAAAGAGATCCTGAACGCGATCATGGAGTTCAAGAAGGATTTCAAGGGCGTGATGGTTACAGAAACCATGCTAGTGAATAATGTAGATTACGAGCATGAACTCCCGAAAATAGCGGAGTATCTCTCAATGCTGGATCCTGATGTATCATATATCGCGGTACCGATCAGACCTCCTAGCGAGAGCTGGGTTGTTCCGCCTGATGAAAACGTAATTAACCGGGCATATCATGCATTTAACAAGAACGTAAAGCGCGTTGAGTATCTGATAGAGTACGAAGGAAACGAGTTCTCGACCGCTGACGAGTTTGAGCAGAACTTACTGGGCATTTTATCAGTGCATCCTATGCGCGAAGATGCGATAATGCAGTTTCTGTCGAGGTATGACAAAGATTTTAAGGATATAGAGACGCTGATAAACGAGAACAAGATTATCAGGGTTGAATACCAGAACAATCATTATTATATCAGGAAATTGAAAGGTAGAGAGGCTCTTTTGCATTGATCAGTCAAGGAACTCTTTCACAATCTCAGCCAGATTGAACAGTGATTTCGCCATTTTCGAGTTTGGTTCTAGTTCTACAACAGGCGCGCTATGCACGATCGCTCTAGCCGCAGCAAGGTCGTACGGTATCTCTCCAATAATATCAATGTCATTCTCAGATGCGAAGTTTCTTAGTCCTTTGAACCCCGGATTCAGGTCTGACTTGTTGATTACAAGGTATGATCTGATATTAAAGTGCTCAGCAAGAGAATATACTCTTGATAAGTCGCTTAAGCTTGATTCGGTAGGTTCAGCTACCAGTATGGCTCTATTAGCACCGCTCATGGAGGCAATGACCTGACACCCTATCCCTGCAGCAGAGTCTACTATTATGTTTTTTAAAGCGTACTCTTTAATCCAGTTTCTTGCGATCTTTTTTTCTTCAGATACCAGTTTTCCACTGTTATGCTGCCCAACATCCAGCTCTGCGCTAACAAATGGCCCGTATCTTGTGTCTGCAATTTTGATAAAACCTGCAAAAAGGTCAGATTCTATCTCTATGGCTTTGGCCGGGCAAATAACCTTGCATGCGCCACATCCCTCGCACAGATAATCTTTTATGGACGGAGCGGAATCTTTTATAAAAATTGCGTTATAAACGCAAATATCAACACACTCCATGCATCGGCTGCATTTTTCGTAATTGATCTTTGCAACAGACTTGTCCCTGTATTCTCTTATCTCTTTCCATTGCTGGACTTTAAACAATATGTGAAGGTTCGGTGCTTCCGAGTCTGCATCTACTATTGCAAGCTTTTTATCGCTCAGTATCGAGGTCAGGGACGCAACGATGCTGCTTTTGCCAACCCCACCCTTGCCACTTGCAATTACCAGTTCCATCTTATTTCCCACCTTTCTGCAACAGCATTTCAGCTATATGTCCTAGTTCTCTGGAAAAATCTTCATCTGGGTAAAGCTTTATGAATGGTATTCCCTTGATGTAACTTTCCACGATCTTTTCATTGATTGGTAGGGCACCTATCTTCAATGCATCATATTTTTTCAGTATCGAATTTAAATCTACACTTGCAAGATCTGCCCTGTTAACAATAACATAGCCAATCCTGTGCTGTTTTACCAAGAGTTTCAGCATCATTTCCAGATCATGCAAGCCGAATAGTGTGGGTTCGGTAACAAGAGCCACTATGTCCACGTCCTCAAGAGCTATGGCCACATGGCTTCCAGATCCTGCGGAGGTGTCTATTATGTAAATTTCGGCTTCAATATCCAGCCCGCTCACCTTTGCATTTAGCGCTACAGGATATGCACGCTCTTCGCCTTCATCCAGGAACCCTGTAACCAAGGTAAGATTTTTGTTTACATTGCTCGTGTAAACGATCCCTACATGTTTACTGCTTTCAAGTATTGCAGCCACAGGGCACGCTAAAATGCAACTTTTACAGCCAGAGCACAGGGTAGGCATCAGAAACGGAGTTCCTTCCTTAAACGTAACAATTGCATTTTCAGCGCAAACATCTTTGCAGAGTTTACACTTCACGCATTTTTTATAGTCAAACACAGGCTTGAAAATGTTTACGTCTTTAGGGGTTTCAAGCTTAACAGATAACAGGATATGATCGTTTGGGCATTCCACATCCGCGTCTATCAACACTACCTTATGTGATCTGGAGAGAAAATAAGCGAGGTTTACTGCAACAGTGCTCTTTCCTGTCCCACCTTTGCCTCCAGACACACCGATTGTAGTCATAGCTGATATCTCCGGCAACAACTAAAATCTGTGATGCCTTTGTCCTCTGCCAAAACCATGCCTGCCAGCACCGCTTGAAGGTGCTAACTTCCCTGCCAGATGATCCATTATTGCCTGTTCTACCGTGCATCTTGGACTCTCCCGTACGTCAATGTTAGCGCTCGCCAAGACTTGGATGGCATTAGGGCCTATGTTTCCGGCGATTGTTACCGAACACCCCAAATCTATCAATGTCTGGGCAGCCTGAATTCCAGCTCCGCTAGATGCGGTCAATCCTGGATTCTGAACAATTTTAAAGTCTGTAATCTTTTCATTTTCTACATCTACAATAGTGAAAGCAGGACATCTCCCGAAATCTGGGCTCACTATATCGTTTAATCCACCATGATCACTTGATGCAACTGCTATTTTTATCATGTTTATTATCTCCTTTCGACTACCTACATTCAAAAACGATTAATAAACTTTTGTCCGCAAGGACGCTGTCAATTTTTCGTTGAAAATATTAAAAATAGCATCAGTTATCATACTACACATATTTCAAAAAATATTCAAATTAAATGATCCAGATAAAAGCTATGCCTTCGACAAAATGAAATAATAAGCAAGTATCAACGAAGAGTTGACATGATCTATAAAACCTATGCCATCGGCAAAATGAAATGATAATTACATATTCTCGAAAAGTTGGCGTTATGGTATACCTACAAAAATTTCCAGCGAACAAATCCTCTGAAAGTGCTGAATCAAGGATACTAAAAAATTAAGTGCAAAATAAACAAGCCCCTTTAGAGCAAAATGAATAATTTTTAGCGCTTTAGATAAATCAATACTAATCTGGCTCTCTAATGTACTTTATTATGTCGAGAATGATACTATACAACCCAAAAAAAATAAATAAAAATGCAGCTAACAGAAAAAAAGTTATTATTAGTCTTACTATAAATAGTCTAAAAAATATTTCAATTAATATCCCTCCTGTCGCTATTAAAATACCAGTCAATAGCAATACAATCGAACTTGTTGATATGATGTGTTTTTTCGATTTTCTGTTTTTCATTATAATACAAATATTATAAACTATATAATAATTTATTCCTCCTTGGCCGTTTTATTTATAGTAAAACTTAAATACCTGTTATGAATATATATTCATAACTATAAGAGGTGATAAAAATGCCGTATGGTGATGGAACTGGACCATGGGGATATGGTCCTAGATCTGGAAGAAGAGCGGGATTCTGTGCAGGATATCCAGTACCTGGATATTTGAACAATGCAGTGCCTAGATATGGCGGCTATGGATTTGGGTTCAGGGGCAGGTTTAATTATACCCCATATGTGAGAGTGCCTTATGGGTATGACTATTTTCCAGGTAGTACAGTGGCGAACCTGAGCAAGGAAGAGCAAAAGCGAATCTTGGAAGAAGAACTGAAAGAGCTGGAAGAAGAGAAAAAAGCAATAGAAAAGAGATTGAAAGATATAGAGTGATCCCTAATGCCAAGGCCTAGAAGATTCAGGCAAGTAAATAGACTGCCTGATACAGACTATTTCGTTCCGGCAAATATGAGCCGCTACGATGCAAAAGAGATAGTGATATCAGTGGAAGAATATGAAGCGATAAGGCTTAAAGACCTGATGCAGATGGACCAGACAGAAGCGGCAGCTTTGATGGGAATATCCCAGACAACGTTTCACAGATTGCTATCGGAAGCAAGAAGGAAAGTGGCTGAGGCAATAGTGAATGGGAAGGCAATACGAATATATGGTGGGACTTATAAAATGAAGAATAATCCTTAACTGCCACCAAAAATTTTTTGCAATCTTTCCATTTTTTTGTCAAACATCTCTTTTTTTGCAATATCATGCCTTATATATATGTTTCCGCTTACGAATTTAGCGGCAGATTCTACTATGTTTTCTGCTTGGAATATATTATCAGCAATGCCCACCAGCGCCAGAGCCCTTGAGCTAGTGGTATAAACAGTTTTGTCTTTCTCGTTTACTGCCGCATAATACAATAATGCGCCAGCTCGGTGAATAGCCTGGTAATCGATATATATTGGTTCTCCGACAGCAGGTTTTGTTCCATACCCTTTCGGTACTATATATTTTACAACCGTTGCCTTCTTTTCAAATTCTACCGGTAACCGGTCTAGAGTGCCATCTATTATCGCTTTTAATATCTTTACCATATCAGTCTTTAATATCGAAAGCACATTGATAGACTCAGGATCTGCAAACCTTGCGTTTACCTCTATGACCTTGGGGCCATCTCTTGTGATCATGAACTGGCCATACAGTATGCCCTTAAACTCGGCATGCTCCTCTTTTAATGCTTTTGCAATGCTGTACATTATTTTCTTTGCATCCTCATAATCCATGACCCTGATGAATGGAAGTAAGTGATCTGGCATGGAATAAGAGCCCATGCCACCTGTATTCGGGCCCTCATCATTCTCGAAAGCTCTTTTGAAATCCTGCACAAGGGGCATAAAAGCTAGATTTGTGCCATCACAAAACGCCTGCAATGAAAACTCTTCACCTTCCACCAGCTCTTCAAGCAGAATGTTTGAAGAGCCTCCAATCCGGTTCAAAAAGATTTCTTTCGCATACTCTATTCCCTCATTTACAGTGTTAAAATCCTCTCCCATCACTTTGACGCCCTTTCCGCCAGTAAGCCCTTCTGGCTTGATCACAAACTTTTTGTTGTAACCTTTCAAGAATTCTACTAACGGTTCAATGGATCTAAAGACCTTAAAATCTATGTTTCCATTAATATCATATTTTTGCATTAGATTCCGCATGAATATCTTTGAGGTTTCTATTCTCGCAGCGCTCGATGTAGGTGAGGCACACTTTATTCCTGCTGCTTCCAGTCTGTCTACAATTCCAGCTTCTAATACGGGGTCAGGCCCTATTATCGCCATGTCTATTTTCTTGCTGACTGCCCAGTTGCTAATCTGTTCCGTATCTTTCTCATCTATCAAGATAAAATCAGTGCATAGTCCCACAATTCCAGGATTCTTGTTCTTCATGGCAGCGTATAAATTGCAAGAGCTTCGCTTTAAAGCACTGGCAATAGCATGCTCTCTCCCCCCTCCTCCAACGAGCAATATGTTCATTTGATCACCATGTTTAATTTCTTAGATAGATATTCCTTGATCTCGTCCTTGCTCTTTGCGTCTATACCAAAGTAAGATCCGAAATATTTGGTGGTATTGATATCAAATGTCTTTCCGCTTCTCTTCAGATAAATCAGATTTTTAGATTTTAACGTATCGATATGCTCATACACTTTTTCTCCGATCATCTCCCTCAGCTTACTTTGCTTAATTGGCTGGTAATATGAAATCACGGCCAGTGTTTTAAGCACATCCTCGTCCAACTCTGGTTTTCCGACTTTATATCCAAACTCCAGATAATCGGATTTGAGTTGCATTACATAGCTGTTTTTTACCTTTGTTATCTCAATTGCAGACTCTCTCTTTTCATACTCCTTGATCAGGCTTTTCAGCTCTTTTCTGGCAATTTTTATGTCCAGCCCAGATAGCTGAACAAGGTCTGAAAGCTTTAGCGGATTTTCAGACGCAAACAACAACGCTTCTATAACCTGTTTTGTGTTCATATGAATACAAATATATAAAAATATAATTTAAACCTTTTGCTATTTAGCGCGGTTAGAGAGAAAAACATATACTGCAAAAGAAACGATGAACGAGACAAAGTAACTGACATCAATTCCCCCGAGGCTCACAGATATTGGCCCTTCAAAATATGGTGCTTGGTTCATAAAAGGAATGCTTATTGCCAGCCCCACCAAAAACGATGTGAGCGCCTTTACTGAAGAACCCTTTTTTACATAGAAGAAATCCGCGATCAAAACGCCGGCCCATGGCATTATCCAGTAATCTATGATGTACAGGAACGTTTCATAATAGCTGAAAAATCGATTATATGCAAACATCGCTAAAAATATGCCTATTATTCCCGAGATAATGAGCAAATGGATCCTGTTGCTCTTCTTGAGCACTGAGTTTAATGACAATGCGTTAGAGTATATGTTTATGGAGTTCGTACCGATTCCTCCAAGCACCAGCGCAATGATCATCAATATCCCCAACTGGTTGGACAACGCGTAGGCAGCGCCCATAGAATTAAAGTTACCAGTTTTTATGGCTATGTAAAGTCCCAGCACCTCTAGCCAGATGGTAGAGATAAAAGATCCAAAAAAAGTGAATATGAATACTTTCTTCCTTTCGTTTTTATATGGTAGATATCTTGAATAGTCCGATGCGTAAGGAGCCCACGATCCCAGATATGAAAAGGAGGTTGCTATAACTATGCCGAACATGGCTATACTGAATATCGGAGAATAGTTATACGCATGAGAGCTCAATAGAATCTGAACGGTGATGTACAGAAACATGAAGCCTAAAAACGCGCTGAATATTCTCTCAATCTTGTGAATGTAGTCATGGCCGTAAATCGCTATTATAATCTGCACTAGTGCATATAAAGGCAGCACCAGATAGTATAGAGTATGAAAAAATATTATTACCGCGACAGTTCCCAGAATGAGGTTCACAACAAACCAGCCTAAAGTATTAACCCACTGCAACAAAGACTGCAGGAAATTGTACCTTTTAAACGTCTGTTCAGATACCAGCATCTGCGTTTTTCCGGTTTCAGGTCCCATCACTGAGACCACTGCCAGCAATATTCCACCGAGCGCGGTTCCCACGATCAATCCCACCAATGCCCATGAAAAAGGCAGGTTCAGAGTTGCGGGCAAGAATCCTAATGCAAAATCCCCGAGCGTGAGATTCGCGGCAAACCATAACGTGAACAGGCTAAAATTGGAGCCGTGGCGTTTCTCTCTTTTGATCTCCTCAATTCCAAGATCCTTTGCCATTATCCGAACATGTGTTCGTAATATTTAATAGTTGTTGTTTCTTAATATGAAATCTGAGTATTTGATTTTGGGAACTTTTATTCCAAAATTATTTATTATGTTTATAAGATCCTTTTCCGTGATTGATGTGTCAAAATTATAGTTTTTCATGCTCTCTAATATTATGTTTGCATCTATTTCAAGCTTTTCGTGCATCAATTTTGCTGCCAGATCTCTCCTTTTTCCTGTGTTTAACAGTGCGCTGTTCTCTATGAACCTGTTTAAAAACTGCCTTATACTGCGATTTATGGAGTCTTTTAATATCATTGCCCCGCAGCAGATTTTATCGGCTCCTATGATCTTTTTATTCTTGCTATTCAACATTGAGAAATACGGTTCCCATATCGCAATGGCATTTAGCTTCTTGTCTTGAAAGTTTTTTATTAGGTCTTCGGGGCTGTCAAAGTACCTAATCTTATCAACATTGAAATCCGCATAGATCCTGGACTTGAGATCCATGGTCGAAAACATGGTGGATCCTATGTCTCCATTTTTCTTATGGTAGGCAATGCCTGACCCGCCTCTCGCGCAAGCTGCGGCAACCACCAAATGATCATCTATTATGTGCAGCATGAACCCGGATATTATTGGGGCAAAGGCAATATCAATTTTCCCGGTTTCAAGAGCAGTTAACTCTTCCAGGCCATTGTTGTAAAGCGTTATTTCTATATTCAAGTTGCCAAGATCATGGGCAGTAAGATATACTGCCGCATATTCCGATGCCTTTAAAACGCCTACACGTATGGTTTTTGTCCTGTTAATGCCTACTATGACAGTTCTCTCGCTCACTTTCTTTTTGCTGATCAAACCTTCTTTTTCCATGTCCTTTAACAGTTCTGACAGATATGATCTGGAAATTTTAAGAGCCTGCCACAGCTCTCGCTGCGTAGATTCATTTTTGGCCAGAATATCCATTATTTCATCTTTCTTGCTCATCTTAATTTAAAATAATAGTTCATTAATACTTAAACCTTGTTTGAAATCTGGATAATAATTTTTAAATATCTTTGCAATGATTACAGGTTATGGATAATGATTATAATGTTAGTAATACGGATGTGATAGTGGTTACAAGCAACTACGTGCCGGGATATAAGATAAACAGAATAATAGGACTGACATGGGGCTTGATAGTAAGAAGCAGAGGAGTAGGCGGAAATATCTCTGCAAGCTTAAAAAGCATAGTTGGCGGAGAGATAAATGCATACACCAGACTGTTGAATGAGTCAAGAATGCAGGCTGTGGAAAGGCTCATAGAGCATGCAAAGTCTCTGGGAGCAAATGGAGTGATAGATACCAGATTCGATTCTTCAGAAATTGGCGGTGTTATGAACGAAGTGCTTGCATATGGAACTGCCGTGGTCATAGTGCCTGAAGGCAAAGAATCTCAACCGGTGAGTCTCCGATAAACATGAAAACTTTAATTTTGCACGGTGGCGCCGGTAACAATTATGAGAACAGCAAGATCCTAGAAGAGTTCGGTAAAATCGCAATAAAAAAAGAAAGTCCGTTGGATGCGGTCGTGGAAGGTGTGAGGCTGATGGAAGACGACATACATTTTAATGCTGGTACCGGCTCTAACATGAGAATTGATGGCTCTATACAGATGGATGCGTCTGTGGCAACAGTGAAACTGCTAGGATCTGTGATTAATATTGAAAAGGTAAAGAATCCAGTGTTGGTTGCTAGAGACGTGGCTCTTTACGCACCGCATTACATTCTCAGCGGTGATGGGGCTATAGACTTTGCACGCAAGATGGGACACGAACTTTACGATCCAAAAACTGAGAAAGCGGAAAAGAGATTGAAAGAGACTCTTGATAAACTGAAACTGGGGAAGGTGGAAGATTATAAAAACATAGACTATTTCAAGAAGGTTATAGATACTGTGGGTGCAGTGGCCAGGTTTGGCACCGACTTTGCAGGTGCGGTATCTACGGGCGGCACTTCGCTGATGTTGAGAGGGAGGGTCGGGGATGTGCCTATTTATGGTGCAGGAATCTATGTGGGCCTAAAAGGGGCAATCGTAAACACTGGCGTGGGTGAGGAAATCGTGAAGAGAGTGCTGGCACATAACATCTATACACAGATTGGCACGCGGCCGCTCAAAGAAATATGCAGCAGAGAAATTGCCGAGTTCGGGTCCGTTCCCGTAGGCGTAATTGCGGTGTCCGAGTCTGAAGAATGTGCGTTGTCTAACCAGCAAATGCCTTATTCCATAACCATGATTTAATCCTCTACTCAAACCTCTTCGACATTTTTAAAATTTTACTAATAAAATTTTTATATGTAAAGGTATTGCTGCTCATATGCAATATAAATGGACAGTATTGACAAACACTACGCTTGGTGGGCTGATGTCGTCAATAAACATGACGATCCTGATGATCTCCCTGCCTACAATATTCAGAGGGCTTAATATCAATCCTACAGCTCCTGGAGAGTTCACGGTGCTATTGTGGGTATTGATGGGATACAGCATAGTCCTGGCAACGTTGTTGATCACTTTTGGAAGGTTGTCAGATATGTATGGGCGTACGAGACTATACACCCTTGGTTTTATAATATTTACCATAGGTGCAGTATTATTATCCATGATACCAAGCGGGACAGGCAATGCAGGAGCATATGCCCTTATTGGTTTGAGAATGGTCCAGGCTGTAGGCGGTGGATTTTTGATGGTAAACAGCACAGCCCTTATAACTGATGCATTTTCATACGAGGAGAGAGGTAAAGCGCTCGGCATAAACCAGATCTCTTTTATTGCGGGGTCGCTCATCGGATTGGTTATGGGTGGATTGCTTGCATCTTATGACTGGCACCTGGTTTTTATAGTTAATATACCATTTGCGGTAGCAGGCACAATATGGTCTATGGTCAAGCTTAAAGAAACATCGGTCAGAAGAAAAAGCTCTATGGACCTCGCTGGAAATATATCGATAGGCGTAGGCCTGATCCTGATAGCTCTCGGGTTCACATACAGCCTGGTTCCGTATGGCAGTTCTTCTATGGGCTGGGGAAACCCATGGGTTATTGTTTCATTGGCCATCGGAATTGTGCTTTTGCTGTTTTTCGTATTTGTTGAGAGAAAGGTCAAGTCTCCGCTGTTCCACCTTGAATTGTTCAAGATCCGGGCATTTGCGTTCGGTAACTTTAGCAGTTTTTTATCTTCACTAGGTAGAGGTGCAGTAATGTTTCTTGTTATAATATGGTTGCAGGGTATTTACCTGCCTTTGCATGGCTACTCGTATGCACAGACACCGTTCTGGGCAGGAGTATATATGATGCCTATGATGGTAGGATTCATTATTCTCGGCCCGATTGGCGGTATGTTGACTGATAAGTATGGCGCAAGAATATTTGCAACTACCGGTATGGTAATCATTGCAATATCACTGTTTTTACTCACTTTATTACCATATAATTTTAATGTATGGATCTTTGAGGGCATACTTCTGCTCAATGGAATAGGTAGCGGATTGTTTGCCTCTCCGAACACTACAGCAATTATGAACTCTCTGCCTAACAATATGAGAGGCGTCGGAAGTGGAATGAGGGCAACACTTAACAACATAGCACAAACAATCAGTATGGCACTGTTCTTTTCTATCGCGATTACAATATTTTCTCAGGACCTGCCAGGTGCATTATATACTACCGGATTAAATGCAGGATTGCCACCGTTGCTAGCCAATTCTCTAAAGAGCATACCTCCTTCTGGAGCGCTGTTTGCAGCGTTTTTGGGCATAAATCCGTTGTCTGGAATGTCGTTAGTCGGGCTTCCTGCCAGCGTTGTTAAAACCTTGACCTCCAACACATTCTTCCCGTCTGCTATAGGGCCTACATTTATGATAGGGCTTAGAGACGCACTATACATAGCCACAGCACTGACCTTAGTGGGTGCAGTAATGTCTGCGCTGAGGGGTGGCAAATATATCCATGAGATCCATGAAAACGGAGCGATAGCTAAACCGGTAGCTGCAGATCCGGTTGATGGAAAAGATGATAAAAATGAATGAATTTGATACATTAATCGAAAAATTTACGTTGGTCAACAAAATCAGGATCAGGATAATAAAAGAGATAGAGACTCATATGGAAGACATTAATTTTACAGACTATATCTTGTTGAAAAAAATAATCCGTGAAAAAAGAGACCTGTCGATGACCGAGGTGTCAGAATTAACCGGGTTTTCAAACACACTGATAACGTTCACAGTAGATAACCTCGAGAAAAAAGGATACGTGTTCAGGCAGAAAGGTGGAGATCGAAGAACATATTACATAAAAGTTACTGATATGGGTTTTAGTGTATATAATAAACTGGAGAACACGGTGGCAGAGGTAGTGAACAAAATATTTCAAAGAATTGAGCCTGAAGACCTTGACAAATTAAAAAAGTTGATGTCTGAACTTAACGGTATAATAGACAAATATGCCGAAATCAAGATCAATTAATGCTTTCTCAGAATATATCAAGAAAAATATTCACGTATATTATCTGTGACTCTAGGCGACCCGATGGAGATCACTTTCTTTTCAGAGTTAACAGCAGTGACAGTTGCAAAGTTAATGTATATACCATAGCTTTCATCTTCTTTCAGGCCCAGATAATGAGCTGCAACAACCCGGATTGGAAAGCCATGGGATATCAGGATTACATTACCAGAATAACTGTTCATTACAGCCATCATTCTATCCTCTATCGCGTTCCATGGCTCTAACACGTCTGACTCATACGTAAACTTTGGCACTTCTGCGATATTTTTTTCATTGAATGTACCCATCCTTATCTCCCTGAGCCTTTCATCCATACTAAAATTCATAGATATTTTCTCTGAAATTATTGTTGCAGTTTCTCTTGCCCTAAGTATAGGGCTTGAAACAATGGCATCGATCTTCAGATCTTTAAGCTGATATGCTATCTTTTGTGCCTGCAAAATACCTTTTTCTGTCAGAGGATACTTATCAAAAAGGTCTGATACGATGTTCATAGCATTGGTAAGGCTTTCTCCATGCCTCAGAAGAATCACATTATTTATCATTATTATGTGAAAATATATTTCACTTAATAATGCTTTTTGTTATTAACAGTAAAGAGCGAGAATTTTTCCCAGAAAAATCATAATAGGTCACGATTCTGAAGTTAAGTTTCCATAAAAAAGAGTATTATGCGTAATTTTTACCGTATTTAAAGGATAGATAATATATTTTATTTTGTAATAATAAACCTTAACTCTTTATTTTTTACGTAATACTTCCAGATTTACTGATAACTTTTGCACTAACTCTTTTGCCTTCTTCGGTATTTCTCCTAAAATTTCACTATCTTTATATTTGTAAATCTTGATCTTAGATAATATTAACAGAATCTCACGTACACTATATTTTCCATCTGACATATTTAGTACCTGGAAGTATAGATATAACGATAATAGATTTAGAAACATATATGATGATAGCTTGTTTGCATCTCTTAAATATGTTTTATCAGCTTCAAGTAGATTCTTGAATACATTGAATGCATATTCTATATATTCCC
>JBMFWH010000035.1:0-14163 GCA_049965455.1 Thermoplasmata archaeon | reverse complement strand
ATTTGGTCTTCTATGGTCATGAGGATAGGGCTTGGCATGATGCATTCCGAACTTCTTCAATATCCTGGACACCTGTCTCATGGAATAATCAACATTGAATCTTAATTTTATGTACTTTCTCACATCCTCAGTTGTCCATGATCCCTGTGAAAGATCATCCCTTAGCTGGCTCATCTGTTCCTCCGTTAACTTCGTAGGTCCTCCAAGTGAAAATAGTGGAATGAGCCCTTTCATTCCAGATTCATTCTATCTCTTCAGCCATATGTCCCAAGTCTCTTTGAAATCTGCATCTCTGACGATGCCTGTGGAACGCTCATACCCTTGTAGAGCAATCTTATGAACATAAGCCTGGGAACAATCCTTGCCCTTGTCTTTTCTTTCTTTATTGCATTTATGAGTTCAGTATCGGAGAGGTGTTTCGTTACCTCCCATGTTCTTTTCCTTGTCATAAATGTGTTATATCATTAAAGTATAAAAATACATGCCTTAAACTATATATTCTTATATGGTCTAAGTCTAAAATAGTCCAAACTAATATTATTTAATAAATAATTCATAAAATGGATCTTCGACAGATAAAAAATGCTAGGTATGTCTGTATTGCAAAAAAGAAATGATATCATATATTATGTATTGAAAACCATTGATATTTGACACAATTTATTTAGTGTTTGAAACTCTTAGAATTTTGCACCATATCCTTAATTTAGAAAAAAGTTAAGTAATAGTTTCCTATTAAAAGTCAATATGGAAGTTACTACCGTTTGTCCGTATTGTGGGGTGGGCTGTAATCTGATTGTGATTTCTGATGGCAAAGACATAAAAAACGTTGTACCTTCAAAAAGAAATGACATAAATTTCGGCACATTGTGCATTAAAGGTTGGAAGGGTATTAATTACGTTACTTCTAATAATAGATTAAAAAAACCGTTATTGAAAGTAGACAATAAGTTTGTAGAGATCACATGGGCCCATGCAATTGACATTGCAGTAAATAAGATTACTGAAGCACTTGATAAATACGGCCCTAAAGCGATTGCCTTTCAGGCCAGTGCAAAGTGCACAAACGAGGATAACTACCTGATGCAAAAGCTTGCAAGACAGGTTTTTCATACCAACAACATAGATCACTGTGCTAGAAGCTGTCATGCAAGCACTATTGAAGGACTTATGTCCACGATCGGCAGTGGTGCGATGACAACGTCTATCGCAGATATTGACAATGCAGACCTGTATTTTGTGATAGGATCTAACACTACCGAGCAGCACCCTATTATCGGGGCAAGAATAATAAATAATGTGCGGGGCGGAAAAAAACTTATCTTGGCAGATCCCAGAAAAATACAACTCTCAAATTTTGCAGAGATACATTTAAGGCATACTCCAGGCACGGATCTTGCACTTTTGAACACTATGGCTCATGTAATCATAGAAAGAGACCTTCTAAACAAAAGGTTCATAGCGGACAGAACTGAGAATTTTGAAGAGTTCAGGAGGGTAGTAGAGTATTACAATCTGGACCGTGGCTCTAGAATTACCGGAATAGATCCTGAATCGATAGAAAAGGCGGCAATCCTGTACGCAAAATCCAGGTCCATTACATTTTACGCAATGGGCATAACGCAGCATACCCAGGGCACTCAGAATGTGCAGGCGATTGCAAATCTGGCTATGCTTACGGGTAATGTTGGAGTCCGTGGAACGGGCATTGCACCTCTCAGAGGTCAGAACAACGTTCAGGGTTCCAGCGACATGGGCGCGTTATGCGACCTGTTGCCCGGGTACAGGAGAGTGTACGATGACCGGGGCAGGGAAACATTTGAAAAATACTGGAACTGCAAGATTCCAAAAGAGCCGGGATTATCATTGACCGAGATGTTTGAAGAGGCTATTAAAAATAAGATTAAGGTTATGTACATAATGGGTGAGAATCCGGTAATATCGGAGCCGGACAACCAGAATATAATCAAAGCATTGAAAAGCCTTGATTTTTTAATAGTGCAAGACATATTTCTCACCGAAACCGCGCAGCTTGCCAATTTGGTACTGCCGTCATACAGCTTTGCTGAAAAGCTGGGCACTTTTACAAACACTGAACGCAGAGTACAATTGATCTCTCCGTTTTTAAAGCCTCTGTGGGAGTCTAAAAATGACTGGGTCATATTTCAGATGATTGCGAACAAGATGGGGTATGCTTGGTCTTACTCAGAACCAGATGAGATCATGGCCGAGATCTCGCAGTTGGTGCCACAGTATTCTAGCGTTACTTACTCATGTCTCGGGGAAAAAGGGATACAATGGCCTGTAAAAGATTGTACAGGAACCGAGATAATGCATACCGAAAAGTTTACAATAGGAAAAGGTAGGTTCATCCCATCAGAATGGAAAAAGCCATCTGAATATTCGGATAATGAGTACCCGTTCATTCTTACAACTGGCAGAATATACTATCAGTTTCATACTGGAACTATGACAAGAAAGATAAACACGCTGGAGCGAGAGGCGCCTGAGCCATACGTTGAGATCTGCCCTGAAGACGCGAAAAGATATAATATCAAGAATGAAGATCCTGTAATTTTAACGTCCCGTTACGGTTCTCTGGAAGTAAAGGCGAAGGTCACGGACATGGTTATGGAGGGAATACTGTTCATGCCGTTTCATTATTATGAGGCTCCTGCAAACAGAATCACGAACCCAACTCTGGATCCTATTGCAAAGATACCGGAGCTGAAAGTTACGGCCGTAAAGCTGAAAAGGAGTGATCATAATGCTCTATAAAATCGAGAAAGAGCACTTGAGAGACTACATAGACTGGCTCCTGAAAAAATACGAAGTGTGGGGTCCCAGGCTGGTTGGATCTAATTACGTGTTTGCCAAACTTGACAACGGATCACAGTTCACCGACGTCAAAACTTTGCTGGGACCAAAAGAGCAGATTTATCCTGCGATCGAGAGCATTTTTAAGGATGATTCAAAAGAGCTCATTGTGATAGGCGTGAAATCTTGCGACTTAAGGGCGTTTAAGATGCTTGACGAGGTGTTTTTAAAAGAGTATAAAGACAACAACTTTGATAACAGGAGGAGCAAGGTTCATTTTTTCAATTTTGTATGCACAGATCCCTGCGAATACGGGTTTTGCACCACTTTTTACGGGCCTAGGCTCGAGGAGGGAGTGGAATTGCAATTTACTGATATTGGTTCACATTACTTAATTGAATCATTTAACGATTGTTTCATAAGTCCTGACACCAAGATTGCTGATGAAAGAGATCTGAAAACAGCAAAGGACATGGCTGGAAACGTGTATGATAAAATGAAGAGATATAATATAAAGAACATGGCTGAAAATTTAGAATGGAATAGCCCGCTATGGAAAGAGTACGGAGAAAGGTGCATATCTTGCGGAGCATGCAATTACGCGTGCCCGACATGTTTCTGTTTTGACGTGTTTGATGCAGGGAATGAGAGGTTCAGGGAGTGGGACTCTTGCATTCTAGCAGGATTCACGAGAATTGCTGGAAATGCAAATCCGCGCATTACACTGGACCTGCGATTAAGGCAGCGGTTCTTGCACAAGCTCAAATTCCATTATGAGAATTACGGGTATTACCTGTGCACGGGATGTGGTCGGTGCATTGAAGTTTGCCCTGTAAAGATAGATATCAGGGAAGTAATAGAGAAGGTGAAAAAGTGAACAGCATGGCTCCTTTGAATACCGAGATCCTAGATATAAAGGAGGAAACGGCAGACGTAAAATCTTTTCTTCTCCGGAACGTGTTTGAGATAGTACCAAAGCCCGGCCAGTTTTACGAGCTGTCTGTGGCGGGATATGGAGAGGTGCCAATATCCTTAGCAAGCAGTAAAAACGGGTTATTGTTTAGCATTAAAAAGGTGGGGAAAGTAACTGAAATAATGCATAAGATGCATAAAGGAGACAGAATCGGGATACGAGGTCCATATGGAACTGGATTTCCAGAAACGGGCGAAAAAACGGTACTCATTGCGGGCGGAATAGGATTGCCTCCCGCAAGATCTTACATTGAACACTCGCTATCCAAAAATAACAGAAACCTGATGCTACTTTACGGTGCCAAGTCTCCAGCAGATATAGTATATAAGCAGGAATTAGAAATCTGGAAAAAAATGTTTAACGTTTATATGACCGTAGACAATGCAAATAAAGGATGGAACGGCGATGTCGGAGTGGTTACTAGGCTGTTTCACAGGATATCCAGTGCTCAAAGCACGTTTATAATAATAGGCCCTACAATAATGATCAAGTTTTCAGTGATAGAGCTCAAGAAGATGGGTGTGGAAGATGACAACATATATTTATCGCTGGAAAGAAAAATGAAGTGCGGAATCGGGATATGCGGGCATTGCAATATTGGCAGATACTATGTGTGCAAGGATGGGCCCGTGTTTTCATATTCGAGAGTGAAGGACATACCTGAGCTTTTCTTCTGATATAGACCGGCAGATTAATTTTTTCTTATTGGAGACGGCACCAGGTTTAAAAAAATTAATATCTATGTAATAGTTGTAGGTAATGAAGGTGTATAATAATGCCAGCAGATATTTCAAAATTAAGATACGGCACTGACCTGATCAAGAAAGGCTTTGCTAAGATGCAGAAAGGAGGCGTCATAATGGACGTTATAAATGCAGAGCAGGCTCACATTGCTGAGGAATCAGGTGCGGTTGCAGTAATGGCCCTGGAAAAAGTACCCGCAGACATAAGAGCGGCAGGAGGCGTTGCTAGAATGGCAGATCCTCTTAAGGTAAAAGAGATCTTGGAGGCTGTAACAATACCTGTGATGGCTAAGGTTAGAATCGGGCACATATCAGAAGCGAAAGCCCTGGAGGTGCTGGGAGTAGACATGCTTGACGAGAGCGAAGTATTAACACCGGCAGATCCGTTTTTTCACATAGACAAGCGAGAGTTCAAGATCCCGTTCGTATGTGGTGCCAGGAACCTGGGCGAAGCGGTCAGAAGAATATGGGAAGGCAGTGCTATGATAAGGACGAAGGGTGAGGCTGGTACCGGCAATGTTATAGAGGCAGTGAGGCATATGAGACTGGTTAGCAGGGCGATAGCAGATCTGAAATTGAAGGATGATGATGATCTGTACAGCATTGCTGAAAAATATGCATCTAGCTATCTAGTACTTGAGAGTCAGATTCGAGAGTTTAACGGCGAAACCAGTTCCTTTAAGAAGGGAGATGTGGTGTTCTCAAAATACACAATTGAAGAGATCAACAAAGGCCTTTATGAAAACCTGAAAGAGATCAGGAAACTGGGGCGGTTGAACGTGGTCAATTTTGCTGCGGGAGGCATTGCCACACCTGCAGACGCGGCATTGATGATGGAGCTCGGAGCAGACGGAGTATTTGTGGGATCTGGAATATTCAAGTCCCCAAATCCTGTAGAGATCGGAAAAGCCATAGTTGATGCGGTAGAGCACTATGATGATCCTACAATAATAGCAGAGGTATCTAAGGGTTTGTCTGCAATGAAAGGCACGGACATTTCGACAATACCGGCGGATCAGAAACTGCAGGATCGCGGTTGGTAAAAAACAATTTTCAGGGCTCGTGGCCTAGTTTGGATAAGGCACTGGCCTTCTAAGCCAGCTATCAGGGGTTCAAATCCCCTCGGGCCCGCTTTGCTTTTTTTTCATAGTAATACTATTTCAGTTCTCAGAACAGCAATACTGTTCAAAAGCTAAACTCCTGTAAATTATTTTTTATAAATGATCCTGATATAATAGCATAGAGATTTTATAGAGAATGAGTCATAAGAGCCAAGAATTTACTGGCTTTTTGTTTAACAATCTCTCAGCACCATAAAAAATAAATAGTATATATGCCATACAAAAAAATACATAACAATATAGGAGGCAGTTAAATGGGAATGATAAAGCTCTCCAATTTCAAATGCATCAAGCAGGAAAATTCAGAAGAGGAATCTAAAAAGCAATGGGAAAGATCTAAAATAATTTTTGATCAATTTTTTGAATATCTGAAATCTCATGGATTGAAGGAAAATACTGTCGGAAAGCGAACTGATATGGCCGCTTATTTTATAATGAATTATGTCTTTGTTTATGAAGATTTAGAAAGCATTTTGGAGGTTTCAGGGGACACGATCAGAAAATTCCTAGGTAATTGGTATATCAGAAAAAGCATGGATCCTAACATCGCCACGATAAAATCATTTCTCAGGGCAATTTCTGATTTTTTTACATTCATTCATAAAGAAGGTTTTATTACAGATGAAGATTTAGATGATATAAAAGAGGTATGTGAAGACATATCTTGGTTTGAAATGAGGTTAAGAACATATTATATGGTTAGTGAGGAGGATTTTTTAAAGTGGATAGACGAATACAATTATGATTGGTAAATGTTTTATGATCTTACTTATTCTTTAAGTGCATTTATGACATAGTTCAAGACATAAATTTTAGAACTTCAAAAGCTGTGTGGAGGGTGAGAAAAAATTAAATAGTGGTGGGAAAAAATCAATTACCGAAATTAGGGAAATTTGGATTGCCATTTACAAGTTTTTTCTTGTGTTTTCAAAGTATGGATAGGTCGGGGATAATGATTCTCCATGCTTTATAAACGGAAAATTGATCAGACAAGTGGTAACTGGTCACGATTATGAAGTGTCAATCTAAAAGAAAGTGCCTTTAATACAATATATTTTTAATTTATTATATTACAAAATAAAATATATCCTCTATCTTTTAAATACAGTGAGAATTACGCATAATACTAGCTTTTATGAGAACTTAACTTCAGAAACTTGACCTATTACGGACAAGTGAAAAAAAATAAATAATAGGATACTCTATCATACATGGAGGTATTTTTATGCCAGAAAGTGAAGAAGTAAGCAAAGGTTTAGAAGATGTAATTATAAAGTGGACCAGGCTGACTACTATTGATGGCGAAAAAGGTATTTTGAGATATGGTGGCTACTCCATAGAAGATGTGGTAAAGAGTGGAGCACAGGTAGAAGAGATCCAGTATCTGTTTCTTTATGGCAAGCTCCCGAATGCCGAGGAGCTGAAAAATTTCAGAGCAAAAATTGAAAAAGGATATAAACTGCCAGATTACACGATTGACCTGATACGAAAGTTACCGCCTGAATCTGACTCTGTTGCAATGCAGATGACAGCATTTGCAGCCATGGCTGCGGCAGAGACAAAGTTTAAGTGGAACAAGGAAACGAACAGGGACATAGCAGCAGAATCTATAGGCAGGATGTCCGCAATAACCGCGAATGTGTACAGGCATATAATGGGCATGAAACCAAAGCTACCAGAGCACTCTGACAGCTTTGCACAGAGCTTTTTAAGCGCAACCTTTGGAAAGGAGCCAAAGAAAGAGGAAATAGAGGCGATGAACGCAGCTCTCATGCTTTACACAGATCACGAAGTTCCAGCATCTACGACGGGCGGATTGGTTGCGGTATCAACGCTTTCAGACATATACTCCGGTGTTACAGCTGCACTGGCGGCGTTGAAAGGACCACTTCACGGCGGTGCTGCGGAAGCTGCTATAGCACAGTTTGCAGATATCGGTTCAGAGGATAAGGTTGAAAAGTGGTTCAATGATAATATTCTTGGTGGAAGCAAGAGATTGATGGGATTCGGGCACAGAGTGTACAAAACTTATGATCCTAGAGCCAAGATATTCAAGGCGCTGGGAGAGAACCTGAGCAAGAACAATGCCGAAGCAAGCAAGATGTACAAAATTGCTACAAAGCTTGAGAGTCTTGGACTAAAGCAATACGCAGCCAAAGGAATATATCCAAACACGGACTATTATTCTGGAATAGTTTATATGTCAATAGGATTCCCGCTCAAAAACAATATATATACGGGGCTATTCGCACTATCTAGAATTACTGGCTGGCAAGCACACTTTATAGAGTATGTGGAAGAGCAACACAGGCTTATCAGGCCCAGAGCCATATACAAGGGCATAGAATCTAGGCAGTTTGTGCCATTGAAAGATAGAGCTTAAATTTTTTTATCTTTTATTTTTTTGAATACATTTTAAATATTTGGGAGAAGTTTTAGATTATGAAGATCTATTATGACAAAGGTACCATTCTCATTAAGGATCTTGACCAAAATGCTGAGAAGCCAGACTATCTGGTATATGATTCGAGGATCCAGCTATACAGGGCACCAGCATACAAGTACACGGATCTGAAAAAGAGGTATTCTAATTTTGAAGATGCAGTGTTTGAGGAATCTCAAACGTATAAGTTCAAGCACTCTGAAAAATTGAGAGCATATCAGAAAAGCGCGGTGGAAATGTGGCTTAAGAATGACGCTAATGGCGTGATTGTATTGCCTACTGCCGCAGGAAAGACACATATTGGCATTGAGGCAATATCGCTGTTGTCAACATCCACGCTTGTAATTGCACCAACGATAGAGTTGATCCATCAGTGGCGCGATAAGCTTGCATCGGTGTTCAATGTCGAGGTCGGACAGCTTGGAGGAGGGCTTAAAGATTTGAAGCCGATCACGATCAGCACTTACGATTCTGCGTATTTGATGGCAGAGAGCCTGGGCAATAAGTTCAGGTTCTTGCTCGTTGACGAGGTGCATCATCTGGCAGCATCGCAGTTCATTCAGATCGCAAAGTTATTTGCATCTCCCTACAGGCTGGGGCTCACGGCAACTTATGAGCGCACAGACCTGCTTCACAAAAATCTTGAAGAAGTGATGGGCGGCAAGATTTTTGAGATGGGATATGAAGAGCTCAGCGAGTACCTATCCGATTACCAGATTATCAGGATACCGGTGGATCTCACGCCTGAAGAGGAGGAGGAATACGAGAAAAACCATGCTATTTTTTTAAGGTATCTGAGAAAGCACAAGATCCAGATGCGAGGGCCTTGGGACTTTGAAAAGTTCATACTTAGCTCATGGAATCCTGAAGGAAGGGAAGCGTTGCTTGCATGGAGAACTGCAAGGTCCATTGCGTTTAGTGCAAGAGTGAAGATTGATGCAGTAAGATATGTGCTTTCAAAGCATCAAAATGAGAAAACGCTGATCTTCTCTGAAGACACGGATACTGCCTATTTGATATCCCGAGAGTTTCTTGTGCCGGCGCTTACTTACTTGACTCCTGGAGAAGAGCGTAAAAGATATTTATCTATGTTCAAAGAGGGATCTATCACCGCGCTCGCAACATCACGTGTGTTGGATGAGGGTGTGGATGTTCCGGATGCTTCTATCGCGATAGTGTTAAGCGGCTCTGGCAGCACCAGGCAGTTCAGGCAGAGGCTTGGACGCATACTCAGACCGCAAGAGAACAAAAAAGCGATACTATACGAAATAATAGCAAAGAAAACGTCAGAGTACAACACTTCAAGAAGGAGGAGAAAAGGTGTTCCCGACAGCGTTGATGATGTATCGTAAATCAAGAGACGGCACGATCAGGCCCATATTTCTCACTACGGAAAACACGGATTACTGTATCAGTGTCCTGGATCTGTTTAAAACAAGCATAAACTCCAAAAGATCGGAGATTGAAGATAAGCTAAAGATCTTGGAGCTCAAGTCTCAAAATCCAAAGTTCATAAAAGGTCTGGCACTATTGCTCTTCCGTTATTCTGACTTTAAGCCTCCTTCAACACTGGATTCTGGGCAGGTTCGGGAATCCATATTTCGTGAAGCTAAAAATCCAGCAGTAGTGCCTGAGCAAAAACAAGAGATACTGGAGCGGGTGGCAAAAAAGTATAATGTTTCGGCACATGAGATCGAAGAGGCTATGTACGCGGACAAAGAGAGTGAATACATACTGAAAAAAGTGTACGAAGCAGACCCGGACATGCTGGCAAAACAGTTTAATTTAGAGCAGCTGGAAACAATGATATTAAAGAGCGTGGAGCTGAAAATATCAGAGGCTAAAAACTGGAGCATGATATACAGGAAGGTGAAGAGCCTAGGGCTTTTGTACACGATCGATTATGAAAACGCGATCCTTGTGAACGGTCCGGTATCAGTACTGGAGCAGACAGAACGGTATGGTGTCAAGCTTGCACTGTTATTGAGATATCTGGTCAATATTCACGAATGGCGCATCGATGCCAAGATAGTATTGAAAGACAGCAACAAGGAAAAAAAAGAGTATCTGCTATCATTGAACAGCAGTGTTTCTTATTATTTGCCGATCGCGAAGCCCGAAGAGCCTAAACTGCCGGATATAAAATATAAAATAGATAAGGCAGAGCCGGTCATAATTGAAGGCCAAGTCTATATTGCAGATTACAGTGTTGAGATTCATGGAACTAAGGTCTATATTGATATATCTAGGCCTATATACATGGACAAAAACAGGAAAATAAAGGAGCTTATGCATATAAATCACATAAACTGGGAGATATTTTACTATCTTGAAAGCAACGAAAAAAACGTGAAGGGTGAGATCTGTTTTAAGAATAATATTGAGTGGGATAAAATATTTAAATATATAGAAGATAAATATGATAAAAAGGAAAACGATTTTGAAAAAATAAAGAGGGACATAGAGGCATTATATCCAGATTCAGACCGCATAATAGAGTATCTTGAATCGCGAGGATACGTTCCAGACGAGATATTGAAGAGCATGGGATACCGGATAAAATGGGAAGGGCTAAGGCTTAGGGTTCTGTGAACTATCTTTTCTTTTTATGAACAGGTACGTGGAAGAGACAATGTTCGATATAATTATGACCGTAACAACAATGCTTACCAGCATGTTCATTGCAGCATCGGTGTAAATAGCCACCACGTAAAGTGCCACTACTGCCTGCGTCAATCCTCTGGGTATGATAAAAATCATGTATCCTCTATTTTCTAGTTTCATTAGTGATACTATTACGTAGCGGGTCAGGTATATTATGGCAAGGATCAGGGCGCTGAGCAATATGGATTTCTGTGAAAGGATATTGGAGGTAATCAATATTCCTAAGGATACGAACATAAACGTCTTAATGAAGAACGTAACTTCAGAATGAAATACCTGAATTTGATCACTCATTTTCCATTCTTTTAACGGAAATATGTTTTGAATATACCTGTTCCTTGTAAATATGAACCTGATCTCATCGTTGTTTCCCAATATTATGCCGAACGTGACCACTGCCAGCATGCCGCTGCCACTGATCATCTGAGAGGCTACAAACAGGATGAACAGTACTGCAAGCGTGAGTGTGTAACTAAACTCCCATTTTTCAACAACTCTCAAAAGCTCGAGCCACAGTATTCCCACGATCACACCTAAAAATATGCCCACCAGGAAATTCTCTAACAGCGATTTTGAGACGGTCAGTATCGATGAGTAGTTGAATGTCGGGAAAGAGAGTAAGGATATTGCGAGTACAACAGTCAATATGTCTGATATGGTGGACTCGAGTATAAAAATATGTTTGGTGCTGTCATTCAGGTCCAGTTTCTTGATCAGCACAGACAGGACAGTAACGCTCGGCGCTGCAAGTATGAACGCATATATAAGGCAATCTTTTACAGTCCAGCCATTCAGGTAATGCAAGCTCACCGCTATTAAGGCAGCTATAATGCCGTACGACAGAACGGTCAGAAAGATCGTTTTCTTAAAGTTCTTGGCAAGCTCTATGAATTTCAGATTCAATCCTGCATCAAACAGTATTATTATCAGCGCAATATCGGCAATGATTGATATGTAATTCACAAATAATGATTGTGAAACAATATGCATGAGAGGCCCTATGATCAATCCTATAAATATCAATATAATTATATCTGGAATTCTATATTTCTGGAACGCAAGCTGCCCAATGTATCCTATAATAATGATCAGAGCGATAGAGATGATAAATATTAAGGCCTCCATGATTTTAATAAAAATAACATCATATAAAAATATTTTGGAAATTGGTACTTGTACCCCGGCTGTAACCGTGGAGATCATACTATCACAGCACTTAACCCTATCAGCCGGGGCTGTGGCATGTCTTGCTGGTCTGCAGTTCATTGATATGATGACCCACCACTCTCTTGCAGAAGCCCAAGGCATGTCTGTAGGATACATACGTCTTAGCGTATCATCTCGTTCAGATCTACACTAATTCCTAATATGTATCCTTATATACCTTATCAATTTTTAAAATTTAAACTTTGCTATCGTTCAGAAATAAGGTTAAGATAACACGTGAATAATATGTATGTTTAGAATGCATAGCGAAAATGAAGTGGTTCAGAAAAGCATTAAATAGCTTTTAATAAATATACTTCACTATGATAATTTTACTCGGTTATGGAATGATAGGATCAATCGTGGCAAAAGAGCTATCTCTGAAAGATGAAGTAGTAGTGGTGGACAAGCGCAATATTGCCGATTTCTCTGCTGGTAAGTTTGTGAAAGGCGATATTTTTGATTATCCAGAGCTCATAGCAAAAGCTGATGCTGTTGTTTCAACACTGCCTGGCAACGTTTCTTATCCCATTATCTCAAAGCTTTTGAGCAAGGGCAAGAAGATCGTAGATGTATCGTTCATGCCAGAAAACGCCATGGACCTCAACGACATGGCAACCAAACAGAAAGCGCTGTTGATTCCTGACGCAGGCTATGCCCCGGGATTGACCAATATTATCAGCGCCTACTTTTACAAAAAGTATAGTCCTGAGAGCATTGAAATTTATGTTGGCGGATTGCCGCAGAAGAAAGTGCCACCGCTAGATTATGCGATTACATGGAGCGTAAGCGGGCTGATTGATGAGTATAGCAGGCCTGCAAGAATCATAAAGAACAAGAAGATAGTTAGCGTGGATCCTCTAGAGGATATTGAGAAAAGAAATTTTCCGGGAATTGGAGACCTTGAAGCATTTTATTCGGATGGGCTGAGAACCCTTCTATTCACGTTAAAGGATGTGGACATGTTCGAGAAGACGTACAGATACCCCGGGCATCTACAAAAGATAAAGTTTCTGAGAGACATGGGCTATTTTTCCGAGACCGAAGAATGCAGTCCCAGACTAATATCAGAACAGCTGTTTGAGAAGAAATTGAAAATGAAGGTTGACGACCTGAGCATTCTTGAAGTTCGCGCGAAAGGCAAAATCAATAAAGAGGTCAGATACGTTGATTATTATGACAAGCATAATAACGTCACCTCGATGTCAAAGATGACCGGTTTTCCGGCAGTGGTGATCACAGAGCTTTTGATGGACAACAGGATCCATGGCACTGGCGTGAAAGCACCGGAGTACTTCGGGTTTGATGAACCTTTGTTTAACGAGATTATGAGCAGGCTCAAGAAGAGAGGCTTAAATTTCGAGATTTCTTAATTTTTATTTTTTTAATAATATATACATTTAATTATATATTGATAAAATATTCGAAAGTTTAAAATATTATGATCCTATCTTTCATTTTATATGAAGATTACTGATACAGTAGAATTAATTGAAAAAACTTCTGCAAATGTTTATGTGGTAAAGCTAGACCAGGGCATTGTCCAGATTGATTCTGGAGTAAAAAGCAACTATAAAAAGATCATAGAATATTATAAAAACAACAAGATAAAACCTGATTACATATTGATCACACATTATCACCTGGATCATATCGGCGCTTTAAAAAGAGTATATGATGAGTTCAAGCCCAGAGTTTACGCTTCAAAGATCGAGGTGCCGGTAATACAGGGACATCAGTCATTTGAGCCTTCTGCATCATTCAGCACGAGGGTACTAATGAAGCTGTTTAACCTGAATCCGGAGTATCTTGAAAATGTGAGCGATTATGATCAACTGGATTTGAAAGAGCTGAAGATCATACCCACCTCCGGTCATACTGCCGGAAGCGTGTCTATCCTTTACGAAAAAGAGAGAGTCATGTTTGTGGGAGATGCGTTAGTGAACCAGAAAGGGGAATTGAAAATCATAGAAAAGTACACAGCCAACATGGATGAGGCAATCAAGGCCAAGCAGGTTATTGAAAGCTATGCACCCATAACCATCCTGTCCGGTCATGGCAAGCCTCTGAAAATTTAACGTTGCAGCGCTGTCAACTACTCCTCGCTAAAGCTTCGGAGCTTGTTGCTGGGCTCCCCATCCACCCATGAGTGGAGTTTCATTGAACCGCAACGATTGGCTGGCTGACAACAACCTG
>JBMFWH010000034.1:0-14411 GCA_049965455.1 Thermoplasmata archaeon | reverse complement strand
TATCTCAAAATTTTTTATTTTTTCAGCGTTAAATATTTATTTATATAAAAATAAGCTGCCCCAAACATTAGATGGGGTTGCCCGGATTTGAACCGGGGTCTCAGGCTCCCAAAGCCCGTAGGATGGCCAAGCTACCCCACAACCCCACAAAGTTAAATATTTATCTGTTCTTCTTTTAATTTGTTCAATATAAAGAATGTGCTTGTCCTTTCAATTTCCTCAAGGTTATTTATCTTCTCTATCGTATCTTTAAGATCATCCTTACTTTTTGCGACAATAGTTACGAAAAAATCCATCTCTCCAAGTGTAGAGTAAACAGATTCAATACCATTTATTGCAGCTAATTTATTGGCAATATCTTCTATCGATGCTTGCTTGAACTTTATGTTAATACAGCATAATGCAGATATGTCATAGCCGAGTTTCTTGTTATCCAGCACTATTGAAAATTTTTTGATTATCCCCCTCTTTATTAATCTATTGATCCTGTAATATATCGTAGATTTTGAAAGCCCCAATACCTTGCTCATTTCCTCTAAAGGTTTTTTAGAGTCGTCTTTCAATATTCGGATTATTTCCATATCTATATTGTCAATTTTTTCGTTATCAATTTTTTCTTTCATGTTATTCTCTTGGTTATAGGATATTACAATCATTTATAAAAAATTAATTAATTTTTTACGTTTTTAGTTAAATAATAGAAAAATATATGATTAATGTTGAGATATCTTTAAGCATGATAGAGATCATTCTGCCATCATATGCATATGAAACAATATTAACGTTCATAAGAGACTTTGCAAATAATAAAAAAGTAGTGGTGGGCCTAAGTGGTGGAATTGACAGTGCCTTGGTAGCCAGCTTATGCGCTAGAGCCTTAGGGCCAGGATCTGTACTTGCAATATATATGCCTGATTCCAATTCTAAAGATCTTAGTGATGTAGAGATCTTGGCTGATAATCTGAACATTGAGTTGAAAATAATTAACATTGATAAAATATTGGGAACCTACGAAAAGATAATTGGCAACTTAGATAAGTTTGTATCCGGGAACCTTAAAACAAGAATTCGTATGAGCATATTATATTCCTTAGCGAACAGAGAGAAGAGATTAGTTGTAGGCACGAGCAACAAAAGCGAGATTTTGACAGGATATTTTACAAAATATGGGGATGGTGCCGCAGATTTTTATCCTATAGCAGATCTTTACAAGACCCAAGTAAAAGCAATGGCAAAAAATATGGGGATCCCGGAATCCATCATAGAAAAAGTTCCTACAGCTGGGTTATGGGATGGGCAGACTGACGAAAAAGAGCTTGGTATAAAGTATAGTGATCTTGACATTATACTTTATGAATTTGAACTGGGGCTCAATGCTGAACAAATTGCAGATATGACGGGATATAACATAAAAAAAATAAAGGATGTGGAAGAGAGAATCCAGAACTCAAAACATAAGAGAATAGTATTTTATGTTCCTAAAATTGGTGTTAGAACCGTAGGGATAGATTGGAGGGACTAAATAGACTATGCCAATTATTCGTTTAAAAATTTTATTTTGATATGACAGATCAAGATATTAAATACCTAACTTTTTAGCTATTTTTATACACTAGGTCTCTTATTTTTTCCTGGATTGAATTTAATTCCACCAATGTTTCCCATTTAAATTCCATTTCTTCGTCCATCAATTCTACCCTATACCCCTTACTAAGCTTGCTTAATGCATCTATTACAGATATATTTTCATCCCTTATTTTGTACTGCAGATAAGCCAGGATCGCATACCCAAGATAACATATTTTTATGTGCGATTCTATATGCGATCTTAACCATACCCTCACAGGCCACAAATTCAATATTCCTTTCATCTCCTTAAATGCCCTTTCTATTATGTCTTTTTCAAAGTATTTTTTAACCACTTCCTTATCATCAAATCCTGTATTATGATATATCAGAGAATAGCCAAGCATTGACGCTATCTCTTCATTATCGCTATGCTCGTAATAATGTTCCCTTCTTATTACTTCAAGGTGTGGATTGTAAACTATTATCAATTTTCCGTTCTTGTAACTTATTATTTTTATGTATACAGTAGTATTTTTAAGTTTGACCATATTTTCTTTCCTGTATATATCTTCCTTTTTGATATTTAGAAGAACCGGCCATAGCGATTTTTCCTTTACCACTCCACATATCATTTTTTTACCAAGCTTTTCTATTTCATCTATGTTCTTTGATGTATAGAAACCACGGTCCATTATTATGATTTCAAAACCCATAGAGACTAGCCTTGTTACCATATCCCTGAATATCCTCTTGCCAGATATATTGCCATCATAAGTTTTGTGAAATATAGGGAATCCATAATCAAACGTGATTGCTAAACCTATCTGTATTAGCTTTTTCACTTTCCCTTCTTTTCCCTTCCTCGCTTCTCCCTCTACTTTTTCTCCTTCAAAATACGTGTCTGTGATATCTATCACAAATGATTTTTTCGTATCATATCTCTTTAAAAAATTATATATTTTTTCCTCAATAATCTCAAAATTCATATCCACCAAATCCTCTATAGCCCTGTACAATTGCTCTGTTGAAATATTCTTTATTCCAAGAATTTCAAGAATGTCCGTGTCATTTAACCATTCTTCCATCCTGTTTATAGATGGCCTTTCCAGTATCTGAGCATAAACAAGAACAAGTATCTCTTTAGGTATTAAGTCCTTTACACCTAATTCTCCAGCAATGTGATCTATGATTTCAACATCCAGATGCCTCGTTACCCTTTTAACCTTTATATTACTTGTCAAAACTCTCTTTGATGGCTTTCCATTAATCTCTTTTCCAAGGTATTTTATAACATGTTGTCTTGGTTTGCCATTCTCCCATTTTGATTCAACAAGTGCTAGATATGTCCCAGATTTCTTTTTTATCTTTCGTATAAATGTCATAATGTATAATATATACACTATATATAAAAACTTATTGCTTAAAATACCAATCCTATACAATTCTTAAAACATAATGAATAAAATTTAAGAAAAACTCAGGTTATTAAATTAAAAATCACAACTTTTTTTCGGCTTAACTATATCCCCCCCATCTAATGTTTGGGGCAGCTTATTTTTATGTAAATAAATATTTAACGCTGAAAAAATAAAAAATTTTGAGATAAAATCAAGATTACAGTTTTTTTACAATCATATAAAGTCCATCTTTTTTAATGACCATCACTTTTTCATTTTTTTTAATTGAGTCGTCTGAATATGCAGACCATGTTTCATTCCTTATTTTTACCACCCCGATACTTTTAGGATATATATCAGTCATGGCAATTCCCACTGCATTCTCATAAGTTTTATTAATGTTTTCAGAAGGAGTTATAATCTCCGCTCTCCTTATTATTAAAAAGAATATTTCGACGCCTATAGAAAAGATCAGGATTACAAACAATGAAATATACCTATATTTTAAATATTCAACTATTAAAAACAGATTGATTAGCGTCATTATGAGCACCAAAATGATGCTTCCTGGGCTCCATCGCAATAACGAAAACAATCCCAAGTTTTTCTCTTTATCATCCATCATGCATCTCACATTACACATAATATTTAAAAATTGTTATGGTTTTTAAGAACTCTTTTTTCTATAATAAACGAAGATCGAAAGTAAGATTATAATTAAAATTACAATAAATAGAATGGAGGCGGGAGAAAACAGTTGAAAAAAAGATAATCCTACAAAATTGGAAAATATAAAAATATAATTTATAATATTTGAATTCTGGATATTATTTTTTAAAGTTACGCTAGATTGTAAGCTAAATAGTATAACACTATTTCCATCAAAGCTATTATTGGACATAACTGGAACCTGTGAGTTACGCAATAAAATTGCAAGATCGTTATTGCTGAACGTATTATTTTCTATGATTATATTTTTAGAGTCTTTAACGTACAATGCCAATAAGGAACCCTTGAATATGTTATGCGAGATAATCACGTATTCGTTTACGTTTATTAACCTTAAATCTATTGAAGCACTTGAAAAATAATATCCTATTATCCGATATGGATCTGTCTTAGTCCCTGTTCCCGGGTAAACCCCATTATAAAGCGTCAGGTCATTATTCTTTATTATTAATGGAACGCTTTTGGTATAGTTCTGGCTATAAGGCCATAATATGTGGCTTTGGTTTTCGTTTTGATATATTAGCCCAGCTATAAAATCATCGTTTGTGTATGGGATCTCTAATGCAGAATATGCAGAATAAATATTTTTTGTGGAATGTTTAAAAACAGTTCCATAATTTAAAATGTTCCAGCTACCATTTTCCAGAAACATAAAAGATTTGAATTCAACAGGGCCTAACGGCGAATATGTGGAAAGCGGATTTTTTGTCTCTGCCACGGCATAATATATTGTTTGGCCAGAGTATCCATTGTCGTTGATGGAGATATATGACAGATTCAGTATGAGGACACTATTAAAATAAAACCTCAGAGTCTTTGAATTGAACAAGATCTTGTAGGTATTTAAAAAATTATTGCTTCCGAGAGCCAAAGGGTAGGTATAGTTAAATATAGCAGTTGTATAATTATATACCTTTACAAACAATCCAGAGGTCTCATTTTTTAAAAAGTATCCGAATTTTACAAATCCTGCATTTGATATATTTTCACCGATCCAGAAATAATCGATTATGTTTGCTGAGGTGGATGAGTACTCTGTCCTGATCTCTGCCTCGATTCCCTGGTTATTTGCAATTGTGCTTTTAGAGCCGACCTCAAAAGTCAGGTTTTTTATGTTAATAACTGTATTATAGAGGTTTAGAGAGCCTAGACCGGTAACTGGGTTCCAACCTTCTCTAGCGGTGTAAGCTCCGTTTGATCCATTAGTAATCTCGTGAAAGTAGTGGTTTGAATTATTGTAGTTATAAGCAGAATATAGATAAGGATTGATAAAACCGAGCGGGTGATGATAGTACTGGTTCAGATCCGCAACCATCCCTGCAAATAATGGAGTACTTACACTTGTGCCGCCAACGGTTTCCATAGTGCCGTTTACATATCCTTCCACTCCGGTAGAAGGATCTCCAACAAACGAGATGTCTGGCACTCCGCGCATCGTGTTGTTAAATCCCAGTGCACGTTGCCATATCGGGGCAGTAAATATCGTGCTAAATCCGCCGCCACTTTTATCCCATGCAGTCTCGTAATCGTAGGAGTAACTAGAATAGTTATTTATGTTAATACTATTCATATAAAGTGCGGTAGCACCTACGGACGTAACATATGGATCCGAGGCAGGATATTCAACGCCACCGCCAGAGCCATTGTCTCCGGAAGCTGCAACAACGGTAATGTTTTCAGCGGCAGCCTGCTCAAAAGCAGTGTGGAATCCAGGGTCGTAATAGCTGGATTCGGTGGCCCCCCAACTTATGGATATTATATTTGCAAGGTCATTATCAATGACATATGAAACAGCCTCTTCGAGAGTACCGGAGTCATCAGGGGTTATCACGATCAGAAAGTGGGCTTTTGGAGCCATAGAAAAAGCACATTCAACATCTATTGCAGTTTCTACCTGCCATCCCTGTTTAGTGTTATTGGGAGTGCCGAAAGGGTATGTAATTGTATAATTGACCGGCGGCAGTCCAAAATTTTTAGAATAGTACGCAAGATCACTGCTCAGATTTGGGTCTCCATAGGCGTCTATTATGGCGATGGTATTGCCCTGCCCCTCATAACCAGTATTTATAAAGGGGGTAACATCGTAAGCATACCGGATCTCCTGCGGGTCATATGGTCCGGAAATCACGTTTGATGCAATATCTATGTTAGTGTCTGCTTTAGTATAATTGTTTAAACCCGCGATCCAGTATATGGTATTTTGAAATTGGGCGGGTAAATAGGGAGTAGTAAAAGAATAATATGAAGAACCGTTACTGCTATATTTATATACTTTATCATTAAATAATTTTTCAAAATTGAAACTGTTACCAGACAGGAACATGGTTTTCAGGTTTTTAGAGATGCTGTAATCAATATTGTAATATTTTATATATGATTCCAGGTTTTTGAGGGTTGAAGAGGTGGTATGGTTCAAGTAAAAAACCACATAAATTTCTCCATTGAAAGGCTCTGCCATCCCGTTATTATTTATGGTATTGAAAGTGGTAACTTTGTAATAGCTGGCACCAGCATTTGCATTATTGCTAAATAAAGCAGTGGAAGCTACAGATAATAGTATAAACAATATCAGGATACTTACAAATTTGCGCATGCTCAGTGGATAAAAACGGATCATCTATTTATATGTTTACAAATATTGTAATAGGTCGCGATTCTGAAGTTAAGTTCTCATAAAAGTTAGTATTATGCGTAATTTTCACTGTATTTAAAAGATAGATAATATATTTATTTTGTAATAATAAATTAAAAATATATTGTATTAAAGGCACTTTCTTTTAGATTGTCGTTTCATAATCGTGACCAGTTACCAAATATTAACATAAAGAACTAAAAAAATAATTTAAAACATATTTTTAAGAGACTCTTACAATTTCGCCACTGTTTTTTATAAGCTTGAATACTAAAAGTTCTCTGTTTTCGTTATAGTAAAATATGTTTTGCTGGTTTTCGCTTTTTGACCACATTCCTCTTCTTGGGAGATTATATTTTTTCAATATCTCAAAGACTATAAAATCTTCTTTAATTTCTTTTCTTCTCATGCAAGTATCACAAATCTGGTTTTTTATATGATCTTTGCACACCTTTTCGCCACAAATACTGCATGTATAAATGTGGTCCGCGCACTCAATTTTTCCGCAAATACTGCATTTTTCAATATGCTCATCGCACAGTGTTTTCTGGCAGGTATCGCATTTAAATGTATGTTCGTTGCATAAGGGTTTTCCGCAAACCTCACAACGATAAACATGATCATTACATAAAGGGGCATTGCATACTGCACAATGTTGTGCATCATTTTCGCACATAGCAATTTCGCACTCTTTACAATGCTGAATATGCGATTTTGAGTAATATTTGCCGCAGTAAGAGCATTCTTCAATGTCATCTACGCAATAATATTTATTGTCCAGTGAATCTATTCTGGCGTGATCCTTGCAAACTTTCCTGCCGCACAAATTGCAATATACCAGATCTTCAGAACACGCTTCCCTGCCGCATATGCTGCATTTTCCAGAATGTTTTCCGCACACTTCTCGATCGCATATTGCACATCTGTGAGTATGCTCTTTGCATAGATCCATGCCACAGATAGAGCATTTATGCTTGCAATTCTCGCAAATTGGCTTATTGCAAACTTCACATTTATAAATATGATCTTTGCAAAAATATTCGCCACATTCAAAACATATATGACTGCAATCTTCACAGAGATTTTTGTTGCACACGCTGCAGGTATGGTAGCTATCAAATCTTGAAAAGTAATTGCCGCATTCATCGCATTTTATGGCACAATCTTCACATATGATCTCATCTTTTTTTGTTATGATAAAGTTCGTTATATTTTTACCACATTTGCAATTTAGATCATGCTCATCTTTTAGTGAATCATAAACAATGAACTTTGAGAAGCCTGGCTCTTCAATAAACAAGTTCAAGTTCTGTATGTCATATTTGATTACTAATACCCCACAAACTTCCAGCTTCAATTTTAGATTTTTGTCCAGTTTTGTCAGTATGTTTCGTTCCTTATCCTTCAGCTCTTCCCTCTTTTTATTGTTTTTGTCTTTTAGCGCAGCCAATTTTTTATACAGATTTTCGCGATCTTTATAAAATCTCTCAAATGTTTTTTGATCTCGTTGTTCATTTCGATCTCTTAATTTTTCTGATAGCTCTGAAATTTTAGATTCTAGCTTTTTCTCATCTTGCTCAATCTCTTTTTCTAAGGTTTCAAAGTACTCCTTGATCTTCGTTTTCTCCAGCTCGGTATCTCTATCTATTTTTTCAGTATACTTATCAAAGATATGATTATTATTTTCCAAAAATTTAGAAACTGCAACGTTTAGAATATCCTCTTTGATCTCAAATTTTTCCGAGTCCTGCAATTTCAAATTTTTAATGTTTATGTTCAGGATATGATCTGAAAACGGGTCATAAACAAAAGAATGATACTGCTCTTCTTCCACGCTACTAAAAGAGCTAGTCTTTAATATAATTTGCAATATGTATCTTTCAGTTTTTTGTAGCTCGTAGATCTTAAATGTTGAGTTTTTGGAGCTTAAATTAATCGCATTATCAATCTTTGTGAATGAAACATTGAAATTCTCTCTAACGTAACTTATTGCCTTATAAAACATTGTTTTCTCATCTAAATTCAAGTCTTTAAATTCAGGATACTGTGTAAAAAAATCATCTAAAAATCGCTTATCTACCATTCAGTCCCTCCTAACGCTAGAAAGATCAAAGTTTTTGAACACATCTTCGTTAAAGCTTTTTATTTTTTCATACAATTCCCTGCCATTCTCTATTTCTTTCTCAAAATCCCTAAAGTTTTTAGTTAGCATCGATGCATCCTTAGAGCTTGCAAGAATCTCTAATATTCGTTCTTCAAAAGACCTGGAGCTCTGTATGTTGCTTAATATGAGGTCTATGTCCCCTACTACAGTCTCAAACACTTTTATCTTTTTTGTTAAGATTTCAAATATATACTCTTCTATCGATTTATTAAGGATCATGTTGATTACCAGTACCTCCCTTGTCTGCCCGATCCTGTGAATTCTCCCGATTCGCTGTTCCAAGATCATCGGATTCCATGGTAGATCATAATTTACTATGATATTGCAAAATTGTAAATTCAAACCCTCGTTCCCGGCGTCCGTGGATATTAAAACGTCTCCATATTTTTCAAAGGATTGCAGGGCTTGCTTTTTTTCAAAATTATTCAGCGACCCATGAAATTTTATTACTTTTAACCCTTTCTGGCTAAGTAAGTCATACAAATAGTCTTGAGTGCTTAAAAAAGCAGTGAAGATTAACACCTTGCTATTTACTTTCTCCAGGGCATCATTCAGGATCTTTCCTTTGCTATTTTCCAGGATCGAAGAAGCTTTAGAATACAGGTTCAAAAGTGTTCTTCGCTCGTTAATGTCATTGCTCTTGTCTATATAGTTCCAAAGCGATCTCTTTATGGCATAGCTAGAGCTGGTGACCGCTCTCTGCAAGTTTATAAGTTTAAAGCTTTCATAATTGTTCCAGTATCCATTTATTACGTATTGTGTTACGTCAGTATAGAGCTCATGCTCTTTATCTGTCTGATCTATAAATATGTTTTCAGTTTTTCGATCTGGGAGGTTTATGATGGTATCAGACCTCTTGTTTCTGATCATCACAGTTTCCAGATATTTTTTAAGTTCGTTCACGTTTTTGAGTGAACGTTCATCTTTCTCGATAAAATTATCTTTAAATTTTTTCATAGTGCCAAATAGCCCAGGCCTTATGAGATTTGTGATATTGTATAGCTCTAACAATGAATTTTCAAGAGGCGTGGCTGTTAAGAACAGAATGTTTTTCTTGCTTAGAGAATCAACAAGTTTGTAATTTTGAGTTTCTGGGTTTTTAAGTTTATGCGCCTCATCCACGATTACAAGATCCCAGCTCTTTTTCAATGAATATATTTTATGTTCTGGCCTTTTTGCAAGGTCTATCGAGCTTATTAATCTGGGTGCATTCCAGTCTTCCAGGTCTTTCACAATTTTAAACTCTTCATCAAATTTATACTGAAGTTCAGCCTGCCATTGTAAAGTCAGAGATGCTGGTGTGAGAATCAGTATATTTTCAGCCACCCCTCTCAATATAAGTTCTTTTAAAACTATGCCTGCCTCTATTGTCTTTCCCAGCCCTACTTCATCAGCAAGCAATGCTTTATTTTGCATGAAATTTATGACTTTATATGCAGTATCAATTTGATGTGGATACAAGCGAACTTTTATTTTCTCTATGGAGATCAGATCTTTGCTTATATTGTACTCTAATGACCTTAAAAATAAAAGGTAATTTTCGTATTTTGCAGGATTTTGCAAAGTTTTTTTAATTGCATCTATACTTTGAACTAATTCCATTTTAAAAGGGTAATGATAAAATGCGTTATTAATAATTTTCAATTCCTACAAACTCAGCGCAGGAAAAATATATATTTTTTAACCGGTTCATGGGTATCATGAAAATTGTAGAGTTAGTTCCAAACTTTAGCGAAGGCAGAGACGTAAATAAAATAGAGCAGATAAAGAGCGCAATGGCTTTCTCTAAAGATATAAAAATATTAAACACAGAGTCAGATCCCAATCACAACAGATGCGTAATCACATTAGTTTCTCCGCAAGAACTTGCGGTAGAATCATGTTTTAGAGGAATAAAAAAAGCGAAAGAGCTCATTGATTTAAATCATCATAAAGGAGAGCATCCAAGATTTGGTGCTGCAGATGTGATACCTTTCATACCACTTGGAGAAAGTACCACAGAAGAATGTATAGCATTAGCAAGAGAGCTTGGAAAGAGAGTTGGAGAAGAGTTAGATATACCAGTATATATGTATGAAAAAGCTGCGTTCAAAGAAGAGCGAAGGAACCTCGCGGACATAAGAAATAAGAATTTTCAATTTGAGCAACTGAAAGAGAGCATTAAGGAAGAGAAATGGAAACCGGATTACGGACCTTCCGAGGTTGGCACTGCGGGCGCATCAATCATTGGTGCACGAGACTTTCTTGTCGCTTTTAATGTGAATCTTGCAAGCACAGATTTGAAGGTTGCAAAGAAGGTGGCTAAATCGGTACGAGAGAAGGATGGAGGTCTTAAAAATGTCAAGGCGCTGGGGTTTGAGCTAAAAGATCGGGGAATGGTACAGGTATCTATGAACTTGGTTAATGTTAAGGAAACACCAATATACCGAGTTTACGAGCTTGTTAAACTTGAGGCAGAAAGATATGGTGTGTCTGTAAAAAGCTGTGAGATAGTGGGATTAGTACCTTTGGAAGCCTTGGCGGAGGTTTCGGAATTTTACTTGAAACTGGAAAACTTCAGTATCGAACAGGTATTAGAAAAAAAATTATGGGGTGAATAAAATGATAGTAAATCAGAGAATAAACGAATTTTTAGAGGATCTGTCGAGCTCTTCCCCTGCACCGGGTGGAGGGGCTGCCAGTGCTTTGGTGGCAAGTATTGCGGCGTCTTTGACAGCAATGGTAGCAAACCTTACGATCGGCAAGAAAAAATATCTGGCAGTGGAGCCAGAGATGAAAAAGATAGTAACAGAAGCAATTGCACTTAGGGATTTTTTAACACAGTTGATGGATCGCGATGTTGAAGAGTTCAACATGATCATGGTAGCGTATAAGTTGCCTAAAGAGACAGCCCAAGAGAAGGAGCTCAGAGATAAAAAAATAGAAGAAGCATCTATAAGGGCAAGTAATGTACCATTAGAAACTGCCAGAGCATGCATAAAGATAATGGACCTTGCTGTGAAAGTTATAAAGAGCGGAAACAGCAATGCTTTTAGTGACGGTATTTGCAGTTTTCAATTTGCAAATTCCGCGATGAAAGGTGCTGTGGCAAACGTTAGGATCAATTTGAACAACATAAACAATCCAGAGATCCTACAACAGTTCAATAAAGAGATAGAGAACATGGAAAAAGAATCCATAAATATTTACGAAAGTAATAAAGATCTATTAGAGAAGGTGAAATAATGAAAGATGTGGAACCAGTATTAAAAATTGCACAGAAAATAGGGCTGACTGAAGAGGATCTTGAACTGTATGGGAAATATATGGCAAAAGTTTCTCTAGAATCCACAAAAAAATATAAAAATAACAAGGATGGAAAATTGATCGTAGTGACGGCTATGACCCCCACTCCTGCAGGAGAGGGTAAAACCACCACTTCTATAGGGCTGGTGCAGGGAATGACAAAGCTCGGCAAAAAAACGATGCTGGCAATAAGAGAGCCATCTCTAGGGCCTGTGTTCGGCGTAAAGGGTGGCGCCACAGGCGGCGGCAAAGCGATGGTGGAACCCATGGAAGAGATAAACCTGCATTTTACAGGAGATTTTCATGCGGTCACGTCTGCGCATAATCTTTTATCAGCAATGATAAACAATCACATATACTTTAGGAACGAGCCTAGAATAGATCAAAGAAAGATTAGCTGGAGAAGATTAATAGACATGAATGACCGTTCTCTTAGGCATATAGTTGTAGGGCTGGGAGAATCAAACGGCGTAATTGTAGAGGACGGTTTTGACATCACTCCAGCGTCCGAGATCATGGCAATCATGGCACTTGCTGAAAATTATAAGGATCTGAAATCTAGGCTCGGCAATATCTTGGTAGGTTACAGTGAGAAGAAAGAGCCTATTTTTGCCCGAGATTTGAAAGCGGACGGTGCAATGGCAGCACTGTTAAAAAATGCACTCAAACCCAATCTCGTACAAACCACAGAACATGTACCGGTATTCGTCCACATAGGCCCATTTGGTAATATTGCGCATGGCACAAACAGCGTTATAGCAGATCATATTGGGCTCAAGCTCGTGGATTATTTTGTTACAGAAACGGGATTTGGCAGTGATCTGGGGTTTCAAAAGTTTGTGGACGTGATCAGCAGAGCCAGCAATTTGAAGATCAGTGTAGTAGTTCTTGTGGCTTCAATACGTGCACTTAAAATGCATGGAGGAGTGCAGAAAGAGGATCTTAAGCTGGAGAATGTTTCAGCTTTGCAAAAAGGATTTGAAAATTTACAGAAACACATCATGAACATACGAAATTACGGATTACCGTTAGTGGTTGCAATAAACAAGTTTGTCTCTGACACAGATTCGGAGATAAAGGCACTTGAATCATTGTTAAAAGGCATGAAAGTTTCCTATTCATTAAGCACCGGTTTTGAAGACGGTGGAAATGGAACGTTGGACCTTGCAAAAAAAGTTATCGAAGAGATTGATGCACATCCAGATCCAAAAGTGAATTTCACTTACTCTCTAGACGATCCTTTAGAAACAAGAATACATAATATTGCAACAAAGATTTACGGCGCCAAAGATGTGATATATACCAAAGATGCCATTAATGACCTGAAAGTTATTAAGAAGAACGGTTTTGACAAGTTTCATGTGATCATGGCAAAAACGCAAAACTCGCTAAGCGATGATCCAAAACTGTTGGGTGCGCCCAAAGATTTTACAGTTACAGTGCGCGAGTTAAGAGTATTGTCAGGCGCGGGATTTATAGTAGTAATATTGGGCGAGATCATGACCATGCCAGGATTGCCAAAAGAGCCATCGGCTGTAAATGTGACGTTGACTGATGACGGAGAGATCATGGGGCTATTTTAGGATAGCCGTTATAGATGTCTGTCATATAGACTGTGCCATATCTCTCAAAAAGGTCCTGCAGATTCTGAAAATCTCCAATTGCAACAATAGACTTACCAATCAAGCTTATTGTTGCAAACCCATATCTTTCTGATTTCTTGATGATCTCTTCCATTTCACCTGTTAGTAGGCCTATGCTTTTTGAAAATTTAACGCCTAGCGCAAATGCATATTCTATGTTTTTATTTTTTAAAAACATATCTAGCGAATTTTTGCCATAAAATGTAATTTTCTTCTTGTAAAATGGATCTGTGATAATGCTCTTCGTTTCGATCTCTCCATCTAGTGCAAGAATCGTCAACTTACTATCTACCATTACCCGATCCACGATTCCGTAAGGTAAAGCGCCCTCTTTAAGCCTGATAGTGAATCCGCCCATGCTCTGTGTTGCGATGTCACCGAGCCCGGTATGATTCATGATCTCTGCTCTATGGGCAATTTGAAGCGTTTCAAAATAGCTCATGTTCAATTTAAATTCATGATTTAGTGCTAAAGCGGTAGATATTGCTGCAGCTGCACTCATGCCGAATCCATGCTCTATAGGCAATGAAGTATCGGTATAGACATTTGCATTTAAATCTAGTAATTTCAATATTGTGTGTTGCACAGACTCTTTAATTTGCTTGTTGTTTAAAAACACAGAGGTATCTCTTGCTTTTTTAATGGACGTAAATGCCCCTAAACTGGTAGTAATGCCCACTCCTCTAGATCCTCTTTTCAGCAAGTTTTTGTTCTGGTCCTTTATTTCAAAAAATAAAGTGATGCTGCCGGGTGAGAAAAATCTGATCATGATTAGAAGGTATAAAGTTCAAATACTTTTAATTTTTTATTAAAAGTAACTGGTCACGGTTATGAAGTTAAAATTCTCCAAAAACCCCCTGTTTTACCGAAACATGGATATATTTGATTGTTAATATACTAATCGTGGATAAAATATTTGCAAACTGCAAGGATGATCAAGAGATCATTGATCTCCTTCTCAAAAACATGGATTTACTTCAAAAAAACAATGA
>JBMFWH010000033.1:0-14602 GCA_049965455.1 Thermoplasmata archaeon | reverse complement strand
TCACGTTCAATACCACGAACTATGTACCGTCAACGTACACGTCTAATGGAATAAACTACACGTATTATCCTGTCTCCTATCTGACATCAATATTGTCCAGTGGAAAGTACCAGAACACCACCTATATGAGCACAATTGTTGTCAATTCTACAGGAAGCCTTTTAAAAGCCAGTGCGCCATCAACAAATCCAAGCGAAATTACTGTTACAGAAGTAGTACCTGGTGGGGCATATTCTTTTGATCCTGCAATTGACTATGAAACAGTTGGCTTTGAAGTAATAATGAATGTATATGAAACCCTGATACAATATAATGGTTCCTCAACAAGTCAGTCACAGATGTTCCCAGAAGTAGCAACTGTTGTTCCAACTGTAGCAAACGGCGGAATTTCAGCAAACTACTTAAATTATACATTCCATGTTAGAAGTGGCTTAAAATTTGCAAACGGTGATCCATTGACAGCATGGGATGCCTATACAAGCTATGTAAGAACTCTACTATTTGTCCAAGGTTCTCCAGGAACTGCAGGTTGGATATTGGCTCAGGATCTATTACCTGGTGGAGGATTTGCACCTGGCCTGTTTTCAAACGGAACTGCTTTATATCAGAACATTACAAGTGCAATTACAGTAAACAATGCGACTCAGACGGTTACATTCCATCTGTTAAAAGCAGATCCTGCGTTTTTAGATTATATAGCTGACCCGATTGGCGGAGGAATAATTGATTACAGCTGGGCTGTAGCTCATGGTGCTGGAATAACGTTTACACCCCCAGGATTTTTGGCATATACTAACTACTCAATGGAATCAAACTATAACAACTATCTCAGATACAATACAATGGGATCTGGTCCTTACATGATCAAAAGTTACCAGATTGGGCAGTCTGTAACAATGGCACCAAATCCGTATTATACACCAATCCCTGGAGTTCCGGGTTTTAACCATACTGCAAATGATACTATATTCATACAGTGGGAAAAAGATCCTTCAACAGCACTATTGATTGCAGAAAGTGGACAGACAGATATAGTATCAGGATTACCTACATATGATTATCCAATCATTGCAAAATTACAATCAGAGGGAAAAATGACTATTACGCCATTCCCAACATTGAGCATATTCTGGTTCGAATATAATTTCGATGTTAACACAACTATGTTACCAACATTGGGGTCTGGGTATACCGTACCACAATACTACTTTACAAATCTGGATGTTAGAAGAGCATGGTCATATGCATTTAACTACACAAACTACATTGAAAACTTAATTGGAAACGCTAAATATGGTGCAGACTTTGCGTTCCATTATACTGGAGTAATACCCTTGGGTATGCCTGGATATATGTCTCCAGCACAGTTACAACAGGCAGGAGCAGTAGTGCCAGTTTACAACCTGACTATTGCAAAGCAATATATGGAAGAATCCGGATTGTACAATACTACTATAAACATCCCGATCATAGTATATGCAGGAGACCCGATTGATTTTGCAGCCGTGCAAGACTGGATAACAACAATGGAATCAATTGATCCAAACATACATGCAACCGCTCTATACATGGAATTCTCTCAGATAATAGGGTATATGGTACCCGGTCAGAATCCAATGCCAATATACATACTTGGCTGGGCTCCAGATTATCCATTCCCGTCAGATTACATGATTCCAATGTATCAGGAAAATGGTACTTACGGAGCTGCAAATTCATGGAATCCGCAGATTTTAGAGGCAGCAGGACATCCTAACCAGGCAAAAGAAGATGCACTGATGAACCAGTACATTGCCGATGCACAAGCTACAGGTAATGCAACGCTGGCACTTAAGTACTACGATCAGGCTGAAGTTCTTGGGGTAAATCTTACCTTCTACACATACACTGAGCAAGCAAATGCATTCTGGTTCTATTCATCAGCATTACATGGAGTACAATACGAGCAAAATGCAATATACGGTGGTGGCGGAGACACAATGTATATATATCTATGGAAGAGTTAATCTTCCCTTTTTATCTTTTTAATTTTTTTAAGTATAATATTTCGTTTTATCGTATATTAATGAAGTTTTTTAAAATATTTATATATCAATTATTTTGATAACAATGTAATAACTTTATCAACATAATTATAGAACTCGGATGACCTGTTATTTCTTGGCCTTGGCAAATCTATCTTTATTTCCCCTATGATATGACCTGGTCTAGGGCTCAATATTATAACTCTATCGCTTAACTGCACTGCTTCATCTATATTGTGAGTGACGAGAATAATATCATCAGGTGGCAGACTTGGGTCTGACCATAACATCAAGATCTCCTCTCTTAACCCTTCTGCTGTAAAAGAATCTAATGCGGAAAAAGGCTCGTCTAATAATAATAATTCTGGGTTTACAGCCAGAGCTCTGGCAATTCCGACTCTCTGTCTCATTCCTCCAGACAATTCTTTAGGATATGCATTTTCAAAGCCATCTAAACCAATTACCTTAATATATTTTTCAACAATTTGGGTTCTTTCTTCTTTTTTGATCCCCATTGCTTCTAATACTACCTCAATATTTTCTTGCACTGTAAGCCATGGAAATAGGGAAGGTGTTTGAAACACTATCGAAAATTTCGGTTTGTTTATAGGCAAAGGCAAATCTTTGTAAAGAATCTCACCAGATGTTTGCGTGTCTAATCCTATTAATATTCTCAATATTGTAGATTTGCCACATCCTGATGGCCCTACAATTGAGATAAACTCCCTTTCAACCATGGAAAAAGATATATTTTCAAATGCCACAGTTTCTTTCTCTCCTGTTTTGAATATTTTGGTAAGATTCTTTACCTCTATAAATGCCATTACATTCGGTTAATGCATTCCATATTAAATATTTTTACTGGAGTTCTGAGTTTTAGAAATATTTTAATTCTGTATCTTATTAAATGCTATCTATGTACATATTGCCAATAATTCATAACTTTTGTTCTGTTTTTTTCTTTTTCAAAGTGTTTTTTTAAAGTGCCAATCTTTATGTGGATAAAAACAATAACGACAAATAAACTTAGATTTCTACCAAAATTTTATTTTAACATTTAGGATCTTGTCAACTCTTCGTTGATAATTACTTATTATTTCATTTTGTCGAAGGCATAGCTTTTATCTGGATTATTTAATTTGAATATTTTTTGAAATATGTATGGTAGGATAACTGATGCTATTTTTAATATTTTCAACGAAAAATTGACAGCGTCACATTTAGACAAACTCTATAAGATCTAAGCTAATAACATTTCATTGGTCATCGGTTAAGACCACCATTCCTCTCTAAATCGATGTCTCTTAACGTGCGGATCAAATGCCTGGCCAGTATATAGGTTATAATAATCCATTAAGTCCATTTTTACATTCAAATAATCAAGCAATGATGATAAAAGGTCCTTTGCATTTTCTGAAAATATATTACTCCATCGCAAACTCGTAAAACGCACTGCTTCTTTTCCTTGTGCCTCTCCCATTTCTCGTACTACATTATAAATCAGCCGGCTCGTCAGAAGGGTAAGCATCGCCACCCAGATCAATGCCTCTACTACCTCCGGGTTCCTGTTTTGTATCACGTCTAGCTTGTATCTGCCCTTCAACTCTTTAAATATCAGTTCTATCTCCCATCTCGCTCCATATAGTGAGGCGATCTCTTCTGCCTCTAATATTTCCATTGATATGTTCGTAATGTATATATGATATTTCTTTGTCTCTTTATTATAAATTGCTACCATCCTAAATCGCGCTGGCTCTTTGTGCTTTTTTCCCCTGTATTCTCGTCGATTGAATGTGATTTCTACCTCCGCGTCTAGAATCTCCCGTTTTAATTTTGGCAAAACCTCGCTCAAATACTTTCCTACTACATCTATACTGTTTCCCCGGTATGATCCATTCACCGATACTATCAACGGATCTGCTGTATCTTTTAGCCTTGATACAAAATACCCACCATTCTCTTCAATCCTCTTGAAGAGTTGATGTTTGTGAAACCCTAGATCTATGAGCAAGATACGATCCTTGATCCATGGTCCTATTCGCAAGGTCTTGATCTCACTTTTGCACTCTCCAAATACAGATACACTTTTCACACTGTTTGCAACTGCACTTACCAGTAAACTCACTTTTACTCCTGCTGCTACTATTTCATGATCTCTATATTATGACCTATATACTTACACAATTATAGACCTTACCTCCCCCAAATCAAATGTGACGTTCAAGAGCAGGGGAGTAAAGACATGGAAAGACATGCTACATCGGTTGGTTAATGATCCACAAAAATGGTTAAGTAGCTATCATGGTAGATCGATTTCAGAAACGGTAAATTCAATGATGAAGAGGAGAATGCCAGCAAAGATAAGGAAGAAATTACCGCAAAGAAAGAGAACGGAAGAGGTCTTAAAAATAAACGTACATAATGTCAGGCAATATTGTTATTTGAGATATCTAGCGCCAGAACTGCTAAAAAATGAAGGATCATCTAACCTAACATAATCTTGTCTCAAAGCCAGGATTCAAGGAAATATTAAATATTAGAAATACCATTGTTTATCAGAAGATGGTTGTAAAATTAAAAGATTTGGAAATCTTAGAGGACTCATATAAAAATGCTGTTAACAGTAAAGGAGAAATTGTTTTATTATACGGGGATTATGGGATGGATGTAGAAGATCTTTTTAATGCTTTACAAAATAATAAGCAAAATGACAATACCATTTTCTTGAAGACCGAATGTTTCGGTTATAAAAATGTAGAACCATATTATTGCTTTTTAGATATATTAGATTCTATTAAAAATAAAGATTTGTATTTAAATATAGATCTTAAAATTGAGGAACTAAATCCTGAAAATTATGACCCGATAGTTGATCCAATAATATATGAAAGATTTATAGAAATATTTGGTACAATTTTGTATTCTTATAATATTGTTTTATATATAAAGAACATTCAATTAGGGGATATGAAATCATTAAATTTGTTTAGTTATTTAGCAGACTTTTCAATGAATAAAAATATTTTAGTTATAGCATCTTACTATATTAGTGATGAATCAAACCCGCACTTTAATAATGTCTTATCGCTTTTAGATTTGAAAACAAATGTAAAAAAACTAAAAATTGAACAATTTACTTTAGGAGAACTCTTTTTATTTTTGAAAGAGAGAGACTATAATATACCTGAATTCATAATCGAAATAATATATAACATCACAAAAGGTAACAAATTAAAGGTTTTAGAATTATTAAGCATCTTTGAAACAAACAAATATATTGATGAGGATAAAAATTGGATCGCATACAATGTAGAGATTAATGAAGATTTTTTAAAAACTCCAGATTCAACAATGATAAATATGTATTATAATCTGGACGAAAAGCATCTATTAGTATTGAACAACGCTGCAATTATTGGAGAAAATTTCAAATTACAATTACTAAAAAGTATATCAAATGTTGATGAAAATCTTTTAAATGTTATTATAAAAGATCTAGTAGATATGAATATTATTAATCTTAAGGATCAAAGATACTTTTTTGTTTCGCCATCTTTCCGATTTTATGTGTATAGTAAAATTTCTAGCATCCGAAAAAAAATAGTGCATAAAAAAGTTGCTGAAATTCTAGAGTTAGAGCAAGAAGATCCCGCCTTAATAGCGTTTCATTTTTTCAATGCGAGCGTTAAAGAAAAAGCACATCGGTATTACTTAGATGTAGGGTTCAATAAGCTGAAAAGCTATGATTTCAAAGCTGCGTATGAGTACCTTAAAAAGGCAGAGCAGATAAATGGCAATATTAATGCAGATACAAAGTTTGCTCTAGCAGAAGTTTGCAAAAACATGGACAGATATGAAGAGAGCATTAATTACTATAATTCTTCATTAGAAGAGCTTAGTGAAAATAATAAAATAGTAGCTTATGCAAGTTTAGGTACAGTTTATACAAGATTGGGTAACACAGAAATTGCATTTAAATATTTTAAACAGGTTTTAGAGATTAGTAATGATCATAAATTGATGGTAATCGCGCACCGTGGAATCGCAAATATATATTTCATTAAAAAAGATTTAAAGAATGCGATTGAACATATATCCACCGCTTTAGAGTTTTTAAAAAATATTGATGATCATTATGAAATAGCAGAAACCTATAAAGATCTTGGAAAAATATATGCTGAAGAAAATGAATCTTTGGATAAAATAGAGCGTATTTATCTAAAAGCATTAGAGGAATATTTTAAAATAAGTTATTACAGCGGTATAGCTAAAACTTACAACAACATTGCGGATATATATATTGAGAAAAAGAGTTTATCAGAGTCTAAAAAATATTTTGAGAGAGCTATGAAGTATGCAAATTTAGGGGGTAACTACGAGCTAATATTGGCAATAAATTATAATTTATCAAGAATATATTTATATCAGGGGGAAATACCAAAATATCTTTCGAGTATCAATATTTCAAAAAAACTCATGGATATTGAGGGGATGGGAGAATTTTCTTTTTCGATCAATTATTCGCTTGGAAATTTTTCATTGCTAAAAGGTAATTTTAATGAGAGTAAAAAATATTTTTTAAGTAGCAGAGATTTAGCATTGAAACTGGATATAGTTTATAGATGGGTTTTAGCAAACGAGAGATTATTTTATGTAGATATGGTGATTGGCAAAAATCTACAGATAGACCTATTATTTCAAAGCTGGCAAAATATAAAAAATTTTAATACAAATAGTGTGAATTTAGCTGAACTTGAATCAAAAATTGCATATTATATGCTTTATGGTTTAAATGAAGATATCACTAACTTATTTGATATATATATAAATAGCTTTAAGTCCAAGGATTATTCAATGTCTCTTTTGAATGCATATCTTTTGTATGGGGAATTCTTACTTTACAATTACAATATCCATGATTTTATTGAATTGTACAACAAAATTTATCAGCTCTCAAAAGAAAAAGAGTATAGTGGCTTAAATCTACAGATCCTGAATGTGGTATACTACTACATAACTGATGATTCAAGGTTTTCATGGGAACTAGAAAAAATAGAAGACACCTTAAAAAAGAATTCTTTGATCTTTTTGCTCTCTAAATTATACTTTTATCTTGGCGTTTATCAGGTTAAAAGCTCAAATGATGATCTCTATCTAAAAAAGTCAGAATTATTGTTTTTGAGTATTGGAGCCTACGGTTTTGTAAATTTAATCAAGAAAATTAAAAAATAGGAGAATGAATTGTAGCATTATGGTAGAAATTGATAAAGAACTTTTAAGCTTGTGTGATAACTGTCTTGGCAGAATTTATGGAAAGCTATCGCACGGGCTTTCTAATGCAGAAAGAGGCAGGGCTATCAGGATATATTACGCGCTATCCAAAAATGTAGATTATAATGAAACTATCCCGGAAAAATGCGCATTGTGTTCCGGCATATTTAACAATATAGATAAATATGTGAGCTTGGCCTTAAAATATCTTAAAGAATTCGATTTTGATACATTCTTAGTAGGCAGTAAAGTAGATTCAGACATAATTGCAAAAGAGAAAATAATACAGGAAAGATATGGAAACAATGGGGAAGAAATAACCAGTGAATTAAACAGAGAAATAGGGAAGAGACTTTCCATAATATTAAATAAAGGGGTGGATCTACTTAATCCGAACATTGTAGTTCTGGTGGATACCATGTACGATTCAATCAAGATATTCTCAAATCCGGTATTCATTAGAGGTAAATATAAAAAATTTCAGAGAGGCATCTTCCAGACGCACCAGAATTTTGAAGATTCATTTACTGTAGAAGATTATATTGGTAGAATATCAAAGGATTTTTTTGCGGCTGAAGATTATGTTTTGCATGGAATGGGAAGGGAAGATGCAGACGTATTAATGCTTGGCACTGGCAGGCCATTTATATTAGAACTAAAATCACCGAAGAAGAGACATGTTGATATGCAAGAGTTAGAAAACCAGATAAATCAGCATGCGGGGGGGAAGATAGAAGTAGAAGAGCTAAAGTTGTCTAGCAGAAAGGAGGTCCGTGATATTAAAGGCACGAAATCAAGAAAAACGTATAGGGTAAATGTCAGAATTGAAAAGGAGTTACCATATAACATATTAGAAAAATATGTTAAAGAATTAGAAGGAAAAGTTATATATCAAAGAACTCCATTCAGGGTTTTGCATCGTAGGTCAGATTTAGTTAGAGAGAGAAGTGTGCATAAAGCAATACTGGAAAAATATGCAGACAATATCCTAACAATTATGCTGGAAACTGATGCAGGACTATATGTCAAAGAACTGATTCATGGAGATAATGGCAGAACTATTCCTAGTTTTGCAGAAATTATAAACCAAAAAGTAGAAATACTAAGTTTGGATGTAATAGCTGTACATGATTTGGAGGATTTGAACAATGAGTAAAATGTCACATGGACCAAGATCAAAATCGAGACAGAAGCTTAGAAAGAACAGAAAGGATGGAAATATGGTACCTCTAACAAGATATTTCCAGAACTTTAAGGTAGATGATAGAGTAGCAATTGATATAGACTCTAGCTTACATAAAGGCATGCCATTTCATAGATTTCACGGCAAAATAGGTAAAGTTATAGGTACTCAAGGCAACGCATACTTAGTAGAGGTTTCTGATGGCAACAAGAAGAAAGTTATTATTGCAAATTCTGAGCATCTAAGGAGACATGAGGTGCCTAAATGAAAAAGAGGTATGTTTCTATTCCGGAAGTAAAAGAGATTCTGCAAGAAATAAATAAAGCTAATGAACTAAATAATTTACAGAAAAATACTCTAAAATATGCAGAAGACTTTTCTAAAGTTCCGTTAAAAAAACTTAAAAGACTCAGAGAAGAACTTCTAAAACTGGATTTTATAGATGAAAAATATGCAACTAAACTAATCGATATTGTACCAAAAAACTATGAAGAAATCAGAGCTATCTTCCAAAAGGATAATATTGTTGTCCCGCTAGATGACATTAAAAAAATTTTAGATATCTTCGAAAAAATATAAAAGTTGAAAGGGTGAACATTTTTGGAAGATTATGTTTTTATATTAGATTATTTACCACAAGGTAGAATAGAAGAGCGCGCTTTTAAAAGAACTCCTTTAGCGCTGGCTATAGGTGAAGATGAGTTCAAGCTGTTTGAACTTATCCCAAAAATGAATGTTACGTTAAGAGTTGGCGAAAGAGTGTATATAGGCAAAGATCTTGAAAAAAGAGACAAAATAGAGCATGTAAAACGGCGTATTGCCTTTGAAGAACTGACTAATGCTGCCAAGGGAGAAACAGAGTTCGTTATTGAAGATATTGTAAAATCTCAAGAGTCAAAATTTATTAATTTTTTCAATACTGCAGGCCCAATAACAACTAGATATCACATGCTTGAGCTGTTGCCAGGATTGGGGAAGAAAACAATGTGGTCCATAATTGAAGAACGCGAAAAAGAAAAATTCAAGACGTTCAGTGATCTTGAAAACCGTGTAAAAACAATCCATCACCCCGAAAAACTTATAACAAAAAGGATTATGCAGGAATTGGAACAGAGAGATATAAAATACAAGATATTTGTAGCAAAATGATCAGATTAGATAAGAAGTTTGGGCAGGTATTTTTAATTGACAAGAATATAGTCGAAAACATTTGTAAATATGCAGACATAAAAGATGATGAAATAATCTTGGAGATCGGTGCAGGCACGGGAAACTTGACTGAAAAACTGCTAAAATATGCAAAACAGGTAATCAGTGTCGAGTACTCCCATAAATTAGCGTGTATATTAAGAGATAAGTTCAAGGATGAGATCGAAACTAGTAAATTGATATTAATTGAAGGAGATGCTTTGAAAATTGATTTCCCGTATTTTGATAAGATTGTTTCCAATATACCATACCAGATATCTTCACCATTGCTGTTCAAATTTTTTAAGTACCGCTTTAGAAAAGCGATCTTGCTTGTGCAGAAAGAATTTGCTTTGCGGTTAGTGGCTTTGCCGGGCACAGAAAACTATTCCCGGCTTTCGGTTAATGCCTATTATTTTGGTGTCACTAAGATCCTGGCTCAGGTTTCACGTTCTTGTTTTAGGCCTGTTCCAAATGTAGATTCCGCATTAATAGATATCGTTCCGCATAAGGTTATAAATGCAGCTGACGAAGATACATTTTTCGAGGTGACTAGATTATTATTTTCGCAGAGAAGAAAAATGATAAGAAATATATTGAGCATTAAGGATATTCCATATGCAGACAGAAGGGTTGAGTCTCTCAGCCCTGCAGAAATCATTGAGATATCAGACTATATTTTTTCGACTATGTCACCGCTTCGTTGATTTAAAATTATCAGTTCATTTTGCCAGTGTTCAAAGGTTTTACTGGATCACATAATTTGAATATTTATCAAAATAATATATTAAAAGTAGTGCACAAAAAATTATGGAAAATTAAGTTTATAAAGTTAAATCAACAAAGAATTGAGAGCTCCATATTTTCATTTCAAAAAATTTAATTAACTTTGTAGATATTGCCCGATTAAATGAAGAAGATTATCGCTTATTTACTTTTGATATTAGATGGTATAATATGGGGAAGTACTTTCCCTATCGTAAAAATAGCTTTAAACTACTCTTCACCATATATATTTTTGAGTTTAAGATTTATTATTGGATCTGCCATATTTTTTATAATATTTAGATCAAAAATAATAAAAGTGTCAAGAGAAACTGTTATGTTCGGGCTAATAATTGGTATCTCCCTGTTTTTTGGGTATTATTTTCAAACTGTTGGCTTGCTTTACACTACTGCTTCACATTCCGGACTTATAACAGGGTTATATGTTATTGTTGCACCCATTCTTGCATTTTTCATGTTAAAAGAGAAGATCAACATATATGTTATAGTATCCATTGTAATGGCACTTGCAGGCCTGATATTACTTACCGGCTATTATAGTACACACTCTCTAAATTTTGGGGACATTCTAACCATTTTTTCGGCGATTTCATATGCTTTTCAGGTAGTACTGATCGATAAATATGTCAGGTTTAAAGACCCTATACCCATAACTTTTTATCAGATATTTCTAGTTGCGATATTAAGCTCTTTTTTAACACCGTTTAATTTTAAGATCATATTAAATTTCGACTTCGTTTTTGCGCTTGTATTTACAGCCATAGTTGCCACTGCAATTGCAATATATATACAAACAAATGCCCAAAAATATCTGTCTTCAGCAGAGACATCTATATTTTTGACTTCAGAGCCTATCTTTGCAATGATGTTCTCTTACATACTATTAAATGAAACGCTTGGAATCGTATCCATTATTGGCGCAGTGATGATTGTATCAAGTATGATCTTGATTGCAGTTAAAAAATAAAGTCTTTGAACTCGTTATTTTCCAAAAACACTGCACCTTTAGTATACTCTTTATATATCTTGAATAATTTGTCTCTATATAACTCTGGGATGTGGTTTAACTTGGAATTTTTATTGTCAAAATGCAGTTTTTCTACATGTTCATGAGATACTCCGTCAATATGATAACCCATCTTGTTCAAAATATAAAATACGTGCTCTCTTTCATCATCATCAAGCCTTAATTTTGTATTGTTAATATTTTTTTCAAAATTTTGAAGATGTTCATTTTTATAGTTTATTATTCTTGGATCCTTACCGTTCGCAATTACGAAAGATAATACTCCAAGACATTTAGTGCATTCCCCGCAAGGTATTATCTCCTTATTCTCTATGTGGCAAGAATGACAAGATCTCTGTAACTTAAATAATTGAGGGTATCTGTTAGATAATATTCTTACAACTATAAGACCATATAGAGGCCTCACTGCACTCCATTGCACAATATTAAAACCTTTTTTGGAAAAATAGTCAGTCATATACTCATCGAATTCTTCGCTTTGATCATATATTCCATAGCGATGGGGTATATTTTCGTATAATCCTGGTACTCTTGGATCATCATACTCACTTCCAAGTAAAATGTTGCCTATATTATGCTTTAATAATATTGGTAAAAAAGAAAAGATATAAGGCCCAAATATGAACAAGCGAATAGGATAGGTATCTGCCCGGATGGATCTATAATCACTTCGGATTATTTTCATATTATCTAACATAAAAAGATAAAATCTATCTATATTTGACCATACCTTTTTAGTGTTTATCTCAAAATTGCTGAACTCTCTGTAAGCTGTTATTGCAGTTCTCCAATGCCCGCCAGACTCGTTAAAGAATAACGGGTATACCTCTGCCCCAATCTCCTTTAATAACCCATAGGTTAGTAAGCTCTCTTTACCTCCAGAAGATAAAACTGCTGCTTTGTTTAAGTCTACCCTGTAATTGCTTTCTGATACTGAAATATTGCAAAATATCTTCGCTTTATTATGCGCGTTTTCTATTTTGATGTCTTCCTGCTTTGGGAGATACTCTTTTTTTATAAAGTCAGCTCTTCTACGGCATATTTTATTTACAAATACATCCGTAGCTGTTATCTCGAGCATATCATATAAATATTTCAAATCATTTTTATCAATCTCAAAATCTAGAAATATGGATTCCGTAAAAAGCCCATAATTTATCACAGGCATAGTAACGATCATCCTTGCCAATTTTTCAATATTTTCGATATTAATTGGCTCTGAGTACCTGAATTCAAGATTGAACTCTTTTATATTGTCCCCCAATTTTAGCTTATATATTGAAGAGATACTGTTTTTAGTAACTGTAGGATTGCTGATGTAAATCTCATCAAAACATTTTAGATTCATTGATTCTCACTTTTAATCTTTTTTTCCAGTATTTTTACCAGTTCACTTGTTCCTTCATATAAAGGTGCTATTGCCGGGATTCCATATTTCTCAAAATAATATTTTTTATAGTACTCTACTTCATCTTTTGCCATGTTTTCAGTGTTAAGTGTTATTGCCGCAATCTTTTTCCCAGATAAGAGCTCTATCACTTTTATATATTTATCAAGGTCATGGATGGGATAATTCTCAAATCCATCATAGTACTTCCTCTTTGGAGAATGCTGCAATATTATCACGTCAGGCCTACCAGCCGCTATAATTTCGAATCCTCCTGGATATGCTGGATGCAATATGGCCCCCTGCCCTTCAATTATTATAAACTCTGGGTGATTATCATTCCAAGCCTTTACTACCTCTGTTTCAATACCACCAGCAACAAAATCATTGATCATAGAATCTATCAGCGCACAATATTTTGCTCCCTGCATCCATCCAGTTTGCCCGGTTCCTATAAAAATTGTACTGTGCCCTGCTCTGTTCAAATTTTCTGTCAACATTACAGATGTAGTCCTTTTACCTACGGCACTGTCAGTTCCCAATACTGCAATTTTTTTAGATTTTACTTTTTCAATTTCGCCTGTAAAAAAATCACATTTATGTAAAAACATCTTTCTGACATCCGTGATCTTGACATTGTTAGCCTCACTAATTTCTTTAAACTCAGGATCTTCACTTAAAAATTCATGCAGCCCCGAAACTATGCCAATTTTATTTTTTAAAGCTTCAATAATGTAAGGTCTGTACTCTTTTGGGAGCAAACCTCCATCAGTAGCAGCCCCTACAATTAAAAGGTCAGGAGTCTCATCTAAAAATTCTTTAATGCTCGCGCGTATGGGAATGTTTCTAAATTTCCCATCTAGTACTTCCCCGGCATCTTTTCCTGCAAACTTAGAGTCTATTAACCCTATAATATCATATCTTTTTGTAAACCTAACTAATCCATGAGCAGTTTTACCGTTAGATGTATCATAAACTCCTTCAGCTAATATCACTGCTTTCTCTAATTTTGAATCCACCCAACTTTGCTCTTGAGAGTATGTTTCTACTTCATAAGTTATACCTTCAATTGAAAAATTACTAATATCACTTTGTGAATTAGATGAGCTATTATAAGTTTTTACTTTGGTATCCTCTAACATAAAATCTTCTAACTTTTTCATAAACATAACTCCTGTTTCAGATACATCTTTTTTATTGTATGTTTTTATATTTGCTTTTAAAGCACCTAAAGATTTTGTAACTTTATTTTTATTTGCACTTAAGCTAAAAATAGCATTAATTTCCTCTTTATTGATCTCATATTGCAAAGAAAAATCATAGCTTAAATTATTATTGCTTATCCTTAAAAAAGTCTCTTTTGATCCATTATCATTAAACTCTGCTTTATCGCTGAAAATAAAGTTAGGGTCAAAATAGCTATATAAATTCCTTACATTTTGATCTTTTAAAAAAGTTTGGATTTCTTCATATACCATTTTTTTATAAAATGATCTATTCACTAAAAATTCTTTTGGGTGGCCGTCACTATCACCGTCGTCTTCCATTTTTTATCACCACATTAAGGTTTTCCATAGTGAGATGTTATCACATACCTATATTTTAATATTTCTAAATTTTGTAATATGTCATGATTCTGAAGTTAAGTTTTCATAAAAACGAGTATTATGCGTAATTTTCACTGTATTTAAAAGATAGAGATTATATTTTTTGTAATAACCTGAAAGTTATTTTGG
>JBMFWH010000032.1:0-15133 GCA_049965455.1 Thermoplasmata archaeon | reverse complement strand
TCCTATGCTTTTCTGCAACTATTATTACTCCTTTTATTAGTTTTATATGTGGTATATCCTCCAGCAAACCAGAGATGCATACAATAAAGCGATGATAATGTTGAAAGAGCTGGGGTTGAAGATAAACAGTGCGAGATTGGACCAGTATTATTCAGGGCAGTCAATAACCGGCGATTATCCTGAAGACGCAACAATATACATAATACCAAAAAAGAATGCAACAATACAGGGCCCAGTAAAATGGAAAGAGATGATCAAATATTTGATGGAAGATCCGTATAAATATCTAAAAGAGTACTTCAGGAGAGAGAACTCAGAGACTGGATTTTCAGTAGACAAAAGAGAATTTGGGTGGGACATAAGTCAAAGAAGAGAAGATAGGATATCAACTGCGCAAATATGTATAGGAACGCTTCACAACATTTTTTTGATGGGAGAGTAAAAAAGACTTATGTCCCATAACCTCCTGAATAGAAAAGTATATATTTTAATAAACGCTAACTAATTAATTGTATGAAAATGTTAGAGTCTCTTGAGCCGGAATTAAATAAGTTTTTTGGATCAGAGTCAGCAATGTCGCTAATAATGGTCGGTGGTGCCGGTACCGGCAAAACTACCTTCGCACTTCAGATTTTAGAATATTTCAAGGATAAATATAAAGGCATATATTTATCAACTAGAGTAGGTGACACAGCGCTATATCAGCAGTTTCCATGGATAAAAGAGCTTGAAGAGAAGACTAAGATAATAGACGCTGGGAGGCTATTTTTGGATAGCTTAAAGATTGCAGAGCCAGAAATAGAACCAGAGCCCGTAGAGACTGCGAGGGCCCTGGTTAGAAATATATATGGTGAAGAGCCTAAAAAAGTATCAAGGGTATTATACAACAAATATTTCAAGGATCTTAATATACCAGAGCTAAAACGCATATACAGTGAAGTAGACCATAACTTGCCAGATCGTTCAATGATCGTAATAGACAGCATAGAAGGTTTGGCTAGCAAATACCGAATCAATGAAGAAGAGCTGGTATACACACTTGTAAAGGATCTTGTCGAGGGCGGAAATACAAACATCATATTCATTTTAGAAAAGGAGCGATCGGATAAGTTAGAGTATATAGCAGATGGCGTAATATTTTTGGAACAATATCTATATGAAGGGCGCAGGATAAGGAGCTTATCGTTAGATAAATTGAGAGGGATCAGCACGAACTTTAAAAAATACTTATTTACTTTAAATGGAGGAAAATTCACAATATTGCCTCCAAAAATAAGGTTTGACTTAAACAAACATTTTACTACTCCTATCCCCCCTACAGGCAGATATTTTAGCACAGGTGTTAAAGATCTGGATACTATTTTAGGTGGTGGGTTCAGTTTTGGCACTTTTAATCTGATAGAGATTGGTGATAATGTGGTGCAGGAACATCATTTTTTAACTATGCCAATTCTCTCTAATATCAGTTTTTTAGATAGGGGGATAATGGCAGTTTTGTCACTTGGCACATCGCTCGAAGAAGTGAGAAATAGATTCAGTAAATATATGAACAATCAAGAAATAGTAGACACGCATGCAATTTTTATAGACTATTCCAGATCAAACAGTGATAAAAAATATATAATCCCACTCGGTAGTGCAAGCAGGGAAACATCTGTAAAATTAATACATGAAGGGATATCCAAATTAAAAGAGTTTGGATCGCCCATGTTTTATTATTTGGCATTTGACACTATCGAAAGATATAGGGGGCCAGTGGCTATTCAAGAGGTAGTAAATTTCGTAAACAATATAATAGACAACAAAGACATTGGGATAGGAATATTGTTGCCCGGAAGTGAAATCAAAGACCAGATAGTGAATATGTCTAGCACGCATGTTAAGGTAGTTTCTATAAATAATACGCTATGCATATACGGAATAGAACCAAAGACGACTATGTATGCGATAGAACCAGACAATAATGAATTTTACAGTTTTGTGCCTATCCTATAGTTCTGTTTTTTATTTCGTCCGGATTAGTGGTGATGATGCTGTTTTCGAAGTCAGTACTGTATATTCTGATCGGCACTTTTACAGACCCGGCAATTAAATATGCTCTCGAATATCCTTGATGCTTTGGGTTGATGTTGCCCAGAATAAGTTCTTCCTCTTTATCGCTCAGTTTATAAAATGCTTTCATGTTCTGGGTTATCTGATTATGTTTAAACAGCATGTGAAAAACAGCATTCTGTGCTATTGTTCTTCCCTCTTCATACTCTAGGAAATCATCCGCTTTCTGTGATATCAATATTACCGAGCATTTCCAGCGTCTGACATGTCTCACAAGCTGTTCTAGTAGCATTGCTGCGGACTTATTTTTAAGCAATTTCCAGACTTCGTCAATAACAAGTATCTTGGCCGAGTAATCTTTGGAGATCTGGTTGTAAAGATATTCTACGGCCAAAAGAACATAGAACATCAGGAGATCTTCATTTACATCTTTAATGTTAAAAACAGTAAAATTATTATTTAAATTTACGGTTGTGTCATTATTCAAATTTTTTAATGATCCTTCCAAAAAACTTGAAAATAAAATGTTTAGTTTGCTTTCATTCAATAATGCAATAAAATCTTTGAATTTTGGGTTCTTACTTTCCTGATATACTCTGTTAAGGTAGACGTCAAGGATTGCTAGATCATTTTTATCAAATTCAAATATTGAACCAAATAATAGTTTCAGCCTGGATATTTTGTTAGGGATTGTAGAATCAAAAAGGTCGAAGGGATTAATTACTGTTTTACCAACGTCTACCACAGTGCCTTTCATTGCATTAGCAAGATCCACAAACTCATTCATCGGGTCTATTATGTAAATTTTTGTGTCCGGATGGTGTAACAATTCTCTCAATATCTGGGTTTTCACAAAATATGATTTACCAAACCCCGTGGTTCCTGTAACAAGCATATGGCTTGACGGGAAATACCATCTGTTTATGAATATTGGGCTGTTATTTACATCGTTCAAGCCCCAAAAAATGCCATCTTTCATGGCAATCAGGTCTGTTAAAAATGGGAACATAGTTGCAAGCGCTTGCGATTGGATATATTTATCCTCTTTATAATTTCTGGAGCCTGAACTTAAAAATGACAAAAATGCTTGTTTTTGCAAGTATTTAGAGAATGCGGGTTTAAACAGCGATTTCTGTAACTTATTTCTTATAAAGTCTGCATTTTTTCGCATATTTTTATAGTCTTTTGCCATAGGATAGAATATTAAAGTTACTCTGTATACTGTCCCTTTACCAGATACTATATAATTTTGCAAACTTTTAGAGCTATCATACTTTAACTTCAGATCCATGTATCTGGCCCTGTTTTTTCGCTTTACATTCATCAATTCTGTTTCAATGGTTTCAGATTCTACCTCTAACATCTCTAATAATTTGCTAGGGGGAACATGTTCACAGGATATCGAGATATTTGTAGGCGTGTCTGCATTCACAAACTCTGAAAAAAATCCATAAACTAAGTTTTTTGGCCATTTTGCAATAACCAATGGTTGGATAAAAAGGTCATGAAAAAGGTAATGGTCCTTTTCGAAAATTACCTTTTTATTTGTCAAAATCATTTTTTGATAGTTATCATCTATCTCCACCTTTTCAAAGTCCAGAACGAGAATAATGCTGGTAATCGAACTGAAAAGCCAGCAAGTGTGAAATGGATCCAGAATAATTATAAATATTATAAATAAAACTGCTGAAACGAATACCCATTTTTTAACATTATAGTTCCTGACGTAATATACAAAGTCTAATAATAAAAGTAGTAAAGTAAGGCCGAACATAGAACTGTTAAATAATGTATATATTCCACTTAGAATGGTTAAAATAAAAAATGCCAGTCCCAGATCGGCTGAGTTCATAAATTTCATAGACTCTATACCCCCTCATTTATGAGACTGTAAAATTCCAAGATTTCTGAACCTTTAAGGATATTACAATCAATCTTTATGTTTTTTAGTGCGTTTATTAGCTGTTCAGCTCTGTTGTTCAATAAAATGCTTACTTTTCCTAAGCGTTCATCTTTAGGAACAGTGCTAAACTCTAAGCTATTCTGCTTTAATATTATGTAATACTTGTACAACACTTGCTCTGTATATAACGATTTTATAAGGGTTACATATTGATTTCCTGCCTCTTCAAATTTTTCAGAAATATTCAGGTAACGGTTATAGTCAAATTTAGAAGCTATTATTTTTATGTCAAAGTCAAAATCTATTCCGTTTAGGATGTTTATGAACTCTAAATATACATGTTTCTGCTCTTCTTCACTGTAGAATTTAAGATTCAAGCCGGTGGTCTCGATGATTAACAGGTATAAGCTCCCTAAATAAACAATATTCTCTTTTATATCATAAATTTCTACAAGTTTTTTAAAATCATTGCTGATATATCTTTTTTTACTGAATTTGTATCTCAAATATTTAAGAAAATAAAGATCTGAATCTTCATTCTCTATTTTAAAATAAACAGCAAATACAGTAATCAAGGATAAGATTATAAGATAGATAGATAGGAATATAGTCAAAGCGGCAACTACCAACAAATATATTGCTATGCGCATCATCTGATTTAAATCGAAAGGCCCAATTATTGTTCTAACCCCTAACTTTTCAGGCACATCTACTGACCCGACCATTAGTCTCTCCTCCATATTTTTTTAATTTTTACGGGAACTTCTTGAAATATTCTCTGATAGTGTTGAGCGATACAGAAAATACTTTTCTGGATCCATCTTCAACTATCAATCTATCCCCTCCAACAGTTCCTATATTGTGTATCTCTACTCCCTCCATAATCTTTAAGAATTTTGTCTCGTTTTCAGGTTCTACCTCAACAATCCACCGGGTGTTGCTTTCTGAAAAAAGTTTGAAATCAGTCCTCAATATTCCAAGTGTATTTAAGTTAATCTTAGCCCCAATATTCCCGCCAATAGCCATCTCCGCAAGTGCTATTGCTATTCCACCCTGAGAAATATCATGGGTACTTCTGATCAACCTTTTATTCGATGCTATTAGCATCTTATCCATGCTATCTCTTAAAGTTTTAAAGTTGCACTTTGGAACATTTGTGCTTTTTATCTGCCTCATCGCATAGTATTCACTGCCACCCATCTCCGCTCTTGTAGCTCCTATAACGTATAATGAATTTTCATCCTCTTTTAGATCTGAGGTCAGACAATATTTTATATTGTCCACTATTCCAATAGCCATTATTGTAGGCGTGGGAACGATGGAAGCCCCAAAATTTGCATTGTACAAACTGACATTTCCTGATACATAAGGGATCTTTAAAAATCTTGCAATATCCCCTAACCCTCTTACTGACTCTTCCAGCTGCCCCATCACCACCGGATCCTCAGGATTGCCAAAGTTCAAGTTATCTGCAAAAGAATGTGGCCTGGCACCCACGGAAACCAGATTTCTGACTGCCTCGTCTACTGCTGCTATGCTTCCCCAGTACGGATCTAACTCTGTGAGTTTTGGGTTGACATCCGTGGTAACTGCTAACCCTTTATTCGAGTGGTCCAGAGGTTTCAATACCGCTGCATCGCCATGTGTTTCCATGCCAATTTTGCCCTGCAGAGGCTTGATAACAGTTCTACCCTTTACTTCATGGTCATACTGCCTGATTATGAACTCTTTGCTAGCAATGTTTGGATTCGATAATAGCTTTAAAAAAGAATCTTTATAGTTTGTTTCTGAAGGAAGCATTTCTACTTTTTCCTGTGCCGGATATTTTACAATAGAAGGTCTGCAGTATAAAGGCCCGGATGTTAAAAATACTAGGTCCAGGTCCAAGATCTTGACATTGCCATAATATATATTCAGTCTTTCAGAATCGATGGTTTTACCTATTACTGTTGCTTCAACGTCCCATAAGCTGAATATATCCATGACCTTTTTTTTATTTTTCTCCGATACCGCCAACATCAATCTTTCCTGAGACTCGCTTACCCATATCTCCCATGGCGCCATATTCGCTTCTTTTAAAGGAACCCTATCTAAATATACATTCGCCCCAACATTTCCTGCTAAGCACATCTCTCCTATTACAGAAGACAAACCACCGCCGCCTAGATCTTTCATCCCAGTGATCAACTTTTTACTGTTTGCTTCCAATACCGCTTTTATCAGCGGTTCTTTTATTATAGGGTTACCTAGCTGTACCGCAGTTTTTTCAGACTCACTTTTATCACTTAAAACTTTAGATGCAAAATTTACCCCATGTATTCCATCTCTGCCTGTTTTACCGCCCACAAGTATCAGATTATACCCGACTTTATCTATCCTGCTTCTCACGATATCTGTTTTTTTTGCGATGCCTATACACCCTACATTTACAAGAATATTATTTAGAAAAGAGCTATGAAAATATGTCATTCCACCAATAGTGGGTATTCCCACCCTGTTACCATAATCTCTTATTCCAGATACTACTCCATTAAACAGATAGACAGGATGCTTCACACCCTCTTTTAATTTTTCATATGGATAATCCAGGGGCCCAAAAAATAGCGGATCTACCAGTGCTATCGGTTTTGCGCCCATGTTTAAAACATCTCTGATTATCCCTCCAACGCCTGTGGCAGCACCGCCATATGGTTCTACAAAGCTGGGATGGTTATGTGACTCTATCTTAAAAACGTACGCGTGGTTTTTATCAAATTCTACTACTGCCGCATCATCCTGTATGACTACTATGTTTTGAGGGGCATCTATGCCAAAAATATATTTTTTAAGCAGATTTTTTGAAGACTTATAACAACAATGTTCGCTCCATGCCTGTGCTATAGCCTGCAGCTCAACGTCTGTTGGATCTCTGTTTAGATCTTTGAAATAGGTTCTCAGCCGATGCAATTCCTCGTAATTTAATCCTAGATTCATCAACTCATTTAATCTTAACAGTTCTTCATCACTCAAAGATCTGATATGTATCTCGTAAATATCAAACGGGTAATCTAATTTATTAAGCATACTCTATTATACTCTCTCAACACTTATAGAATAGTCATGTATTACAGGATTTGCTAATAATCTTTTACACATCTGTTCAGCATCTTTTTTTGCGACCGGTAAGTCATCATGATCTATTAATATTTCATACTCTTTATAGACGCTGGTTTTTTTAACATTTTTAAAATTTAGGATATTCAGTGTTTTTGTTATGGCTAAACCCTCTGGGTCCTCTACTCCTTCTTTTAGTTTTATTGTTATGAGTACTTTTATCATCACAATAGTGGATTGCATTATAGTATTAATAATTTACAGGTCCTATTTAAAATAGTATGGCTGACAAATAAGATTTGTGCTTGCATACATATGGTTATTCAAGCGTAGAATCGAAACTATTTAGGGGGGGCATTAAATATGACTTATCTCATACCTTATCAACGGAACTTGACAAGGTCATAAAAACGAAAAATCAATTAACATCTTTGTATTCTTGCAGTCATATTAAAAATACTATAAATATGCGGAGGTTGCCGAGCCAGGTTAAAGGTGCAAGATTCAGGGTCTTGTCTCATAGGAGTTCGCCGGTTCAAATCCGGCCCTCCGCACTATGGTTTTCATAACAGTCTAAAAATTCAGGTAAGTGAATATATTGCCGATAATACATAAAAATGATTATTTTATGATATTAATTTAATATTATCCAGTATATCCAATAATTTTAATAGAGAGTATTTATTATCCTCCCATCATGCACTCCACACTAAGAACTGTTGGATTATTCATAATGTTAACTTTGCTTTTCGTATTGGTAGGGTATATTATCGGGATTTTATATGGTAACATTATCATTACCATGCTCGTGTTTCTAGGAATATCCATACTCATAAATGTTTTCAGCTATTTTTATAGCTCTAAGTTAGTATTGTGGTCATATCATGCCAAAATAATTGGCGAGCAAGATAATCCAAGGGTATTTAGGATTGTGAGTGATCTTTCTGTCAAAGCCAACATTGCAATGCCTAAGATTGCCATCATTACCACCGACGTTCCTAACGCATTTGCGACGGGTAGAAATAAGAACAATGCATTTGTGGTCGTAACAACTGGTATATTAAATACGTTAAATGACGATGAACTTGAAGGGGTTTTAGGCCACGAACTCGGGCATATTAAAAACAGGGACATGCTATTGATGACTGTAGCGGCGACTATTGTTGGTGCGCTGACAATATTGTTCAGAGTCTACTTTTTCGAATCATTATTTGGTGGGAATGGGAAAAGAGAAGGAAATAATGTATTAGTGCTCGTAGTTTTAGCATTGGCCGGCATAGGAGCCACACTTTTACAGCTATCTATATCCAGGCAAAGAGAGTACAAAGCAGATTATACTGGAGCACAGTTATCTGGCAAGCCTCTTGCACTGGCATCAGCATTACGCAAGATAGAGGCTTCTGTTTCAAGGAAACCGCTGAGAAAGGGCAATCCAGCTACTGCCAGTTTGTTCATAATTAATCCATTCAGAGGAGAAAGATTCGTATCTATCTTTTCAACACATCCGAGCACAGCGTCTAGAATAGAGAAGCTGGTAGAATACTCTAAAAAAATTTAGATTAGGGTCATATCTTCAATATCTACGTCTCCAACCCCTTTAATATCTCTTATCATCTGCTCTAACTTATCAGATGCACCATCTTCGTCTTTCGTTATTAGAGCGATATTTATCGCATTTAATCCATATGCAATAGGTCTTACCTGAATACCCCTGATCTTTACAACAGGTTCTAAAGTTTGAACAATTCTATTTTTTAGATCTTGAATATCATCCTCTACATTTTCAGGCATTATCTTAAATATTATTGATACATTTCCCATATTAAAGTCACATCCTTTTAAGGGCCTATAAAGCCACAGTGAGGGCATGTATATGGCACACCCATTTCTCTGCAATTTTTGCATCTCCCTATTTCTGCTTCTCCACAGTTCGGGCATTTAAATACAGTAGTTCCTTCGCCTACCAATCCTTTTCCGCATGAAGTACAAAACTCAATACTCATTAAATTCACCTTTTTTATATGGAGAAATAATATTAATAATAAATACTTTTCTTATATAAAATAGCAATGGTCTTTTTCATAAATTTTGTCTGATATTTATAGTCTTTCCGAAAATTGTTTAAACGTGGATAGTTATATGGGAGCTGTGAATGAATTTTTAAGCAGAGCAAAATACATTGCTGAACAGATAAAAAAAGAGAAAAAAGTGAAGGTGGTATCTCATATTGACGCTGATGGAATATGTGCAGCAAGCATTGCTGTAAAAGCTTTACAGAATGCTAATATTGAATATGACGTTCAGTTCGTAAAACAGTTTGACAATGCCATAATTGAGAAATTGAAAAATGAGAACGCACCAATGGTCTGGATCACAGACTTAGGAAGTGGAAGTATCCATCTTCTTGGGGGGATAAATGCAGTAGTTACAGATCACCATGCCCCAAGTCAATTGAGCGTTGAAGTCCCAAGAGAAAAAAGAAAAGATCTGAAAACATTTTTTGAAGAAATTGAACGTACTGAAATATTGCATTTAAATCCTCACTTATTTGGTAAAAACGGTGCAACTGACATAAGCGGAGCCGGAACCACATATCTTGTTGCAAGAGAAATGGACAAAAAAAACGTAGAGATGTCAGCTCTGGCCATCGTAGGTGCAGTAGGAGATCTACAGGATACTGTATATTCCCGCTTAACTGGAACAAATAGGATCATATTGAAGGAAGGGAAGGAACATGGCTATATTGATTACTTTATTGATGCAAGGTTTTTTGGTAAAGAAACAAGGCCAATATATAAGATGTTACAGTACAGCATGGACCCAGTCATTCCAACAATATCTAATGACCAGAATGGAGCTATTCAGTTTTTAGAAAAATTAAAAATACCATTAAAAAATAACGATAACTGGGTTCGATGGATAGATATATCAGTTGAGGATAAGAGAAAAGTTTTATCTGAATTAGCGATATTGTTATTAAAGATGGGGTACGGATCTTTAACGGTAGAGAGGTTGATAGGGGAAGTATATATTTTATCTAAAGAGAATTCGGGTACTCCGCTCAGGGATGCAAAAGAGTATGCAACATTGTTAAATTCATGCGGAAGGTATGATCAGGCAGAGATAGGCCTTAACGTTGCATTGGGAGATCGCGAGGAATACTACAAAAAAGCCATAACGCTGCTGAACAGGCACAGAAAGACGATAGTGGACAGTATAAATGTAGTAAAAGATGTGGGTATAGTTAAACTTGAAAAAGTACAATATTTCCATGCAGGCAACAACATACCGGAAACAGTAGTTGGAACAGTTGCATCAATGGCCCTTTCTTCAGGCATTGCTGATCCTGACATTCCTATAATAGGGTTTGCAGAGACGGATAACGGAATGATCAAGGTATCTGTAAGAGCTCCTAGGGGAATGGTAGACAGGGGTTTGGACCTGTCAGAGGTAATGAGCTATGCTGCAAAAGAGGTAGGAGGTTATGGGGGTGGCCATAACGTTGCGGCAGGGGCATCTATTCCGCGCGGTAAGGAAGAGGAATTCATCACGATTGTGAATATAAAGATAGGAAAAATGATTGAAAAAATTAATTAATATTATTGTTTTTAAAGATTTTATAGGGCCGGTAGATCAGCTGGTAGATCGTTTGCTTCGCAAGCAAAAGGCCTCGGGTTCAAATCCCGACCGGTCCACTATCAAAAATATGAAAATAAATGAAATAGGTTTGCCAGATAATATTCTAGAAATATTCATGGAAAATGGCTTAAAAGAGCTCTATCCACCACAGGCAGAGGCAATTCCGAAAATCTTGGAGGGTAAGAATTTAGTTATTGCAATTCCCACGGCTAGCGGTAAGAGCCTCCTTGCTTACATAGCAATATTGCGTGGATTTCTGAAAGGTATGAAGTCCATTTATGTAGTTCCATTAAGAGCTTTAGCGTCAGAAAAATATGAGGATCTAAAAAGGTTTGAAGCGATAGGGTTGAAGGTAAAACTGGCTATCGGAGACTACGACTCTTCCACCAAAATTTTGAAAGATGCAGATGTAGTAGTAGCCACCTCAGAGAAGTTTGACTCTTTGCTCCGCCATGATTTCAACTATATCTATGATCTCGGGGTCATCGTTATCGATGAAATACATATGTTAAAAGACCCAGACAGAGGACCTACCTTAGAGATGATTTTAACTAAGATAAAATCTCTGAACACAAGTGCACAATTAATTGCATTATCAGCAACAATTAAAAATTATAAGGAACTTGCAAAGTGGCTCAATGCAGAGTATATATTTAGTGAATTCAGGCCTGTGCCACTGAAAATTGGTATCTATGAACCTTCTGAAAACCTGTTAAAATTTGATTCGGGAGAGATTATGGAGGTAGAATCTGACCGGTTAATTATCGGGAATCTTGTTAAAAGGGCGCTGGAAAATGATGGGCAGGTGCTGATTTTTGTTAATACAAGATCTGCGGCAGAGACTCTGTCCGAATCTTTAAGAAATACGGCCAGAAAATATATTAAAGAAGAGGTTACCTATGAGTTCGACGAGGAAGATGTTTATGATAAGAAAATAAAGGAGAATGTGTCATATGGTGTTTGTTTTCACCATGCCGGGCTATCAAATAAGCAGAGAAAAGAAATTGAAGATTTATTTAAAGCAAGGAAGATAAAGATACTAACTGCAACGCCAACCCTGGCTGCCGGAGTAAATTTGCCATCAAGGACGGTAATAATCAGAGACATAACCAGGTTTGATGGAGGTGGGTCAGTAAGGATTCCTTACATAGAATTAAAACAGATGTTAGGCAGAGCTGGAAGGCAAAAATATGATAAATATGGAGAGGCTATAATAGTTTCCAAAAAAAGCAACCTAGAGTTTGAAGAGCTCGATAAAATAGAAGAGATAGAATCATATTTAGTGGATATGACCACATTAAAAAATAACTTATTAGGACTTATCTCGTCAGGAATGGTAAAGACCGAGCTTGAAATTTATGATTTTTTTAAAAATAGTTTTTATGGGCTCAGTGAGGATGTCAATGTGCTAGAGTCACATATTTCTGAGTTATTGAGTTTTTTGGAAGAGCATGGGTTTATTGAAAACAAAAGGATCATAAAATCCACAATATTTGGCAAGAAAGTTTCTGATCTGTACATAAGCCCTGATACGGCACTTTTGTACAGAGATTCCTTCGATTATGACTATGATCAGTTAAGTGTATTATACACCATATCCGATAGTTTAGAGATGATACCGTTATTTTGCAAAAAGTCAGAAATAGATGGTTTGAAATTTATAATAAACAAAAAGATAAAAGAAAACTGCAAATTTTTTAAGGATAAGGAAATAGATTATAACTCTTTGAAGACTGCGCTAATGCTTTCGGACTGGATCAATGAATCAAGCAATGATCAGATAATATCCAAATATGTGATCGGACCTGGTGACATACATTCAAAAGTTGAACTCGCCGACTGGTTACTTTACTCTTATCTAGAGCTTGGCAGAGTGGAAAGGTATAAGCATTTAGAAAACGTAAAAGAACTTTGGGAGCGAGTAAAATACGGCACATCACGGGAACTAATACCATTAACTAGGTTGAATGGAGTTGGGAGAGTTAGAGCAAGAAGGCTATACGATGCAGGGTTAATAGATATACATGCTATCAAAAACGCCAGCATTGAAGACCTAGCAAAAATACCAGGTATCGGATTGTCAATTGCCAACAGCATTAAGAAGCAGGTTGAGTAAATTATATATATGAAGAATAAAATAACAGAAAAATTTATATAACAATTTGTATTATGATGCAATTAGTCAATCACAAATCACGCTGACGCCCCTCCTCCCCTTTTTATATTTTTGGTATTAAAGAACTGTTTTTCATTTATCCCATTTTTTTAAATGGCAGGGAAAATGTAAGAGGGGTTTGATTAACTATTTTTAAAGAATAGATAGAAATATTTCTAAAATCATTTAAAAACTTAAATATAAAAACAATTTATACCTGATTATGGAGTTTAAAAAATCTCAGTTTAATGACTGGTACAACGAAGTTATAGAACTCAGTAAACTTGCAGATAAGAGATATCCAGTGAAAGGAATGGACATATGGATGCCATATGGTTTGGCCATAATGCAGAATATAGATTCGTATTACCGTCTTGTTTTTAACGATTATGGACATCAGGAACTGAATTTTCCATTGTTGATACCTAAGGATCAATTTGATAAGGAAGAGGAACACATAAAAGGATTTACAAAGCAAGTGTTCTGGGTGGAAAGAGCTGGCGATGACCGGTTGGACATACCCTTAATATTAAGGCCCACAAGCGAGACGGCAATGTACCATATGTTTTCTCTCTGGATCCGTACACATGCTGATTTACCACTCAAATACTACCAGATCGTAAATGTTTTCAGGTACGAAACCAAACAGACTAGAACATTTATGCGAGTCCGTGAAATACACTTTTTTGAGGCACATACAGCACACAAAGATTTTAAAGACTCTGAAAAGCAGATAGAAGAAGATCTGGAAATATGGAAAAAGATATGCACCAAGCTCGCAATACCGTATATAATTAATAAGAGGCCTGACTGGGACAAGTTTCCAGGCGCATTTTATTCTCTAGGCGCGGACACGATAATGCCTAACGGCAGGGCTCTACAGATAGGGACAATACACCAGTATTCTGATAACTTTGCGAAGGCTTATGACATTAAATACAATAATGAAAAAGGTGTTCAGGAATATGTCAGTCAGACTACATTTGGAATAAGCGAAAGGATATTAGGTGCAATAGTTGGCATACATGGTGATGATCACGGGCTGATATTACCGCCAGAGATTGCGCCGATACAGATCATAATCATACCAATAATCAGCGATGATAAAGAGAACGTGATAAAAGAATCCAAAAAATTGTATAACAGGCTGAAGAAACGATATAATGTGAATATAGATTTGAGGGAGGATTATACTCCAGGATTCAAGTTTTATGACTGGGAACTTAAGGGTGTGCCATTAAGAATTGAGATCGGTCCAAGAGACATCAAAAACAATGAAGTTATATGCGTAAGAAGAGATACATACGAAAAGATAAGAGTGAAAAAAGAAGATTTAACTGCTAGGATTAAAGAGCTGCTTAAGGATATTCAGAGCAATTTATATGTTAAAGCAAAGAAGCAGGTTGAATCTTTAGTATTAGAAACTGATGACCTCCAGGTGCTGAAAGAGCAAGAAAAAATGTTTAAAGTTTCATGGTGTGGCAGAGAAGAATGTGGCAATAAAATTGCAGAGTTTAGTGATAAATCAGTACTCGGAGTTCCTATTGAAGAAAAGAACAAAAAAGGAAAATGTATCATATGCGGTGCAGAAACCGAAATAAAAGCATATGTTGGCAAAACATATTAATCCTTTGATCTGCCTAAAAAAATGGTGAGTATACCAAATAGTACGAGTACTACGGTCATGGTGTATACTCCAACATCAAAAAATGCATTGTATAACGTAGCCCAGGCAAAATAAAAACCTATACCTAAAGCGAGAAGGAAAAATCCGAAATACTCTATTATTTTCTTATCGTTCATTAAATCTCAGAAGGTAATTGAATATAAAAAACTTATTCAATTTTGGCTTTGTCAAATCTTCGTTGATAAATACGTATTATTTCATTTTGTCGAATGTATATATTTTATCTGGATCCTCTAATTTAAATTGTTTTCGAAATATGCTATGTAGGGATGATGAATGCTCTTTTTAATATTTTCAATGGAGAATTGACACGTATGTAAATTTTCAGGCCGGCTTTTTTAATTCTATTTTTCTTTTATATCACCACCATATATGAACTTTCCTACGGATCAGATGTCTATGAACTTGTTCCTCTTCCCGCAAACACGTATAAGCGCTCGTAGCGCAATCTGACAATACTGCGTAGAGGAACTACTGTACTCAAAGCAGAGAGTTTTTCACTCATGTCAACTCAAACAGTTTAGCTGATTGGCTGATCTGTTTATCCGGAAAGTTCATCTCTTCAATATCTCAAGCTTCTTTTCTGTTAATTGCTCTTCAGCGT
>JBMFWH010000031.1:0-15306 GCA_049965455.1 Thermoplasmata archaeon | reverse complement strand
GGGATACAGCATCTGAAGCATTGAAAGCAACAGAACTTGAGAAGAAAATAAAAAGGAAATCACTCACAATAAGATATTGATAACAGGACATTCAAATTCTATCCTGATTCACATACAGTATCTCTTACCACAGTACAGGGCAGATTAGTATATCCAGTGGCACATTCACCTTTAATCGAGGAGTAGTTGACATAGTTCAAAGAGAATATGGCAAAATCTCCTGCTACAAAAATTTCATTTGCAAACTTCACTAAATATGCATCTTTCGCAATAATATTAATATTAATCTGTTCGTTCTATTTAAAATTTTATTTTTAAACATTACCAATACCCGATGTTTTAAAGAGCACTGTGAAAAACTATGTATTTAGTGCGGAGGGCCGGATTCGAACCGGCGGATCCCTACAGAAACAGATCTTGAGTCTGTCGCCTTTAACCTGGCTCGGCAACCTCCGCTCTGTAAAAACAGGTAAAATCAAGATAATATTTCAATCTTTTCTCTTTCTCTTAATGTTTTTCTTGCTGTCAGATTCTTTTGTATTTTCTAACTCTGGTGCTAGATCCTTTAACGTAGTCTGTGCTACGTCTTCTTTTGAAGGTACCTCTTTGGGATTTAAATGATCTTCCAAGTCTTCAAACTTTGAAGAAATGAGGGTTGAAAACTCATTTATGATTCTCTCTTTTTCCGCGTTAATGTCTTTGTATATGGCATCTATCTTATCCTCAATCTGAGATGTGATCTCATACGAATTCGTGTTTAATTTTGCTGATAAAACACTTAAAAAAGCAATGCTTCCCTCCAGATTCTTTACAATGACCATTGCTTCAGCTTGATCCTTTTCCAGCTTTTCTATCCTCTTTAAAATAGAGTCAAGCTGTTGCCCGATCATTTCAAAGTTTGAGGTTATTACTTTCGATACCATCGGCATTACTCCTTTATTATCTACTATATATTTTCCCTATACTTAAATATTATCGTGATCCCCGTAATAGTATTTGCCAGAGCCCGCACTGGACTCTAACTCAAAGTTCTCAATCTTGAATTCTCCTCTTACTATGACTGTGTGCGGGAAGATGGCAGTCTGTTTTTCATAAGGGCTCCACCCGCATTTATAATGCAGTTTTCGAGAATCTATCTTCCGCGCGTCAGAGATCCTGAACGCGATTAAGTCTGCATCAAATCCCGGCTCAATGCTTCCTTTTTTAATGTTTAATAATTTTGCAGGAGCTCTTGAAAGCACATCAGTCAAGCGTTCTATCGTGATTGTACCTTCTCTGTACCGCTCTAAAAACAGCGGTAGAGTGGTCTCTACATTCGGCACTCCTGATGGCGCATACTCAAACTCTTTTTCTTTTTCCTCCACCGTATGTGGCGCATGATCTGAAGCTACAAAGTCAATGCTGCCTGTTAGAAGCAGGTTCCATAGCTGGTCAGCAGTGTGCTTTGATCTTACTGGCGGATTTGTTTTTGCATATGCGCATAGATCTGAAGAATAGTTCAAGAACAGATGATGGGGCGTGACGTCAGTACTGTAACCCGCACTGACTGCATAAGGGATTGTGTCAGGGCTGCTTACATGAGTGATATGCATGTGTTTCAGTTTTCTTGAGATCAGTAATCGAACGGCATTGACCTCGCTGGTCTCGGGCCTGATCATGCTGTGCTCTCTCAGGTTTTTTGCAGTGCCTTGCATAAACTCTGATTTTAGCTCAGAATGCACAAATATTGTTTTTTCAACAGCTATTTTTGAGGCGTTTTCTAGTAACAGATCCAGATTTTTTGGATTTATGCCGGTAGTTTCGGACATATACAGTTTGAACGCAGGAACTTCTTTAACAAAATATTCGTTATATTTTTCAGACACTGCCGCAAACAATCCAAAATCTATGTATGACTTTGCAGACGCTAATCGTTTTTTCTCCTCGAAAGATTCTTTGTTGTCAGTTACGGGTTTTGTGTTTGGCATGTCCATCACAAAACTCACGCCGCCAAACAACGCGCTCAGCGATCCAGTCTCAAAGTCCTCTTTATATGTGTAACCTGGCTCTCTAAAATGGACATGCAAATCGAGCATTGTAGGAATGATCAATCCCTCTATCTTTATCGTTTTTGAACCTGTTATGTTTTTTTTGATCTCTTTAATTTTGCCGTCTTCAATTCCTATGTTAACATCTGTTATGATTCCTTCCTTCGAGATCTTTCCGTCCAATATATAATCCATGATCAGATCCTCTTTCTCACAATCTTTCCTTTAGGTTCCATTTCTTCAAATATGATCCCTGAAAACTTGTAAAACCTGACATTTTTGTTTTTCCAGCAACTTGGACTTAACCCTGCCTTAAGGCACGTTTCAACAAGATAGGTCTTCACGTCCCAGGAGTTCTCAACAGGTACCTGCGGCAACAATAAGCCGCGCATTCCGCCCAGCTCTGCAATAAGGCCGTCTTGCCCTATTTTTATGATGCTGAAATAGTCTTCAGGATCATTGATGCTGATCAATGATGGAGGCGTCAATAACGATACCTCAAAAACTAGATGATCAAGCTCGCTATACTCCACGGGCATGAACCTGGGATCTTCAGTAGCCGCGTAAATGGCGGATTTTACTAGCGCATCTATCAGCGGATAAATAGGCTCTGGAAAACCAATGCATCCTCTCAGCTCTTTTGATGGATAGCTGGAGATTGTGGTGAATACTCCCGCCTTCATCTTAAACTTGTCAGGAACTTTCTCAGGAACGGTCATCCTGTGCTCTTTCAAATACTCTGTTACCGCATCCCGGGATATCTGAACTGCCAGTATTCCCTCTTTATCCTCAAACTCCATGCTTCTCACCCCATATCAATTTATGAAGCTGTGGCAATACTCTTACATTCAACCGGTCTTTCAACACTTTTTCCACGAGTTCTTTATAGTTCTTGTTTCCCTCTGGCTGCAAGATCACTTCGCTTTCTATCTCATGCTCTTTTAAAAATCGTCTCATGTATTTATAATCTTCTTCATCCGCAATCACAAATTTGATGCTGTCTTTCTTGCCCAAAATCTCAAGATTTGAATCTAAAAGCTTGTCCTGCATCTTTGAAGATGGCGTTTTGATGTCCATGTTTATAAATATCGTATCTTCACAAGGAACGTCTATTAATGATATCGATCCGTTTGTCTGGATAAGTATGTTATACTCTTCTTTTAAAAGCTGGTATATCAGTGCATACACGTCTTCCTGCAGTAAAGGCTCTCCGCCAGTTATGCAGACCCATCGGGCCTTGTACTTTTTGATCTCTGTCATTACCTCTTCCACGTTCATTTGCGAACCTTCAAAAAATGCATATTTTGTATCGCACCACTCGCATCTTAAATTGCAGCCTGTAAAACGTACAAAAACCATCGGTATCCCGATATGTATACCTTCTCCCTGTATTGAATAAAATATCTCATTGATCTTCATTTTTCATCCTTCTAAACCCATATGGCATGCCTGGATCTCATGCTCTTTTCTGTTTCATTCATCACTGACATAAGCTGGGCTATTAAACTGTCAAAAAATAGCAACGTGTTCAATTCGAATAGCGTACCTAAAGGTGCCAGCTCTGGATTATCTTTTTTTATCTTTAATATGAATGATAGGTTCGCATATTTTAATAGCGGCGCATTTCCGTTTCCTGTCAACACTATGATCTTGGATTTTACTTTTTTGCATACCTGCGCTACCAACAATGTGGACTTGGTTGTTCCCTGATTTGAAATCAGTATGGTCAAGTCCCGGTCTGTTACTATCGGGGTTATTGTCTCTCCTATAAAATATGCTGTAATTCCCAGCTGCACCAGCCTCATGGCAAAAGCTTTGCTGATTATGCCTGACCTGCCAGCCCCGTACACAAACACATGGTTTGTCTCTAAAATCATATTTACAGCCGACTCTATCTTCTCTTTTTCAATCTGGTCAATAGTATCTCGCAGGTGATCCAGTATATAATCTTCAGCTGCGTTAAATATCATTTTTTCACCTTTTTCTGCAATAAGTCTCCCAACTTACGCTCATATATTATCCTCATGTACTGGGCATCATGCTCGATCAATGGTGAATTCGATATTATGGTGATCTCCCTGTCATCATGCACTAATAGATCTGCAAGATCCTCGAATTTTAAGTCCCCTTTTTTGACCGGTGAAATCCTGATATCATTATTTGCCGTAAACTCAATGCCTGCAAATTGAAAATAGAGCTCATTTTTATAGTATGGTTTTACCATGTCCAATACTGTTTCATACTCTTCTTTTTCTTTTAACGTGTAGTCTTGCCTCGCGAATAGCTTTGCAAAATTTATAACAGGCAACACACCGCTGTTATTCTTGCTCAGCGTAACAAGCTCGTCAAGCGTTCCAAATACCTCTTTCTTTTCTGAAGTTTCAAACCCCAGCCTTAAATTAATCTTTTCTTTCTTTAATATCTTTCGTATTTGCTTTACATTCTTGTCAACAATTTTTAAAGCATCGTTGGACTTTAACTTCTCATATAATCCTATATTGCTGATCACCATCTCGGCACCCAGCTCGTTACCCAGATATGAAGACCAGAGTATGTAATTTATAGACCTCTCGATCAGATTGGAATTGTTTATGAGGTCCATGTAATATGGTGTATGGATGTTAATTTTTATATCCAGCTCTTTTGCCAGAGTCTTTAGGTCCCTGAGCTCTTCATAGCTTCTTGCCAGGTTCCACTGCAGAATCTGCAATATGTCATTTTCCTCGATCTTTGAGTTTATGCCTATTGGCACAAAATTCCCGTTTTTATCAGCCCTGCTGATATTTACAATTATCCTGCTCTCTTCTCTCTTATCTGGAACCACTTCCCTAGGATATAATCCAGACTCTTCAAACGCCTCTTTCTCGAAAATGTTCACTTTCAAAAACTGCACTTCTAAAGCACTTAATCCCATTAAATAAGCGTCTTCAATACCGTCTCTCAAAGTTCTTCCCTTTGAAGATAGTGGAATTCCAGCTATGCCAAAACGAATCATTTATTATTTTCACCTTTGAAGATAGTATATATCTTTGCTTATTTTATAATTTTTCGGTTTTTATGTTAATTTTTTCTACTTCCAACTGATCCCACGTTGGATACACTTCCGTTATGTAACACTGTTCATCTAGCTTTTTTGCAATCTTTTCAAGTATCCATGGCGCTATGTATATCTTGTCAGACTTAATTTCTATTAATGTTTCAGGAACATCGTATTTTTTTATCAAACGTGATGCCAGCTTTTCAGGAGTATCGGTTACGATCTCGCCTCTAAGCAAGGTGCTGTCTCTAGTGATTATCTCGTATTCTTTTGCTACGTTCTTCGCTCTTCTTTTTAGCCGGTTCTTCATCTGGATTCCGTCTTTAAATGCCGCAGAACAGTAATGGACTATCATGTCGGTATCCGATTCTTCCAACACCTTTAAAGCAGTAGCTTCGCTGCCTTTTACTGCTGTCGAAATGTAGGATTTTGTCTCAAAATTTAGAAGTTTCATGCTCTGCCAGTTTGTGTCTGAAAACTCAAGCTCGTTAAGGTTTATAAAATTTACATTTAATGACTCTGCAGCATTGATAAGTGTTAATAACTCTTTTTCTTTATGCGGGATCACAGGCACCTCGATGCCAACATTGAGCTCTGCGTTCACCGCGTTCATGAGAATGTTTGCATAACCAGAGCTTTTCAACCGGGTCCAGTAAATCTCAGGAACATGAATTCTTAGATCGTCTAGACCCGCCTCTTTCAGTTTTTTAAAGGCGTCTTTGGTGCCGGTCACAGTGTACAGATGAATATGATGCTTTTTTCCAAACTCCTGTTTTAATAAATTGATGTATTTCAAAGTCCTGTCCAGCTTTATTAATGGATCTCCCCCGGTTATGCCGGTTCCTAAAGCGCTGATCATCTTTGCCTCATATATTATGTCTTTGTCATCTTTAACAGGCATCTCATCCGCATAAACCACGTCCAGATTCTTTTTTTGGTCGCTTAACGGACAGTAATAACAGTGATGGCTGCATAACCCGGTTACGAACAAAACCATCTTGCCACCCAAAGCACATAGGCTACATCCTTCAGGCAATGGCTTCGTGGTGGCGGATCCTTTCTGTAATTTTATCATTCTCAGGGTATTTAAATAAATAATGATATTTAAAAGTATCTGAGCATTTATCTCAAAAATATTGAATTTTGAAACATCTAAGATAAAAAATAACCGAAAAGTTTAAAACAAATATGAATTTAAGGAGTATGATGGTTAATACAGATTATAAGAAAAGAAACGTATCTAAAAAAAACAGGAAATTGGATATGCACAAAACTCCTGAATTTACATATTTGACTAACAAAGTGCTGGAATCATTGCCAGAAAACGTTAGAGGCTCTATTTCCGGGTCCATTTATGCAAAAGCCTCAAGGTTGGGAATAAATGACGCAAAAGAGTTCATACTGAAAAAAAAGCAGGAAGGCATATTGACAGATCCTATGGCCGAAAGCTTGATAAACCTGTTGTTTAGATACAGCAAGTATAGATGAGGAAAATGTATGATTTTTATTATAGCAGGGGAAACAGGCTGAACAGGCACCTAAATAATGCTTTTACAAAAAAAAGCACACTTTTTTTAAATAGAGAATGGGAAGGATCTGGATTTTTACTAAAGTCCCGATACACAGAGAAAATAGGATACTTGCTAGAACCTTTCCTTTTCAAGATATACGGTACCTATAAGGTCAGGATGCTTGTGCCCAGCTTTGATCAAAGTTCTGTGTCGATACTAGTTCTAATTCCCGATTCGATTGCCAGAACTTTAAAAAACAATTATATAAGATGCAAAGGAATCATTGACGAATTATCAAATTACATTACCATTTCAGGTCGCTTTGTTTTAATAAACGAGCTGGATCCTATAGACATGAATACGGTGTTTAAAGAGGTACAACCGGCAATAGACGAGCACAGGTTGCTCAACATGATCGATGAAAGCGTAGATAAGAACGGTTCTCTGTTAAACAGGTTCTTAAAGTTATTTTACATCAGCACGCCCCTATATTACAGCAAAAGCGGCGGGATTGGAGCATATTTTATAAATTACGAGCCAGGCTCATCTCATTTTACGGATCTGACAACGGTGCGGAACATCAAGGACTCTGTGAAAGAGATCGAAACAGTGATACATCCCCTGTTCAGGTCCGGAATAATATCGTACACGAACCAATATGATGAAAGAGAAAAAATAAGCAAAAAATTTTCAATGCCCATCAAATATCAGCACAGTGCAGAAGATGAAGTGTCCAGATTATTAGGATCTAGAACCAACTCTTTAGAGCTCACTTTTACCACTATAAAATCGGGAAAGGCTAATGAGTTATCAGCCTTGCAGAAAGATATTATCACTTACATAGACCAGCCATTGCTGGTTTCAAAGGAAGATCTGCAGTTTGAGCTCGGTGAACTGAAAGAGTACTCTTTAGATATTGGACACATGGCATTATTAAAGCATTTTTCTAATGTACAGAGCGAGCTAAGTGCAAAAGAGATATTTGAGATTAGGGCCAGGATGCTGCATAACATAGAGAAAAATATTCCTGAGATCAAAGAATGCATGGAAAATAACGTGTTCTTCAACGATAGCGTTTACGGTGGATTGGGAGAGCAGGCAATACGCATGGTCAATTCACTTAAACGATACGGGCTTGATAATATGGTCATAGAACAGTCCGTGTCCGCTCATTTGACAGATATTCTGGAGCGGATCTATGAACAGTACAGTCCCCAGATAAAGAAAGAGCTAGCGAAACTGAAAATCGTATCTAATACGCAGAGAAAACAGAAAATAGCAATGAGGGCTGTATCGGAACTAAGCTGGTTTTTGCCAGACTGCTGGCAATATGATGACTTTGAAAAATTGCTGTTTGAAAAGGATATGGACAGCTGGGAGATAGAAAAGCTTTTTAGTGCATTGAAAGAAAGTAGATTTATATACGAAACAAAAAAAGGGTGTTACAAAGCTATTCAGTGAGCGTGAAGAGCCTGTGGTCTCCAGACACCTCAAATAATCCAAGCCTCGCCCCGGCATCAAGCCAGCCATACGCATAATTCACAGCCGCAAAAGAGTTCACGTAGTCTACATGCTCATAAAAATACAAGGCATCTCTATAATAGGACCAGATCATGTTCAAAAAATCAGCCGAAACACGATTTAAATGTGATGGCTCTGGCGCAGCAACCCTCACTTTTTCCAGCGCGGCCTTGGTAAGATCCAGATAATGCTCGAGTTTCTCTTTTTCTATTGTTGTGTTCACTAAGCTCACCCCACGATATTAACGCTTTCCCCACCATGTTTGCTCTGTCTGGGTCGTATCTCCACAAATAGTGGCATGTTCAGGTTCCCACCCATTACCAGCGCAACTCCGACCGGCAATCTCTGGATCTCTTCCAGAGATCCTCGAGTCAACCCTTCTACGGAGCTTCCGATCGCTTTTAGATCATTCGGGTTCGTGACCTTAAGTATGATCTGCGTATTGCACTGGCTCAACACATTTTTGTCCACTTTGGCAGGCCTCTGCGAGATCAGGCACAGTCCTAGCCCGAACTTGCGTCCTTCTGAAGCAATGGTCCTCAATATCTTTGATGAAAGAGCCTTGCCTTGCTGTGGCACAAAATTGTGGCATTCTTCCACTACAAGCATCAATGGCGGAATCTTGTCCCTTTTCCTGAGCTCGAACAATGCGAAGGACAGTCTCTGTGTAACAAGTTCCTGTATGTCTGGCGGTACGCCCCTGAGGTTTATGATCGATAGCTTTCCTTTCTGCACAATCTCGTCTATCTTCGTGCCTTTCTTTTCGAATATCCCGATCTCGTTAAGATAAGTCAGCGCATTAACCAGCACATTCACGGTTGCGGATTCTTCTTCCTCTTCAAGAACGCGGATTATGTCTTCCACACCATACTCTACTTTAGAGAGTTTCAGGCGGTCTATGGCTTTTCGCAGTGGCACGAGATAAGGCCTGTAATCTGCAAGGTTCATCAAGGTTAACAGCTCTCTGGAAGTCATCTGAAACAAAGTGAACTTTAGCGGTTTAGAGTCCTTGTTTACTGTTGTATCAGGACTGAATACCAGAAGGTCGGAATCAAATCCTTTGGGATCCAGATCATATTTTTTTAACTGCTCTGAGTTTTTAGAAGGGCTTTTTATGCTGCTGTACTCTCCATGCGGATCAATTACCACGGCCGTAACATTATGCTTTAAAAGCTCTTCAAGTATCACGCCTGTCAAGTAACTTTTCCCACCGCCAGTCTTTGAAAGAATGCTTACATGTTTCTGGATCAGGCTGTTTATGTCCAGGTATATCGGAATGTCATGGTTGTAAAGTTTACCGATAAAGGCACCAGTCTTCTTGATCGCGTCTATTCCTATCACTTTTTTTATGACAGAATCCTGGGCTTTGTATATTTCGGCACCTGCAAAAAAAGGAGTTTTTGGATATTGTAATACCCCCGCATCATCCCTGTAGCCTATGATCGTTATAGTTCCTACTATCGTTTCCTGTATCGGCACCTTTTCGCCATTGTTCATCTCCAGCGCCCTGACTGAAGATAAATCCGTTTTTCTCTCTATTGTGTCTATTCTCCCAAGCACCCATCCTACAGTCTGATGCTTGATCTGCACATATTCTCCCTGATCTATGCTGGACACGACCGTAAACTGTACCTGTGTTGTGCCCACGTCTCCATATATTATTCCCACTTTATCCATGCTTTTCTGCTCAAACAGATCCATTTTTATTTGCACCTTTATCTCCTATTATGTTGTTCTATTTATTTCAATATTATATATTACATTTGCGATGAAACTGCCATTTTTATCATAGATACGGAAATACTAAAAAAATGTATATTATGAAAAATATCAAACCGAACAGAAGCGCATAAGATGGTATGCGACCCTTGTTTATATAGTACAGATATATCAGCGATATGGTAGTGGTTGCTATAACACTTATATATGCATAATAGTCAAGTATCCAGGGCACCAATAAAAGTGCCAGGCCCGGATAGAACGTCGAGTAAAGAACCTTTTCTCCAACAAGCGAAGATATTGCAAAGCTATCTTTGCCTTTATAGGCCCAGATCATGGCACTAAGCGTCTCGGGTATTGCCGTGCCAACCGGAACCAGTATTATTGCCGTGGCAAGGGCGCTGAGTCCTGTGTTAACAGATACCTGTTCAATGCTCTGCACTAGGATTCTGGACCCGAAATATATGCCCGCTATAGATAGGATAAGTTGCAAGATCAGCGCAAGGTCTGGCGCCAAAACCCGGTTTAGAAACAAAGATCCTGACTCTTCAACAAACTCTGCAGCCCTGTTCCTGTACATTAGCACCATATAATATCCGTAACTTCCCAGAAACAATGCCGCAAAGAGGTATTTGAGTATTGGCATGTTGAAAAAGTAGGGTACAAGAATCAGCGGAAAGAGTAACACAATAAAAGAGTAGGGAATTCGAAGAACCTTGTCAACCTTTAAATCCTTCTTCTTCCTTTTATTGAAAAACATGGCAATTATAATAGAGACAAAAACGAGTGCATAAGCGATGGTAGAGGCCATAAAGGGCTCTCCGAGTATGGTACCTATGCCTATCTCACTGCCCACGGTGCCCCTGTATACGAAGACCGCTATTACAAAGACAGTCAGCTCTGGAAACGAGGTTATGAGAGGAGCTACGATAGCGCCTGTGAAAGAATGCGACCATCTCATTTTTCTTGCAACATGCTCAACAGTGTTGGTGAACACTACTGTAGATATAAAAATAAGCACCAGCCCGGAAATCAATAGCAGAATAGTATCTTGCAAACCTGATCACCATTATGTATGCATGCATAGGGAAAAGAGCATAATAAATATTTTTAATGCGATGGATCCATTTTTTTAAAAACATTTATATGTTAGTTATACTATATCTGACAATTAGCTGACAAAAAAAGGTATGAATATGACAAACGTTTCGGTAGAAAGATACAAAAATGCGTTACTGGGAGACAAAAAAAGTGAAAATACGGTGCGGGAGTACCTGAACATAGTTGAAAATTTCCTTGAATACACACAGAAAGATCCGGAAAAAGTTACCAGCGCAGACATAGAAAAATACAAGGTATATATGGCGGTTGAAAAATATTATTCTAAAAACAGCATTTATACAGCAATAAAGGCCATTCAGTCTTTTTACAGGTTCTTGAGGCTTGATACAGCAATGAATATTTCAGTGCCTAGAAGACCAAAGCAGAACCCAAAGTACCTGACTTTGAGCGAAACTACCAGATTGCTCGAGGCAGCTAGGCAGGATCAGAGAGATTATGCAATTCTTATCATTCTTGCATATACCGGACTCAGGGTTAACGAGTTATGCAATCTTAAGATTTCGGACATTGACTTTGCAGAAAAAGTCATACATGTCCAGAGCGGGAAGGGTGACAAGGACAGGATCGTGATCATGGAGGATAAAGCACTTGAAGCTCTGAAACAATACATTTCAGTCCGTACACCAGTAAAAGATTATCTTTTTACAAGCCAGAAAAAGACAAAAATTTCATCCGCTCATGTAGAAAGACTTGTCAGAACATATGCTTCAAAATGCGGCATTACAAAAAAGGTAACGCCACATGTGCTCAGACATACGTTCGCCACAACGCTGCTTAGAAACGGTGCTGACATAAGGTTTATACAGCAGATACTTGGACACTCGAGCCTTGCGACAACACAGATTTATACCCATGTTGACGACCAGAGCCTGAAATATGCTTATGAAAAAGCAAAACCTAACTATTAATATATTTTTTATTTCTCGGGTTCAAAAATCAAGGATATGGAATTTACGCAGTGTCTTACATTTTTATCCGTAAAGTTCTCTCCTTCAAAAACATGACCAAGATGCGCGCCACAGTTTGCACATTGTATCTCGGTCCTTATGCCATCAGGGTCGGGCATTCTTTTAACCGCTCCGGGAATTTCAGCATCAAAACTGGGCCAGCCACATTCAGCATCAAATTTGCTATCCGATCTATACAATGGCGCCCCACATCTTCTGCACCTATATGTTCCTATCCTAAAATTATTCTCATACTCTCCAGAGTATGGAGGTTCCGTTTCTTTGTATATGATCACTCTTTCTTCTGCAGGCGTTAACTTTCGGTATTCCATGATGTTTTAAATATCTTTTTGATATATAACATTTCTCCATATTCTAGTTTTTAATCTCATCTTCATAGATTTCAGATACAAAATTGCCTATTGCTGGAGCTGCTGTTAACCCTGGCGATTCGATGCCAATTAGGTTTATGAACCCGAACAGGTCTTTATCTGCTTCATGCTTTATGACAAAATCCCTGAACGAATCTTCTGGTCCTTCTAGTTTTGGTCTGATGCCTGAGGAATCAATCTGAATATCATATTTATCAATTGCCGGTAAGAATCTTCTCACCGATTCTCGGAATTCTTCCACACTGGATTCTACGGTATAATCGATGTTGTTCACATAATAGGTATTTGGCCCCAATCTTACAGATCCCGATAGGTCTGGCGTCAGGTGAATGCCTAAACCATGCCCCTTTGGCACGGGATAGACAAGCATCTTAACAGGAGGCTTACCAGATATACGGAAATAGTCTCCCTTGCAATAATACAGCCTATAGCCAAGCTTGTCAATATCCAGACCAACCATTTCCGCTATTTTGTCAGAGTAGAGGCCCGCACAGTTTATAACTGTTTTTGCCTGGATATTGAATTTTTCTCCAACGCTCATTCCACTCAGTTCATATCCATAATCCGTTTTTTTCAGATCTGTAACTTCTGTCTCTGTGACCACTGTTGCATGGTTGTTTCTAAGCTGCGCATAAAAATGAGTCACGAGATCATCCGGCTCTATAATGCCTGTGGTAGGTGAATAAAGAGCTTTTTCAACTTTAATATTTGGCTCTAATTTTGCGACTTCTTCACCATCCAAAAACTTCAGCCCTTCCACGCCATTACTTTCTCCCGTTTTCATAAGCTTTTCTAGATATGCGATCTCTTTTTCTCCAATTGCCACGGTTAGTTTTCCCAATTTCTTGTATGGAATCTTGTATTTCTCGCAGATCTCATAGATCATGGAGTTCCCTTTAACGGATAGAGTGGCTTTAAGGGTACCATTAGGATAATGAATGCCTGAATGTATCACCCCGCTGTTGCGGCTACTGATTTCTTGACCAAACATTTTGTTTTTTTCAAGTACATATATCGATTCATTGTTTTTCGAGAGTTTTGCTGCAACAGCCAAGCCTACTATGCCTGCACCGATAATCACTATGTTTGCTGTTTCCATTTGAAACTGTTATACTTTCGTTGCTAATATATTTTTTTTACGAAATCATATTATCAACGGGATCTGTGCGTATAAACTTATTATCTTGATCTGAATCAAACATCAACAGTGATCATAAAAAAGATAAAACTTCCAAAATCCAAAATATTTAAGTCATTGTATTTATTACAGTTTTTAAGGTGTAATACAATTATGTATACAGTACTCAAAATAAATAAAGAGAACAGTTCTAAGGTAGACTCCTTTTACCAGGACGATCTGGTCAGCAGGCAAACGATCATTAGAAGGGACAACGTATCTCTCGGGCTCAAAGATGAAGCGTTATATGTTATAATAGAGGGATCGCAAGAGGCGATAGACAGGGCTGTTAATATGTCCAAAGATTTCGCAACCGTGCTTTCCACATCTGATCGCGAGAATATCTACAAGAAAGTAAAAGAGCAGGATGAGAGCAGCCTGGAAGGCATAGGATCAATATTCGGTTAACATGTTAACAATCATACTTGCAGACTCTGAACTTGAAACAATCCCGCCAGAAATCTGGAAAGATCCGGCGATAGTGAAGTATTCCCGGGCAAAGCAGAAAAACCCAGGAAATTTGTTATTGGACGCATCATATCATCATACTGCCATAAAAAAGATAGATCCTGAAAACGTGAATCGAAGAGGCAGGCCGGATATCGTGCATATGTTCTTGCTTATAGGCTTGGAATCTATTCTAAACAAAGAAAAAATGCTGAGGCTCTATGTACATACTAGAGGAGATTATGTTATATCTGTGGATCCAGAAACAAGGATTCCTAAAAATTACAATAGGTTTGTGGGGCTCATGGAATCTCTTTTCCTTAACAAACAGGTTCCAGATTCCAAAAATCCACTTTTAAAACTTGAAAAATGCAGCTTGCCAGAACTGACAAAAAAGCTTGGAATATCTCCTATCATCATGCATCCTGACGCTGCAGAAGCTAGGTTGAGTGATCTATTAAATGAGGATAGTGCAGTTATCATAGGCGGTTTTTCAGAAGGTGATTACAGATCTGACATAAGATCAATAAAAAACAAGTGTTCTATATACCCTAAAGAGCTCGTGGGATGGGTTGTAGAAATGGAAGTAATCGTAAATTATGAGAGGTCAGTTCTTAAATATTGATATCTCCTAAAAATTGGAGATCGTCATTTCTACGTTGAAAATATTAAAAAGAGTATCCATAATCATACATAGCATATTTCGAAAACGATTTAAATTAGATGATCCAGATAAAGCCTATACATTAGACAAAATGAAATAATACGTATTTATCAACGAAGATTTGACACACATATATAAATTTTCAGGCCGGCTTTTTTACTCTTATTTTTCTTTTATATCACCACCATATATGAACTTTCCTACGGATCAGATGCCTATGAACTTGTTCCTCTTCCCGCAAACACGTATAAGCGCTCGTAGCGCAATCTGACAATACTGCGTAGAGGAACACTGTACTCAAAGCCGAGAGTTTTTCACTCATGTCAACTCAAACAGTTTAGCTCATTGGCTGATCTGTTTATCCGGAAAGTTCATCTCTTCAATATCTCAAGCTTCTTTTCTGTTAATTGCTCTTCAGCGTAAATCCATGCTTCTCTCTTTGATAACATATGATAGATCATCATCACCAGTTTATGCATTGTTGATACATGCGCCTGTTTTCCTGATCCTGTACGTTTCTTCACCGCATTATAATACTGATATATTGGATCATTAAATTTTATTACTGTGTCCACTGCTATTGATAATGCCCATTCTTGCTATCGATGACCCTTCTTTAGACATTTTTCCTCTTCTTTTCACAGATGATGAATCTCTGTTTGATGGTACTACTCCAAAGAAACTTGCCAGTCGATCTTTGTTCTCAAACCTTGTTATGTCCCCTATATAAGAGGAGATCAGG
>JBMFWH010000030.1:0-15309 GCA_049965455.1 Thermoplasmata archaeon | reverse complement strand
GAGCTTATTTTTGTTGAATGTTTTATGCTCAAAACCATAGTCCAGAACTATCTGTGTAGCTTCTTTGAACTGCCTGGGAGTTTCAGTTTAATAGTTCTGAACATTATTTATTAGTATAGCAAAATTATTATCAAATTTTTCCATTGAGGGAAGTCCGCGTATCTCCTCCCTAAAGGTTGGAGTTTTACAGCTTCCCTCAAACTCCTAACTTTCCTATAAAAATAATGAAAAAAAATTTTACAGATATTTTGGATTCGTACGGATGAGAAGTATAGAAATATTAATCATATTCAAGTTTTTGAAACAAAAATACAGCAACAGCCAGTATTATGCAGATAATAGCAATAATGCCCCATAAGAGGACAAACTGGCGTATAAATAGTGTCAGCAAATACTCATAAAAAACCGGGGAAAACGGTCCTACCACGCCGCTTATCATTGAAAAGCCTCCAAAATATTCACCTCTTTTGTCCATCGGTGCTATTTTTCCGATTATAGTGCTTATGGCTGGAGAGATTGTGTTTTCTCCAAAAGTGAGAAATATGATATCTAAGCTCAGCAGATAGAAATTATTGGTGAGGCCAATCACAAAAAAAGAAGAGGCATATATAATCATTCCCAGCGATATTCTGTTCAATTCGCTCACATTCTTCAAAATGCTGTTGATGGGGATCTGGAATATGATAACCGTCAACCCATTTACAGCAAACAGCAACCCTATTTGCCAGCTGGAAAAATAATAGGCCCTTGAGAAGAATTGGTTCAGTATGTATTCCCAAGGCCCTCCTGCAAATAAGGTCATTGCTAGCAGGAAACCAATGATAATAAACAATTTGTCTTCATAGGGAAAGGATATGGCTTTTCTCTTAACGTTTTCAGCTTTCCTGGGCGGTAGCGTTTCATTCACGAATCTTACATATAAAAACAGCTCTGCGATAGCTCCAATGGCAGGTATGACTGTAACATAAGAATAGTTGAACACCACCACCAACCCTCCCAATGCAGGGCCTATTGAAAATCCGATATTTGCGGCAATCCTGACCATGCTGTACGCATTTATCCTATCTTTTTCAGCAGTAGTATCCGTGATCATTACCGTATCCGTGATTCCCTGAATGCTGCTCAGAGGTCCGATGCTAATAAAAGCTGCAAATATGATGAAAATAGATAAGTTAAAATAAATAGATGCTGAAATAGTAAAATATACAAGCATCAGCAGAGGCGGTAAAAAAACTGCCATCTTCCTTCTTCCAAACCGATCTATGAGGTTTCCACCGTATATGCTTGTAGGGATAGTAAATGCAGAAGATATGAAAAATAGCACACCCACCGTAAAGAAAGAGATATCTCTAAGGGTAATCAAGTATATCGGGATAAATATCCAACCTCCCGACCTGCCCATCACACGCAGAAGTTCAGAGATAGAGATCGCTAAGAGTGTTCGATTCTTTCTTAAATTAGCAATGTTTGCCAGAACTGATGAAACCTTAAACTTGCTCATGTTTTATGCGGTGAAATATATGGAGGAACATAATAAATTTATTTATAAAACAATCAAAATTCAAGTTTTTGATAATAATCCGCCCTGTATTTTCTAAGTAGCGTGACGCCACTCAGAGATATCACAGCCCAAAGTATTAATATATAATCTGAGTAGACCATCGGTTCTGAAAAATCATTGAAAGAATAATAGAACGAAATCGAGAGAAATATTGTGGACAAGACAGGTAGAATATATAACAGTCCATTATAAAACTCAGTTTTTATGTAAAATAAGGAGAGGTTGGTGAACACATGCACGATAATATAGCTCAGGCTGACCATTGTTGCCAGAATGACAAACCCATAGAAATAACCGAGCAGATAAGATGCAAGCATTGAAGAAATAACCGAAAACACCCAAATCAGCGCCAGAAATTTAGATTTATTGTTTAATATAGGATTGTTAAAGAGAGGAATAATATTTTCATCCTTGATCTTCATGTACGCGCTGCTAAAAGCGTTTAAATATGATACTGCCATGTTTAAAGAGCTCAAAAGCGTGAAAAACAGGAACAGAGAGAATATACCGATTCCAAATCTCTGATAGATATATGTAACAATAATATAAGGATTAGAGCTGTATGCGCTTATATTATTCGCGCCGAGGAAAATGATCATGGAAAATGATGCAATTACCATCACCAGCCCCGAAAGAGTATAAGATATTATCAAAGACCTGGGTATATTCTTCTTGGATTCCACGGTATTTTCAGAGATAAATATGGCAGACCCGCTTCCTGCAAAAATAAGGATTCCGTACACTGTACCGTTCCAGAACCCGCTAATGTTAAAGGCGTTAAAAAGTGGAGGTATAACAGGCCTGTAAAATATGAACATCATGCTGATCGCAAAAATAAATAACAGTTCCAGTATCCCGCCAATTAAAATATACCTGATTGATATTTTAATGCCTTTTGAAACTAGCAGGACAACAATAGCTATGAATATAACCATGATCAGAGGTCTCCAAAAATAAACATTATATCCGGACATTGATAGTGCAGTAGCAGAAAAATTAGCCACGAAAATAGCGATATCTGGCAATATTAACAGCCCGTAAAGGATATAGAACAATGTTACAAACAGTCCTGGCCGTTTCCCCAACGCTTTTCCCACATACGAGAAATAGCCTCCGTTTGTTGAGTACTTTTTAGAGAATTTATAGGAAGTATAGATTGTAGCATAGGATATAAGAAACGAAATCAAAACAACAATAGGTAGGTCCACGCCCGAAAAGACAATGATCACAGAGAACAGTGCCACAAAATTTAACATTGGTCCTATAGATGTGAAAGACTGCATTATGGCTCCACCAATGTTTACGGTTCTGTCCATATTTGTGCATGATTGATTCCATATTTAAAATTTACTTTAAATATTTAAAATTAAATTGCATAGAAACATTTATTAAAGATGTTAAAATGTAACAAAATATTGAACCTGATAGATAATATTTTAGAGCATATTTCGAGCGGTGAGATAAAAAATTACGAAGACTTAGAGAAATATAAGATGAAGCTATCTAAAGAGTTCAAGACTAACCTGCCAAAAAACAGTGATATAATAGCACTTATTTCTGAAGATAAGAGGGAGAGGTTCTATCCATTTTTAAAGAAAAAGCCAACACGCACGTTATCTGGTGTTGCGATCATCGCCGCCATGAGCTCTCCGAGTTCTTGCCCGCATGGAAAGTGCATATATTGCCCTGGAGGAGTGGAATTTGACACTGCGCAATCATATACAGGAAAAGAGCCAGCAGCGTTAAGAGCGATACAGAACAATTATGATCCGTACCGGCAGACAATGATGCGAATGCGGCAGCTTGAGAACATAGGGCATTCAACCTCAAAGATCGATGTAATTGTGATGGGTGGCACATTCACCGCCAGGCCTACTACATATCAAGAATATTTTGTAAAAGGGATCTACGATGCTTTAAACGGCATGGAATCTGGATCTTTAGAGGAAGCAATAGAGAGAAACGAGAGTGCAGAGCATCGCGCGATTGGGTTAACTGTAGAAACCAGGCCTGACTGGTTCAATATTCCACAGATAGACGAGTCATTAAAGTTCGGCGTGACGAGAGTAGAATTAGGAGTGCAAACAGTATTTGACGATGTTTTAAAATACGTAAACCGCGGGCATGGCCAGACTGAAATCATAGACTCCACGCAGCTTTCAAAAGATGCGGGGCTCAAAGTCGCGTATCACATGATGCCCGGGTTGCCAGGCATGAATCCTGACCGCGATCTTGAATCATTCAGGACCGTTTTTGAAAATGATTCATATAAGCCTGACATGCTGAAAATATATCCAACATTAGTGATCAAAAACACAGTATTATACGAGTTATGGAAAAACAAAGAATATGAACCGTACTACAATGACGATGTAGTAGAGCTCATGATCAGGGTCATGAAGATAATACCCAGATGGGTCAGGATACAGAGGATACAGAGGGACATACCGGTGCAGCTGATAGAAGCCGGAGTAACAAGAAGTGACATAAGGGCATTGATACAAGAGACAATGAAAAGGCGCGGAGAAAAGTGCAATTGCATAAGATGCAGGGAAATCGGTTACAAGATTCGAGAGAACGAGATCACGAAAGACCAGCTTATAGAATTAAAGGAAGAGCAGTACACTGCATCTGGTGGCATTGAAAATTTTATAAGCATTGAAGACACGAACAACGATGCTCTAATAGGGTATTTGAGGTTGAGAAAGCCTTCTGCAAAAGCGCACAGGCTTGAGCTAGCTGACAGTGCCATAGTGAGAGAACTAAAAGTTGTGGGTCCTGAGGTGCCTTTGAACTCTGATTTTAGTTTTGGTTACCAGCATCAGGGATATGGAAAAGCGCTTATGAGCCGTGCCGAACAGGTCACGGCAGAGTGGGGCTTTAAATATCTGCTGGTAAACAGCGGTGTGGGAGCAAGAAACTATTATCGAAAACTGGGTTATGAATTATATGGTCCTTTTATGCGCAAGCTCTTAAAATAACAAAATTAAAATAACAAAATTCTATAACTCAATTATATGTATCCTCCGTGTATCAAAATAAATGAAAAGCTTATTCCAGAGGTAAGGAAACGGGTTTCAAAGAGCCTTGTAGATAAAGGATACTCTCAGACCCAGATTTCAGAGATATTGCATGTAACACAGCCAATGGTAAACAAGTACCTGAAAGAGGAGCTTGACAAAGCTTATCTTTTTAATGAATTGAATGCCTTTTCAGAGAACATGGTAGATCGGATCGTGAACAACTACTCTGAATCAGAAACCGTAGATTATTTCTGTGATTTTTGCATGGGACTTAGAGAATCAGGAAAATTCTGCAACATTCACTACATCAACACGTGCAATCACTGTTTCAAGTTCAGAAACGTTGCCTTACTGGGCGAAAAGAAAGAGAATATAGAACTCTTGAAGAAAGCGATACATCTGTTGTCTGATAAGGATGTGTCATTGATAACGCCCGAGGTAAGAATGAACCTTGCGTACGCCACGAGAGATGCCTCTACCAAAAGCGATGTTGCAGCGATCCCGGGAAGGATCACGGTAATAAATGGCAAGATCAGGTCATGGGAAGAACCAGAATACGGGTCAAGCAAACATCTTTCAGAGCTGTTATTGAGTATAGCCAGGCAGACCGGCTATAGGGCAGTGATGAACATTAAATTTGACCCGGAGATCATGAAAAGATTAAAAAAGCAGAAGTATAAGATAGAAATAGTGGACCGGAGCAAGGTAAAAGACCTTTCAAAATATGCGAGTGAGAATGATTATGAGGTTCTCGTAGACCCCGGAATGTTCGGAATAGAGCCTGCAACCTACATATTTGGCAAGGATCCAATCGAGGTTGCAAAAAAGGTCATTTCTATCATGGAGATGAAATAATGAACATTTTAGTTACTTTTCCAGCTCCGCACGAGAAATTTGAAAGGTTGAAAGAGCTAGGAGATGTATATTTTATAGAAGATATTATAAACCAAGATGTTCTGGACAGTATCGACATAATATATGTGTACCGCTGGCACGTAGAATTGGAAAATATTAACATCAATAAGATGAAAAACCTGAAGATCATTCAGTCTTTGCTCGCGGGCGTGGACAACATCCCATTTTCTCAGATATCTGGCAAGATTGTTTTAAAGAACTCTGGCGCCTTGTCTGATGTGATCGCAGAGCATGTTTTTGCGCTGATTCTTGCAAAAACCAGAAACATCACGTTCCATAATTCAAGCATGCGCACTGGCAAATTTGAGCAGCTTAAGCCCGCTATAAGCCTGAGAGGAAAAGTTATTGGAATATTAGGATATGGGAGCATAGGAAAAGAGATTGCAAAGCTAGCTAGGGCATTTAACATGCAAGTCTTTGGAATATCGAGGCATAAAGATCCAGAACTGGATTTCAGTGGCACGTTTGAAGACTTGGATTATATATTGAAAAGCTCAGACATTGTGGTGATATCGCTGCCTTTAAACAAGTATACTAAAAACATCATATACATAGACAAATTGAACCTGATGAAGCATAATGCGATACTGGTAAACATTGCCAGAGGAAATATAATCAACGAAAAAGACCTCTTCGAGTTCTTGAGTGAACACATGGAATTCACGGCCTGCCTGGATGTTTGGTGGCACTATCCACAGAATGAAACATTCAAGCAGGATTACCCGTTCGAGAATCTTGAAAACGTGATCATGACGCCTCATGTTTCTGGAATCTATGAAGGGTATCTTGACCGGATGATCGAGAACGGAATAGAGAGCATCTTCAGATTCCTGAACGGTTCTATAGAAAATGTCGTTGATGTGAGAGATTACATCTAGATGCCCTGACAATTTTTTAATATTATGCGGACATATTAAAAAATGTTTTTTAAAAAATGAAAAAAATAAAATATTGTAATAAATATATGCTAAATGGTGAAAATTTTGGAAATAGATTATCAGTTGATCAGAAATATGACTAAAGAGTTCGTACAGAAGAACATAGTTCCAAACATAAAAAAAATAGAGAAAGAGCGAGCCTCGAAAGAGTTTTTGAAGAAGTTGGGAGAGCAAGGGTTTATGGGTGTGACCGTACCGCAACAGTATGGTGGTTCAGGCCTGGACATACTCAGTTACGCTATCATACTGGAAGAGATCAGCAAGGCCTCGCCCTCAATATGCGTGATAATGGATGTTCACGACGGGCTGGTTGAATACCCGATAATCGTAAACGGCACGGAAGAGCAGAAAAGAAAGTACCTTCCACTGCTATCGACAGGAGAGATGATAGGCGCGTACGCACTGACCGAACCTGCTGCAGGTTCTGACGTGGCAGGAATGCAATCGCGGGCAACCAGGGATGGAGACTATTACTATATTTCCGGCACAAAAACGTTCATAACCAATGCCGGCATCGCGGACCTGTTTGTCACGTTTGCAAGAACCAACACTGGCGCGAGAAGATCAGACGGCATCACCGCCTTTCTGGTTGAGAGAAACAGTGAAAACATAGAGGTAGGTCCGGACTTTGAAAAGATGGGCATCAGAGGCTCATATACAAACGAGATAACGATGAACAACGTGAAAGTGCACAGATCCCAGATACTGGGAAAAGAGGGTGACGGGTTCAAGATTGCTATGGCAGCACTGAACATGGGCAGAATAGGCATCGGGTCACAGGCGCTCGGCATTGCGGAAGCGATGCTGGAAAAGATGATTTCATATTCGATGGAGCGCCAGGCTTTTGAAAAGCACCTCTCTGAAATGGAAGCTATACAGTTTGACATTGCTGAGATTGCAACAAAGATTGAAGCAGCAAAGCTTCTGGTTTACAGGGCCGCAGAGTTATATGACCAGAAAAAAGACGTGCGGAAAGAGGCAAGCATGGCAAAATATTATGCGAGCTCGGTGGCTGTGGAAGCAAGCAGGCTGGCAGTGCAGATCTATGGCGGGTACGGGTACATTGAAGATTTTGACATAGAAAGGTATTACAGGGACGCAAAAGTGACAGAGATCTACGAAGGCACCAGCGAGATACAGAAACTGGTAATTGCTAGGGAGCTTCTGAAATAGCTACCCATCAACCACTTTTTTGGCAATCGTGTAAGGATCGGATTTTTTGGATATTAGCTCATTCAGGTACGGGTTCAGATCCTTGCTTTCAACTACCCGTTCCACCTTTTCCCGGATCATCTCTTCTATTGCAAAGTTCAGCTCTCGCTCGACCTTGTCAGAATCTGATACTGCAAATTTTTTGTGCTTTTCGATCTCCATGAACAGGTCTTCAATACCCTCTTTCTGCCTTGCAACCGTCGGCAGCACCACTTTTTTCCAGCCTTTCTGAGGAAGCAAGATCAACGAGTTCTGTATGTCTTTTATCGCTATCATTGCCCCTTCCAGCTCCGCCTTGTTTATTACAAAAATATCGCCTATCTCCATCAGCCCTGCCTTGATCGCCTGTATTTCGTCACCAAGCCCTGGCGCCAATACCACCACCGTAGTGTCTGCCAGGTTCATGATCTCAAAATCGCTCTGTCCGGCACCTACAGTTTCGATGATTATGTAATCAAATCCTGCAGCATCAAGTATCTTCGTCGCATCCCATATGGACCTCGTTAATCCGCCACGCATGCCCCTTGACGCCATGCTGCGCATATATATTCCATACCGGTCCAGTGATTCCTGCATCCTTATCCTGTTCCCGAGTATCGAACCACCGGAGTAGGGACTTGACGCATCAATTGCCAGTATTGCGACCTTGTACCCAACCTTTGATATCTGCTCGCCCAGAGCTCCTATAAGTGTGCTTTTTCCGCATCCTGGCGGCCCTGTTATTCCTATCAAATGTGCAGACCCCGTGTGAGGATATATCTGCTTTATTAACTCTTTTGCCTCTTCTTTCGCAAAAGCATTTTCTACCAGTGATATTCCCTTCGAGATCTTGACCGTATCCATATTAAGTATTCCGCCCGCCAGTTCTCTGATTTTAATGTTCAATTTTCCACATCCCTGTACTTCCGGATTTCCCGTGCTCTCTTTTTTACATGCTCTATTATCGTGCTTAGAGACGTACCTGGACCATAGTTTCCCGTTATTCCCATCTTCTCTAGCTTTGCCCGATCTCTGATGGGTATGGTCCCCCCACCAACGATGGCAATGTCGTCTATACCTTTTTGTTTCAATAGCTTTGCAACCTTGCCGAACGCTGTGAGATGCGCGCCGTTTAACAGACTCAACGCAATGATGTCTACATCCTCATTTATCGCAGTATCCACAACCTGCTCTGGCGTTGGCAGCAATCCTGCATAGATCACTTCCATTCCTGCGTCCCTAAATGCTTTGGCAAGCACCAGCGCACCCCGGTCATGCCCGTCTATCCCTGGCTTGGCTAACAGTATCTTTATAGGCCTGTTTTTATATGAATTCTGGTTCTTTCCAACCACCATATAGATCCCTTCCTACATTTGATATCTCTTCCAATGTTGCGTATTCTTCCACTGCCTTCAATATGTAAGGCATAACATTTTGTTTATCGTCGAGCAGTGCATTTCTGTACTCTTCCAGTGCCTTTAACACACGATCCTTGTTTCTATTCTTCTTGACCTCTTTCAACCGCTCAATCTGCACTTTCTGCGGCTTTTTGTCAATTTTCAGAATGTTTATTTGCTTTTCTTCCTCTTCCTGATACTTGTTCACTCCCACCATTATCTCATCCATGCTCTCCAGTCTTTTCTGGCGCTCGTACGCTGTTCTGGATATCTCTTTCTGCAAATACCCTGCTTTTATCGCAGCAAGCACGCCACCTATCTTTTCAATTTCCTCAAAATACCTGTAAGCCCGCTCTTCCATCTGGTCTGTGAGCCATTCTATATAATAAGAACCGCCCAGCGGGTCGACAGTATCTATGACCCCGGTTTCTTCAGCAATTATCTGCTGTGTCCTCAACGCTATTTTCACAGCCTGTTCAGTAGGCAGGGCTAGCGCTTCATCAAACGAGTTTGTATGAAGGCTCTGCGTGCCACCGATTACAGCTGCAAGCGCTTCTATTGTGGTCCTGATTATGTTGTTCATCGGCTGCTGCCATGTTAACGTATATCCAGATGTCTGAGTATGAAATCGCAACAGCAAGGTCCTCTCTTTTTTAGCACCATACTTTTCTCGAAGCACCTGAGCCCATATTCTTCGTGCAGCCCTGAACTTTGAAATCTCTTCAAAAAAGTTGATTGAAGAATTGAAAAAGAATGAGAGCCTTGGTGCAAAAGAGTCCACATCCAACCCCGCCTTTATGCCCATGTCCACATAATAAAAACCGTCTGCGAGCGTAAAAGCCAGCTCTTGCAACGCGCTGGCTCCAGCCTCTCTTATATGATAGCCAGAGATGCTTATATAGTTCCATTTAGGCATGTTCTTAGTGCTATAAGTCATCATGTCCCTTATCATCCGCAAATGAACTTCTGGAGGATACATCCACTCTTTCTGAGCTATGTACTCTTTCAGTATGTCTGTCTGCACAGTTCCTGCAAGCTTAGCAACCGGCACTTTCTGTTTTTTTGCAACCGCTATGTACATTGCTGTCAATATAGCGGCAGGCGCATTTATAGTCATCGAAGTGCTCACTTTATCAAGGTGGATGCCATTGAATATCACCTCCATGTCCTTCAAAGAAGTAACGTTAACTCCACATTTTCCAATCTCTCCATCTGCCCTCTTGTTGTCACAATCATAGCCGTAAAGTGTAGGCTCGTCAAAAGCAATGCTTAATCCGGTTTCGCCATGCTTGATCAGATACTTTAATCTCTTATTAGTGTCCTCAGGGGTTCCAAACCCAGAAAACATGCGCATAGTCCATAACTTTCCACGATACATGTTCGGGTATATGCCACGCGTGTAAGGATATTGTCCAGGCATACCCAGTATTTCATCCAGTTTTTCAGGCAGGTCCTCTTCAGTATAAACATCTTTAATCTTTATTCCAGACGTGTTCTGATACTCTTTCTCCCTGTATCCTGTCTGCCTGTTCCAGGGATCCAGATACTCTTTTTTCCAAGATCTGTACCTGCGTTCCTTATGTACGTTCCTTTTTTTGATTTCATCCGCTTTTCCTGCCCAGTAATTTTCTATATTGTCATACATATCTAAATACAATGGTTTTTCCTGTATTTAAATATTATCCGCACTCTTTAAAAATGGATGCTATGCATTCAATATTTTCGTCTCTTTGCCAGTCTTGATCTTGAACGACATCACCGTGCCGGTCAACCTGCCTGCAAAAGACAAGAAATAGACAAGCTCCAGTCCCATTATTATGCCCATTAACGCTATCAGATACTGTGCTATAAAACCCCCGATAAGCGATCCTGCAAAAGTCACGATTCCGATAACCATGTTATAAAATCCAATATACTGGGCCCTGTACTCTACCGGTGCAATGTCCATCAAATATGCTAGAAACGCAATTGTGGATATAGCAGACCCAACACCAGAAACTATATTTAGCAGATATAAGTCAAATACGTTATTCGCAAACGCGTACACTAACGGAACAGGCAGGAACAGCAACCTGCTCAGTATTATTGGACCCTTGGTGCCGGATCGATCCACAATTTTCCCGAACCGGCGGACTGTGAGCACGGTTGCCGCCAGCGAAACAATGTTTATTATCCCAACCTCATAATATGATGCGTTTAATACTCTTACCGTAGTTATGTAAAACAGGGGCCAGCTAATAGACATCCCGAAAGTAAATATCGCCTGTGATATCAGAAAATACTTGAAATCCTTGTTTGTTCTGACCAGTTCTTTAAAGCTGAATTGTTTAGTATTCCTGGTAATAGATACTGAATCTTTCTCTTTAAATATTATCAGGGATGCTGCTACTCCGAGTATTCCCGCAAATAGAAACGGAATGTAATAAATCGTGTAATTGTGGATCGGCACCAGATATGTGTAAGCTATGAATATAGCACCCGACGCCAACATTGCAATATTTCCTAGTAATGCAAAGTTGCTGTACATTAATCCCCTCCGGTTCTGATGTGCAACATCCGTCATTTTTGCGTTCCATGCGGGTGTCAGCATCGCGCTCATTATCGATTGTACCAGGATGAGCGTGATAAATAACACTGGATCAGTCTCTCCGATCATAAAAAAGAACATTATCGAGCTTATCAAGTTTGCAAGAACTATAAAAATAATGCGCTTATGCATCTGATCTGATAAACGCCCAAAATGAAGCTGGAATACGTTCGGAAAAACGTTCTGCACACCCTGCAAAACGCCCAGCTCTGATGAGCTGAAATTCAGGCTTGCAGCATAGTATGGCAGAAACGGAGATGCAATGCCACTGCTCATGTTCGAAATGGCCTGAAACCAGTACAGTTTTTTCAGTGATCGTGAATTATCTGCGCTGGATTGATCTCTGCTCATTATCTTTTGCTCGCTTGCTGTTTGATATCTTAAGCCATCCAAATTCAGTTTGCACAAGTTTTGAGTTAATGTAACTTATAACTTTATGTTTTTTGAGCATAAAAAAGTGAATGAAATGAGGCTAATAAACATTATTGCTGTTGTGTGCCCTATTACTGTTTATCTTGCACACCTCGCTAAAAACACAGCCACAATATTTTTGCCTGTAAAGGCCCAGAGATTTGGCTATTTCCTGACCTTCCTTGTAATGGTCTCTGAAATCCTCGTAATAAAACGCAATGTTGTACTTTATTGCCATTTTCTCTCCAAATTCCTTGACCAGCTCATGTTTCTGGTACGGTGCGTACAGCAACGTCGTGCTAAACGCATCAAAATCGTGATCTTTTGCGTATTTTGCAACCTTTGCAAGCCTCTGTACATAACAGAATTTGCATCTGTTTACCTCGTCTATCTCGTTTATTGCAGTTACTTTTTTCAGCCAGTCCTGCATATTGTATTCCTCATCATATATAATATGCACTTTCTCTAATGACTCGAACTTTTTCAGCGTTTCTAAGCGCTTTAAATATTCGCTGTATGGCTGTACGTTAGGATTGTACCAGTATCCTGTCAGTTCATGCTGTTTTCTTAACGCCCTGGAAGGATACGAAAAACAAGGAGCACAGCAAATGTGCATTAATATTTTCATTTGAACTCAGGATCTCTCTTCTCTAAGAACGCGCTTATTCCCTCTTTGGTGTTTGTTTTGGGAATGAGCTTTGCGAATTCTGCTATCTCTATCTTGGAAGAGCTTTTATTTAAGAGCCTCTTATATGCAGCCACTGCATCCGGGTTCTTCCTGGACATAGTATTTGCTATATTCACAGATTCTTTTACAGGATCATCAACAATCAAATTTACAATGCCCAGACTTTTAGACTCCTCTGCTGTCAATACCGTCCCGAGAAATATCAGCTCTCTGGCCTTTCCTAACCCAACATATTTAGGCAACCTGATACTTCCGCCCCAGCCAGTTACTACGCCCACATTGATCTCAGTCTGCCCAAGCTTTGCAAATTTTGTTGCGAACCTGAGATCTGTGGCCATGGCCAATTCCAACCCCCCCCCAAATGCATAACCGTTAATTGCCGAAATGAAAAGCTTGTCAGAACGTTCCATCAAGTTCATGAGTTTATGCCCTAATTCTGAAAAAGATCGGGCTTCTTCTAAATCGAAGTTTCTTACTGCTGATAGGTCTGCTCCCGCACAAAAACTCTTGCCTGTTCCTGTAATTATTACGGTCCTGATCCTCTTATTTTTATTTATTGCTGATACAGTCTTATACAAATTAGTCAGATGTTCCATGTCTATTGCGTTCAGTTTATCTTCCCTATCTATGCGCACTATCGCGTATTTATCAAATAATTCTGTACGTATGCTCATATCTATTCACTACCTTGAAATCTACAAATTCCTATTTAAACATATCTTAATTCCTCTTGATCAATGATAAGATATATCTACGTTCTCTCTTCATGCTTATCAACCCTACAACAACGCTTATAATGCCACCAGTCATCGACAGCAATAATAGAATGTGCCCCAAAGTACCGATTGTAGTCAAAAACACGGAAATGCTAAAAAACAGCCCTATAAATGCGCCTCCTATGCTGTATACAAAAAACAGAAGCGTTGTTGTACCCGTATCTATTCTCCTTTTTAACGCTATTTTCTCTTCGATCTCCTCATATTTTTTATGCAGCTGATAAAACTCTTTTAAAATAGGGTCGTTATTCTGATCTACAATCTCAATGATCCGTCTATTCGTTTCTTTCAAATTGTTCAATAAAATATCTAGCGATGGCAAATCCTGTATATTATTCCTTTTTTCAATGATTGTCTTGACTGTATCCGAGATAGAAAACATACTTGAACAATATCTTCGATAAGATAAATTTATCTCTTTATGCCAAAATATAGCAAAATTTTATTTAGCCTCAATGATTTTCCTTCTAAAAGTGGTATAATTTGAAAGGCTCAACCGATGATGCTGCCCCAATATTTGCTAAAGTTTCAAATGCTTTTAAGAATAATTGGATTCTCTTTGATACTTCAATAGCTCACTTTCTAAACGATGGATTAAGTTTTTTCCCTGCATATCTTGCTGCGATTATTGCCAGCAATTATGATTATTCGTATCTACAGGTAGCATTTATTATAATCGCTTACCAGTTTATGGGAGCGCTTATAAGCCCTTTTGTCGGGGCATATATAGATTCTGTAAAGAAAAAAGGTTTGTTGATGGGTCTGGGACTAGTTTTTTTTGCGGTTTCATACCTGTTGATCGTTGCGCCATATCCAAGAAACATTGCTCTATATGGATTCATCATTGCTATGGCAGTGGTAGGGATATTCTCCACATTTTATCATCCAATAGGATCAATGATCCTGAACCTGAAATATAAAAATAGGGCAGGAACAGTGCTGGGAATAAACGGGATTGGCGGTAGTTTGGGTAGAACTCTTGCTCCCGGCATTTTTTTGGCGTATATGGTATTTACAAAAAACTATAAAACAGCATTAATCCTGATGATGATTTCTTTTGCTGTGGTTGGAGCTTACATTCTTTATGATTTAAGGAAAGATATATTCTTTGTAGAAAAAAAAGCGAAAGGGCGGATGAAATACAGTACTCCTATCCTCATACTGTTGATCGTGATAATTTTAAGGTCCATCGCTCTAAACGGAGGTGTGGTAATGATACCTACTTACTTTACCAAGAGCCTTAAATACAATGAAGTTCTTGTGGGAATAATAATAATGATTGCTTATGCCTCCGCGATTTTCGGGCAGCCTCTGCTTGGTTATTTCTCTGACCGATTTGGTAGAAGATTGATGATCTTTTCTACCGCGGCAATTTTTGGCGTGTCTGTTATAGCAATGGTTTATGAAACTGGTATCATCCCCATCACGATAACCCTGATAATTACCTACTTTGTGGGATTGACGGGGTTCCCGCTTATCATGAGCATTGTGGGGGATCTATCAGATGTCTCGTCACTGGCAGAAATGTCGGCGCTTATATTCGGGCTTGGCGGTGGAATAGGTGCTGGGATCGGCACATTCTTTCTGGGATTTCTATCGGATCAGTATGGCACCAGATCCGCTTTTATAGTAATTGGAGCCATTGCCATCATCTCTTCGCTTATGGTATTTTTGATACCTAGAAAGAAAAAATGAATTTGTCATTAATGGGATGCTTTATGATTTTGTCAACTACTTGTTGCTGGGCTCCCAATCCACCCATGAGTGGAGTTTCATTGAACCGCAACGATTGGCTGGCTGACAACAGCCTGATGTACTCAGA
>JBMFWH010000029.1:0-17101 GCA_049965455.1 Thermoplasmata archaeon | reverse complement strand
ATTTTTACACCTCTGCTACTATTTCATGATCTCTATATTATGACCTATATACTTACACAATTATAGACCTTACCTCCAAACACGAAAATAAGGGATATGGAAACATACAAAATAGACGGTAAGCTATATCAAGTGAAGAAGTATCTACTGGATATGAAAGGGCTAGGCAAAGTGAACATAGTAATAAGCTTAGGGATAAACTGCACGAAGATTCTGGTGACAAACAATCTTACATTGCTGCCTAAGAGGGTCATTGAGCTATACCTCAGGAGGTGGGATATTGAAGTAAATCACAGAGAGATGAAAGGGAACGGGTTAAAGAGAGCCTGGCTAAGGCTAAGATGTGGCATCACTAGTTACATGATGCTGAATGTTTTAGTGCAGACACTTCTCGAGATCTCCACGATCAACTCCCTCTCCAATACCCATTTTGAATTCAGGTCAGTTACGCCTGAAGTGAGGTATAGATGGGTGGCCATAGAGGTAGTAATGAATTTGATAAAAGGAATTAAGAATCAAGGAGTAGAACTATTGGAAAGGATAGTAAATGCAATTGCCACACCCTATAAATCAACTATGGTGAGAAAAAATGTATAAAATCGCAAAACTATAGTCTGGTATTATAATATATCGCCAGGTTTCTGGGATAATTCTTAAGATATCTGCTTTTCAGGATCTATCTAAATGTAAACACAAGTCGAAAAATAATTGTACCAAAATATTAAAATATCTAGATTTTAGTCTGAAATCTTATGATCCTAAAAAAAATTTTGGTATATGGATTAATAATTTTATTGCTTGTATCTGTGCCTGCATATTTTCAATCTGCGCAAGCCACTCCTTGGACAGGCTCTGAGCCGGCTCCGACAGACCTTGTTTTTTATCTGCACAACTCGTCAACAGGAATCACGGTAGGGGCAGTTACATACCTGAACGTTCTTTCTACTGTAAAAGATACGAATTATGCATGGAACAACACTGGTTCCAGGTCATTGGGCACACATTATGACAGTGCGTCATTCATTGTTGCCCCACAGCTTGCAGGAACGCTACAGCTTAACGGCACAATGGTCGCTGACATATATATGAACCAGACTGGCAGCTCTCTAACCGGTGGGTCTAACACTTTATATGTTTACAAGGTTAATGCGAGCGGTTCAAAAACATTGCTTGGCTCGCACACTAATCCAAACAGCATTATACCTTCAGGATCTATGCCCGGTGGATCTCCTGTTCAACTAACTGGCCCTTATCTGAACCAGACTGTTCCTCAAGGAGATTCTATAATGGTAACTTTAAACATAAGTGGAAATACTGCTGAAAGTTATGGTATCTGGTGGGGACTTGTCAACCGCACCTATTATGAAAGCAGTGTTTCATTTCCAGTGAGTAGTTATTTAACTGTTTCAACAATCGAGGTTCTGAACTATAATGGCCAGAATGTAACGGTTTTACCTAAAAACTTGAACAGTTCTCTGACCATAAAGGCAACTGTTCAAGATCCTCTGGGTGCCTATGATTTTGAAGCATATCCGGTTGATTTTTCAGTCATCAATTCCACCGGCAAAATAATATTTAGCACCCCGATGCTAGCTTATCCAACCCATACCCCGCCTGATGCATTATCTGGAACATATGAGGTTTTTTACAACTATTCTGCCCTCCTCCCGGGAAAGTATCATTTTGAAGTTAATGCCACAGACAATACAGATCATAATCTCTGGGGCTTAAATACACTTCCATACTATTATGGGCGTGATGCATCTGGTTTTGTCACAGTTACCGTAGGGTTGCCTCCAGTCCCTATCATCTTGAAGATTCTGGATAAAAATAACAATAGCCTTTCAGGCGCTATTGTCCAGGCTTTTGTAAGTGGCAGTTTCATGGGTACTAATAATACGAACAGCTCTGGTGAAACAGAGTTTTTACTATCTCAGGGTACAAGTTACTCATTCAAAGTATTATGGCAAAATGTTTCAGTCGGCACTTTCAATGAGACCGTATATAACAATTCCACTATGTTCGTATTCCAGGCTAATGTAATATATCCGACTTTCATGATCGTATCAGATTCTGGTGTGCCATTATCATACGCACTGGTGACACTGGTCCATCCAAACGGAACTTTATACCCCCTCATTGTTGCCAACAGCTCTGGCTCTTTTTCTCTCTCGCAGGTGCCTGCCGGAGTGTATAAATTGACGGTGATCTACGATGATACTGAAGTATTAGCATCCTATGCCGTATCTGTCATGAGCAATGGAATAACTAAAGTTTCTGCATCAAATGTGTATCTGGTTACTATAAAAAGTACCACTGCTACAGGAACTGCACTTTCTGGGGTATTTGTACAGGTCCAGAACGCAACCACCGGAGCAACCATAGCTTCAGGCATTACCAATGGCAGTGGCACGCTGCAATTTCTTGTTCCTGCCGGTTCTTACACAGTTATTGGAAATTGGGCTACAACTTATGATCTGACCGCTGTTCAACAGGCCAGTTCCGCAAAGATTATGGTTACCACCCAGGAAACAACAATATTGACATTCAGCAAGGCTTATCCTTCAATCTTTGCTACAGTTCTCTTCTGGTTTATATTGATTATAGTCTTGCTTCTGGCACTGCTGATTCTGCTTACTGTCATGTTCTTTAAAAAATCTAGGAAACATGAAGAAAAGATAGAAAAATAAATTTATCTTTTTTATTTTTATTCGAAGAGCATAAGTGTCTGGGATCTTGAAGGATTTACTCTATTTGATAAAAACTTACGGATAGAAACATTCTATCTAAAACATGGATATCCGTGAAGTGGTAACATTTCATTAATCAATATTTTAATATAGCAGATACATCATTATATCATTATGCCAAGATATGAAATTGCCGAGGATTTGAGCAATAAGATTAAAGATTTAAGCAGGGCCAGGCAGTCTCTGATAGAAGAACTGGAAGCCATGATGTTCTATGACGAAAGAGCTGACGCTACAAAAGACAAGGATCTGAAATATATTATGGAACATAATAGAGATGATGAAAAAGAGCATGCAGTGCTATTGCTGGAATGGCTAAGGAGACATGACCAGTCAATAGACAAAGAGCTGCATGAAATATTGTTTTCTAAAAAAGTGATCAAGGAACTTGGAGACTAACTTTAAACTTTTTTGCTTATTTTTCAGCTTCTATCTACCATAAAAGTTAATCGTATTAAAGAAGTCAGTTCTTTAGTATTAGCGTCTAAAAGTGCAGAACTATTCTTCCCTCTTTTTCAGGATATTCTTCAATCGCGTTTTTAAAATCTTCGAATTTGTAAGTTTTCCAGACCTTGCTTTTAATCTTATTTTTTTGCACTATCTCAATAAGCGCTTCAAGCTCTTTTTTCGTGCCTCCTGTCGTTCCTATGACGCTTAGCTCTCTTGTGTATAGTTTCGCGATGTTAAAGCTCAATTCTGCGCCCGTGAACGTGCCGAAAGTTACAATCTTGCCGCCCGTATTCAATGCTTCAACAGACCCGCCCCAGAATTTAGCGCCAAGTGAGTTTAAGACCATGTCCACCTTCTCTCCGTTCCATTCTTTCGCGCCTGCCTCAAAAACCCATCTTTTCCGCGAAACTGCAAATACCTCTGCACCCATAGCTTTCGCTATTTGAACTGCAAAAATGCCAGTATTGCCAGAGGCCCCGAAAATCAGGATAGCAGTATCTTTTTCTAAACCTGCCTTGAGCAGCGCATGATATGGAGTTAGCCCTCCAATCGGAAGCGCTACCGCGTCCAGATCATCCATGCCATCAGGGATCTTAACCAGATTCTCTTCTTTTGCTTCAAAATACTCAGTCCAGCCACCATTCGTCCCAACTCCGATCAGCTTTCCGTTTATACACAGATGCTCTTCCCCTTTCCTGCATTTATCGCATGTACCATCATATATGCGAGGATAGACAATCACCCGATCCCCTTTTTTGAATTTTGTGCTCTTGCCCTGATATCTCACTTCTCCTACAAACTCAGCGCCCGGGATATGTGGTATTGGAGCAATTGCATAATTTGTTTTTTTGGCAATTGTATTAATATCGATAGGGTTCAACCCTGCATATTTCACCTTCACTAAAATGTCCTGCACCATTCCAATCTCTATATCCTCAACGCTTGCACTATCTATGTCCCCCGGATTCCTGGCCAAAACCGCTTTCATTATTTTTAAATAGCCGTTTCAGATATTTAATATTTTCTTATGATTTTAGCCATAAAATTTCACTTTTTTTATTAATGATAAGATTTGTCTTTTGCGTATTATAAAGTATTGAAAAAATATCCAACTAAAAACGTATATGTTTTAAGATAATAATCTTCATCAGTCTAAAAAATAAAAAAAGAAAGAGTATTTAGTAATTTCTTGGCTTATATTCTCTTCTTCCTCTGTTATCATTACTTCCGGAGCGGCCTGAGCCATAACTGCTGTGAAATCTTTTATTGTCTTGTCTGAAAGTTTGTTCATGCTCTTGAGCACTCATATCATTCTCGTTGTTTATAGTCTCTATGGTCTCTTCCGATTTCTTAATATTTCCATATTTCCCAATATTTAGCCTTAGATGTCCTCTTACTAATGAAATATATCCATTGTCTATTACTACAGTATCTGAAGGTGCAATAATGCCGATCTGATCTCCCCATAATGTCATGGTGACCAATCCTGTATCATCGCCCAATACCGATTCTGTCAATTTCTTAGTTTCGCCAAATCTGGTCTGTATGTCTCTCGTTTCGCCGATGCTTACTACTTTTGCTAACACATTAACTCTTTTAGAATCAGGTGTTAAATCTTTTATTTTCGTTGTTCCTTCCATATTTATTACATCCTTTTTCGTTTTTCTCTATTCTATTTATTAAAAATAGACAAATGCTTGAAGTCCGTCATAGTATATAAAGATTACTAATTTTTGCCTTTTACCTATTTGAACAATTGCAGTTTAATTGGAAATATTTGATTATTCTTTTCGCAGCCTGTTGCTCAAAAAGATCCGATCATGAAATATCTATGTTTATCCCGGATCTTTTTCTTCAACATTTGAGAGAAATAATCCCGCTTGCTATCTTGCAATTTCTGTATGATCTGCGACTATGAAGATTATAAAAAAAGCAGCTCTTTTACATAAACTTTATTATCTGCTAATATTCTCGACCTAAGGATCATGATGGACAATGCGCTAGAGTTGCAGAAACACGCAAAATACGATATCAATATACTGATGCTTACCAGGGTGCTCAGGAACTTCTATTTTGGGTACCTGAGCTTTCTATTGCCATTGTTCCTGAGGTTTCACGGATTCTCATATATGGATGTAGGATTATATGCACTTTTAACGACCATATCCAGCTCCGTGTTAGTTCTCATATCCGGGTTTTTTGGGGACCTTTACAGCAGAAAGAAAATGCTGGTGATAATGTCTTCGCTCTCCATATTTTTTCTTGTAATAGTGATATCCACCACAAACTATACGCTTTTGATGGTCAGCTCTGTATTCGGCATTACGCTCAGCGGAATTGGAGGCGGTGCGGGTGGAGGTCCTATTGCACCTCTGATCAACGCGATGGTGGCAGACCGTGTTAAGGTAAGAAGAACCATGGTCTATTCGTCCTTGACATCATTAGGCATTTTTTCGGCAGTATTTGGCAGCATGCTTTCTGCAGTAATATCTGCAAAATATGCAGATTACTTTACGATCCTATTTACAGTAGCACTTGTGTTATCTGTGATTTCTGTGATTCTCACCATGACGATATCAGAATGGAAGGTTGAAAGAGCACCGGAAAAGAAAAAAGTTTTACCGACCAGATCCGGAAAGAGCATAATATACATATCCTTTGCAGGGGCGTTAGGTAGCCTTGGACTTGGCATTATATTGCCTCTGCTTTCAATCTGGTTTCATGATGTGGGGCTATCCATGCCCATAATATCTGTAATATTCGCGCTATCGTACATAGTATCAGCAATAACCGTGAATTTTTCATCATTTTTTGAGAGATGGATCGGCAGTATCAACAGCATAGTGCTGTTCCGCGCCTTGGGATCGGTACTTTTGATTTTCATTCCGTTCGTGCCGATCCTGTTTTCAGTGATATTATTCATTGCGAGAACCGCGTTTTATCAGATGGCTCTGCCAGTACGCCAAAACTTCTCAATGAACCTGTTCACTCCGGAAGAGCGATCCCGGGGCAGCAGCATCACTGGAATATTCAGAAGACTTCCTTACGGCTTTGCAACTGAGCTTGGAAGTGTGATGTTCACGCTTAGCATTGCTTCTCTTGCATTCGTGTCTGCAGGGATGATATCAGTGCTGGATCCAGTATTCTATTATATGTTCTTTAAAGACCTCACTACGGCGGATCATTAGAGTATTCAATGCTTTATTTTGTGTTTGCAGTACTGGTAAAGTGCATCATATAATGGAAATTGCAGGCGCATATTCTCATAGTCATCTTTTGAGATCTCTCTGAATCCTGCTGCAGCAGCTTCCAGCCCCGCTCCTTCAGGTGCTGGATCTTTTACGTCCGCGTCTGCAGCCCTCACTATCTTAGCGAGTTCTAACAATGCGGCGTCTTTGATACCATATTTTTTAATTATTGCATCAAAGCTTACATACTCGTTTTCATTCTCGTAAAAATGCGTGAGTTCCGCTCCAGTTACATCGAATGGAATCGCATTCTCTTTCTTGGCAATCTCTAACACTTTCTCTTTAGGCACAAATAAAAACTCGGCGTTTTTGTCAACAAAGTTCTTGATCAGCCATGGGCATGCTATGCGATCTACTTTTGCTTTTTCTCTGGTTATCCATTTCATGATTTTTTATAAATTAAATATGCTATTTTAATGTTCCTATCCAATGCTAAAATATCCATGATTATTTCAAAATCAGATAACTTTAAGTATGATCCTGCAAATAATTGTGAACATGAACCAAGAATCCGGTACCAACACAATCATCATTGCAAATCCGGGAACTGGCAAGACCACCCAGCTCGCAAAAAAGGTTGTAGAGCTCTTGAAAATGGGCGTTAAAGAAGAAGATTTGCTATGCATCACTTTTACAAATAAAGCGGAATTAGAGATGAAGAAGCGGATCAGCGACCAGATCCGAGACAACAATGTCCCTGCAAATGCCAGCAAAATAGCAGTGCATACATTCCACAGTTACGCGCTTGATTATCTTACGCACCTAGGATTCAATTACGAACTTGTGAGCGGAAATGTGCTCAGGTACTCGATCTATAAATACTTCCAAGAAAATAAGGTATTCAACTATTCTTTAGATTACATAAAAAGCGATCTTGTGCCAAAAACCGAAAACGCAATACGCTATCTCAAGAGCTTTGGCATAACGGCAGAAGGCATCGACGTTCAAAACGTAGAAAAAGTGCTAAGGGCAAATTATGCGTCCAGCAACTTAAAAAGCAATTCTGAAGAGGAGGTCGTAAGCTTTTTAAAATACTTTACAGAAGCTTTTAAAAGATATGAATCTGAAAAGTCAGCATTGAAAGACAGGATTGATTATGCAGACATGCTGATCCAGTTTGTGGAAAAATACAATAAAAATGACAGGTACAGATTCGTGCTGGTAGATGAGTTGCAGGATCTGAACGAACTGGAAGCAGAGATCGCAAGGCTTTCTGGAACCTCGCTTTTTCTGGTGGGGGATCCAAAGCAGGCTATTTTCGGGTTTCAGGGAGGAAGCCTTGCCAACTTCAAGTGTTTTGAGACTTTGGAAAACATGAAAAAAGAGGTACTATACTTGAATTACCGAAGCTTGCAGCCTGTGCTAAACTATGCAAAACAGCATTTTATCAAAAACGCGAAAGACAGAACCTATGAAAAAGAACTGGCGGGGCTCAAGGCCAATCGCAAAGAGGGGGCTGCAGACGTTAAAGTGTACCTTGCTGATGACCAGATCAACAGTGCAATAAAGCTGTTTTTAACACAGAATTTTGATATGGCTCAAAAGACTGCAATCATTACCAGGACCAATGCGCAGTTGTTAAAATTATCAGCGGCTCTTGATGCAAAAGGAATAGAATATAATATTACTGCAAGCTCTTCTACGAGCGAAGTGGCGAAAACGCAGGTTATAAATTATCTCAGAGGGATGCTTTATGATGATCGAGAAAGCATAATAAATGCTCTGTTCACACCCTATTCTGGTCTTACGTTAAAAGAGACGTTTCAAGTTTCAGAAAACAGAGGCGATCCTGCCAGCTTTAATGCCGCTGCCAACTTTTTCAAGATCAAGCATGGCCTTACGATCGATAATTTGAAACAGCTGTTTGACCAGATCATATTTCCAGTTTCTTTTCAGCTCGGCAAAGATCATTTTTTGAGTGCAAGGTCTATTTTCAAGGGCATTGAAGAATACTTAAGCACGATAAAAGACAAGAGCAGGGAAGGGCTGTTTGATTATATATCTCTGCTGCAAGAGGATTATGAGCCTATTGAAAAAAACGTGAATCTTGTGCTTACTACAGTGCATAAAGCGAAGGGCATGGAGTTTGACAACGTGATCTATATCCCTTCAAAAATCAATAACCGGGACAGTTTTATAGATCTGGTAGTATACTCGATTATAAAAGCCACAAAAAAGGTGGATGTGAAAGAAGAGCTTGACGAAGAGCCGTTGAGAGTGGATTTTGTGGCATTTACAAGAGCAAAAAACAGGCTTTATGTGGTTGCCAGCTCTAAAAAAGAGAGCGAAAATTACAGGATCGAAGGCTTTGAAAATGATGTTATTAGCAGTGAAGAAGTGATCGAGCCAGATCGTACAGTTTTTGACGAGGCATATTCACTGTTTTTGAACAGGAGATATGGAGAAGCCATAAATATCCAAAATGGTACAGAGCCTTGGCTGTTAGAGTTGATCAAAGATTATTTTTCCAATATTGAGAGTCTATCGTACTCTATGATCGAAAGCCTGGCAGAGCAAATGGATTTTTTAAAATCCAGAATTTTGAAAGTTCCTGAGCCTTTCAACGCAGCAATGAGTGCTGGTTCTCGAGCGCACGAGCTCGCATTTAAACTTTTTAAAAATACGCTTGAGTTTGAGCTGAGCGAGGAAGATAGCATGTACTTAAACAACATAAAAACCGTAAATAGACAATTAAGCGATAAATATAAGGCCAGGCAGATAGCTGCAGAACTTGAGCTGAACGCAAGTCTCAAATATTTTTGCGAGGATTGTGAGGATCTAAGGTTCAAAGCAAAGCTTGACGCAGTGTATGAGACGACTGATAAAAAGCATGTGATACTGGATTACAAAACCGATAAAACCAGAGATTATGCGTCAGAACATAGAAGGCAGCTTGCTGTTTATAAGCGCATTTATTCTGTGTACAATAATGTTCCAGAACCTGAGATATATATAGCATTAGGGTTTATCGCGTTAAAAGGAAAGATCAATACTGGCACGATAACCTGCTTCCTGGACGATTCGCAGGATAAAAAGAGCCAGCTAGAAACCTTCAAAAAGCATCTTGAAATCTTTATGAAGTATAAAAAAGAGCCCGTATCATTTGTCAAAGATATATTGAATAAAGATTATGCTGATACATTAGATTTGAGAATTGTGCAAGAGCTGAAAAAAGAGCTTGATCAGGCTTAGATCTTAAAAACATTTATTTCCGTATATGCCATATTCATCTCATGCTCAAAATAGCAGGATACTCCAGCATCGATATTTTTGCAGAGGAGTCTGGGTTTGTCACATTCTTAAACTCACCGTTCATAGCGCACAGAGAGTTCAAGGCCCTGGACATATTTAATGGATCTAGAACTTACACTGATATTTCCGCACCGGTTTCAGGCCGGGTCATAGAGCATAAGGTGCACACAATGCGCAAAAACGGGATGAGAGAACATGTGATTGTTATAGACAGTGGTCGCGCGTACGTAAAAATACTGCATGCGGCTCCAGCATTGAACATCAATGATTATGTCGATGCTGGCGAGCTTCTTGGAACGCTGTACCAGTCCCCATATTTCATGCCATGGACCGATCCTCACATTCATATAGAGATCCGCCCCAAAACCGATTATTTGAGAGCTCGTGGTGGGTTTAAGCTGGATTTGGAAGATTATGAGCTGAATGGCAAGTTTGAGGCATATGACGAGTACATAGTGAGAGATTCGTACATTTTGAGGAAAATCAAACCCGCCAGCTATGGTCCTTTTTACGGCGCGGGAGATGCAGGATTGATAGATGGAGGGTATCCGTACTATAAATATGGCACAGTAATAGGCGGATTTGAGCCTGTTTTTTCAGGCAAGAAGATAGGCAAGCTCATCAGCGCAGATTGCAGAATTTTCAAGTTTTATGATGACAAAATCATATGGAACAATATAGAGTTCAGGGGCATTGGATTTTACCTGTACCTGAATGAAAATGCGTATTTGAAATACGTGTTTAAAGATCCTGCCACAAAGACAATTTTTAAAAATTAAGGCATTACCGTATTTTTTTCGATCCATGCCAGTAACGGTACTATTGTCTTTCTCAGCGCATCTCCTTTTTTGGTAAGTGAATACTCTATCGATATTGGCTTTTTTTCAACCCTTACTTTTTTTCTTACCACTCCAATAGCTTCGAGCTCCTGAAGCCTTTGCGAAAGCAGATTAGGTCTTGGAGAACCAACGTTTCTTAGTATCTCGTTGAACTTGACAACTTTACGGTTTCCCAGCAACGCGACAATCAGCAACGTGTATTTCTTTCCAAAAATGTTCAATACCTCCTCTGAAGGGTATATACAGATCTTTTTTTTGCCAGCGTTAATCATGCATGCTTCTTCCGACGCTTTCATCAATGCCCAATAAATAAAATAGTATATAAACTTGCTACTTCTTAACATTATTTATCTCAATTTTCAAAATTAAAAGAGTGCATACAAAATGATCTTGCAAAGCAAAGAAAAATAGTAATAGATCACGATTCTGAAGTTAAGTTTTTATAAAAACGAGTATTATGCGTAATTTTTACCGAATTTAAAGGATAGATAATATATTTTATTTTGTAATAATAAATTAAAAATATATTGCATTAAAGGCACTTTTTTTAGATCGCCACTTCATAATCGTGACCAGTTACGAAAAATAGGAAAATTTATAATGTATTTAGATATTACTAAAAATATATTTATCTTGGCGGTGAGCTCATGAGAGTAAAAGACCTGAAAGAAAAACTGAACTTAAAAGGTGCTGCTATTATTGACAGAAGCGGTATAATTGAAGACGATGCGCTTCCAGATGATCTGAACAGAGAGCTTTTCTCTGTAATGTGTGCCACCGTTTATGGAGCGGTAAACACTATTAATGCGGATGTTTTTAAAAAAAATACCAAGGAAATAAAATTTGAAAGTAATGAAGATGAGGTATTAATCAGCCCTTATAACAACAGGCATTTTGTGGTTATTATTGCACCTAAAACTCAGGACCTAGCTAATTTTGATTTTAACATGCTTTTACATGATAAAAAATGAATAATTTGGATGCCATACCCGGACTTTCCACTTTTTTCGGGTCTTCTGGATCTCAGTCACTGATCATAGAAGGCGCTCCAGGAACTGGCAAAACCACTTTTGCATTGCAGATTTTAGAAACTTTTAAGAGCAACTACAAAGGTATATATTTATCAACAAGAGTTGGCGATTCGGCGTTATACCAGCACTTTCCATGGATAAAAGAGCTTGAAGAAAAAACCAAGATCATAGATTCAGGGCTCCTGTTCTTAGAGAGCTTAAAAATCGAAGTGCCGGAAACAGAGCAGGAACATGTGGAGAGTGCGAGAACGTTTATAAGGACCATATATGGTGATCAGCCGAATAAGGCCTCTAGAATATTATACAACAAATATTTCAAGGATCTTAATATACCAGAGCTAAAACGCATATACAGTGAAGTAGATCATAACCTGCCAGACCGTTCAATGATCGTAATAGACAGCATAGAAGGTCTGGCTAGCAAGTACCGGATTAACGAGGAAGAGCTGGTATATACGCTTGTAAAGGATCTGGTAGAAGGTGGGAACACAGACATAATATTCGTGTTAGAGAAACAAAGATCCGAAAACTTAGAGTATATTGCCGATGGGGTAATAGTATTAGAGCATGATCTTTATGATGAAAGAATAATAAGAAGCTTGTCTATAGAGAAGCTGAGAGGTATAGAGTCCAGATTCAAAAAGTACCTTTTCACATTGAAAGATGGCAAATTTTACGTGTTTTCACACCCCATAAATCTAGATGTTAGCAAACACTTTGACTCTCCAATATCCGCAAATGAAAATAATTTTAGCACAGGAGTTAAAGAACTGGATAATATATTAGGAGGAGGATACACGTATGGATCAGTTAACTTAATAGAGTATGGTGAAAATGTAGGATTGCGACACCATATACTAAAGAGACCCATAGTTGCAAATACATTACTTTTAGATCATGGTATATTAGTAGCCTTAACACTCGGAGACTCAATTGAAGATGTAAGATCAAAGTTTAGCACATATATAAATGATAAATCGAGAGTAGACACTCACATAATCTTCATAGATTACACTAGATCAAACACAGATAAAGAGTATATAATTCCGCTTGGCAACAAGAACAAAGAAAAAACAAGTGAGTTGATACAACAAGCAATAACTAAGCTCAAAACATTTGGTTCACCCGTATTTTACATTATGGCTTTCGAAGCTATTGAGAAGTATAGAGGAAAACTAGCAATTCAAGAGACTATAGAATTTGTTAATAGTATAATAGAGAATAAAGATATAGGAATTTTAACTTTACTGCCCGGAGCTCAGAATAGAGAGAATATCATAAACATGGCAAGCACGCATATTAAATTGATATTAATAAACAATACATTGTGCTTATATGGGATAAATCCTAAAACGAACATATATGTGATCGAGCCGGCAGAAGATAGTTTAACAGAAAGATTTTATAAATTAACCCCAATTACTTAGCTTTTCATATTTTAATATTCCCACAATTTAATCGATAATTTAGGAGCAGAACTGAAAAGGTTGTTTTTACAATCTTTGATTTAAACGAAAGCATGAAACTTTAATATTTTAAAGCTGCTTTAAAAATTCGCACTTTTCAATTTAAATAGCTGTTTTGGTTATGATCTATCATGGTTAAAAAAGAAATAATCTTGAAAATATATGGTATGACCTGCGAAGATTGTGCTGCAACAATAACGAGAAGCCTTAATGAGAAAGAGGGTGTTAGAGTGATTGAGATCTCATTTGAAAAAGAGTATGGCAAGATCGTGGTGGATACGGACAAGATCGAGCCAGAACAGATTCTGAGATTGCCGGTATTCAGCGGCAAGTCGCATTACAGGGCCTCAGTAGAAGATGATCAAAAATGAAAGATTACGATCTCATAATTCTAGGAGGTGGTTCAGCAGCATTTGCAGCAGCAATCAAGGCTGCAGATTACAGGGCTAAAGTGCTGGTTATAGAATCGGGAGTGATAGGGGGCACATGCGTAAACCGGGGTTGCATACCGAGCAAGAACCTGCTCTGGGCAGCATCGCTAGCCGGCAATTTTGCCAGTAAAAATTTCAGGCAGATAAAACTAAAGGCAGAATATGATATGCGCTCGCTGATAAGGCAGAAAGATGAGCTCGTTTCAATGCTTAGGAAGACCAAGTACGAAGATCTTTTAGGATATTATCCAAACATCAAGTTTATTAAAGGTACCGGCAAATTTGATGGAAACACTGTAAAAGTTGAAGATCGCAGATACACTGCGAGAAAATATATAATAGCCACAGGCTCTAGGCCATTCATTCCAGACATCGAAGGCATTTCTAAAATTAACGTGATAACCAGCAATGAAGTATTGAATCTGGATAGAGTTCCGGAAAGCATAGGCATACTGGGAGGCGGGTACATATCGCTCGAGCTTGGCATGTACCTGGGCTGGCTAGGCTCAAAAGTCACGATCCTCGAGAGAGGAGAAAGAATATTAAAAAAGTACGACCCGGACATGTCAGAGGCAGTTGAGAGATATCTAGAGAAAAATGGAATGAATATAATAAAAAACGTTACTTTCAATGCTGTATCAGAGCTAAACGGTCGGAAAACGGTGGATGTTACCATAAAAAAAGACACTCAATCGTTCACTTTTGAAGAACTGTTGATTGCATCAGGTAGGAGCGCGAATACCAAGGATATAGGACTAGAATCGGCATCCGTTAACATTAATGAAAAAGGGGCTGTTACCACGGATGAAACATTAAAAACTTCAAATCCAGAAATCTATGCTGCAGGGGATGTAACAGGCTTAAATATGCTGGTTACTGTTGCTGCAAAGCATGGTTCTACGGCAGCTGAAAACGCGCTGTTTGGGCAGGATCTGAAGATAGATTACGATCTAATACCGTATGCAATATACACCGATCCGCAGGTTGCCGGAGTGGGGTTGCTTGAAGAGCAGGCTAAAAAAAGAAATATCGCTTACAAGGTTAGAACTCTTGACAACATCCTAGTTCCAAAGGCAAACACCATGCGCCATACTGACGGATTTGTAAAGATGCTCACTGACATAGACGATCACATAATCGGATTTCACGGGTTTGCTCCGTATATATCAGAGTTTGTTTCAGAGGCCACGCTGGCAATCAAGTTTAAGATGACTCCCCAAGATCTGTCTGAAATAGTGCATCCATATCCGACAATGTCAGAATCATTGAAGATGGTCGCTCAATCATTCTTTAAAGATGTGTCAAAATTGAGCTGCTGTGCTGAATAATCTTTTTTTATTTCCTGTTTATTTCCAGCACGGTTCTGACAAATTCCAGATATTCATTGTTAATAGAATAGTAAGTATATTTCCACTCTTCTCTTTTTTTAAGAATCCCTGCATTGTACAATTTTTGAAGATGCAATGTGATGGTAGGCTGCGCCATTTTCAGGGCGGGAATGATATCACATGCGCATAATTCTCCGTACTTTTCTAGCGCATACAATATTGCAAGACGCGCTTTATTTGCAAGCGCTTCCGTAATGCGCTCTCCTCTTTCAAAATCTTCAATTTTCAATGCGGCTACTTTCTTGACATTACAATACTCAACATTGCTCATATTGTTTATCTCTTATATCACAAGGGTATTAAACTTTTTGTGCCAATTTCATATTTTTAAATCTGGTCAGCTGAATCCATACAAGCACCAGCATCAGCGGTATTTCTAACAATGGCCCTATCGCAGTAACAATTGGCACAAACGGGTATTTTGAAAATGCCACGATTGCAATTGCGATCGCCACTTCAAAGTCTCTAGCAGATACTGTGTACCCTATTGCCGTCGAATCCTGATAATTGTATCTCAGTTTTTTGGCTGAATAATAGCCAATGTGAAACAGTATAAAGTAGAATGAGAGCATGACAATTGCCATCATCCATATCAGCGACGGATATTCCACGATCCCGTATCCTTCGCTCCAGAACATCACGACTATGGTAAACAGCAGCGCTATAGTCTGCACGTTTCCCAGCATATTCAGGATTCTCGAAAAATACGCTTTTTTATGCATTAACTGTCTTGTGACTATGCCTGCGAGCAGCGGAAGTGCCAAGTACAGCAGCACGCTTTCCAGTATCAGCGATGGCTCTATGATCACTGTGGTTCTGGCAAGCAGGTATACGAGAAACGGGGTGGTGATGATCTGTATGATCGAGTTCCATGCCACAAAAGACACACCAAGCGCCAGGTTGCCCCTGGAGAGGTCTGTCCATACCATTACCATTGCTATGCAAGGGGCGACACCTAGCAATATCACACCCACAATTGCCTGATTTGCAACCGTTAGACTAATCCATCCTGCCCGATAAAATATAACATAGAAAAAAAAGTATCCCAGCCCTGCCACCAAGAAGGGGTCTATAAGATAATTTAAAAACAGCATCAACCCTACGCTCTTGATATTTGTCAAGCTTTTTGCAAAGTCCCGCATTCTCACTTTTGTCATGGCCGGATAGATCATTAAGAACAGGCCTATGGGTATGCCGTACGTAGCCACAGCATCGCTCGTGCTCTTCAAATGTATGCCAAGCTCAAGTCCCAACACAATCGCAATTAACACGAATACCGGAAAAAGTATTGTTTTCAGGCCTAACGTCTTTCCTACGCTCGCCATTTTATTCTCTTATAAATTCCAGCAGTTGTGGCATGAACTGGTCCATCTGAAAATGTGTTTTTGCAGACAATATGGTATCAGAGGTTCTTATCACCGGCCTGTCCACGTAAATCGCGTTCTTTCGCTCTATCTCATCCTTGATTGATGGATGTCCCGTGACCTGTTTATTAACCAGCAGTCCCGCTTCTGCAAGAATAATCGGAGCATGGCATATTGTCGCAAATTTAGTATTTTTAGAGATGTTCTTTACTATCTCCACTGTCATCGGGTTCTTTAATAGATTTGCCGGGGAGTTTGCACCCGGAATATATATCATATCGTAATGCACCAAATTTTCGCCTATTAGCATGGTAGGTCTGACACTATCTAATTTATACACGCCAGAATACTCACGATCCTCAAATGCAAGCACGTCAAAATCTATGTGCTCTTCTTTAAGCCTGTAATAAGGGATCCAGAACTCAAGATCATGATATCCATTATCGATTATTATTCCGACTTTCTTCATAATGATGACATAATATTATAATATTTAAATTTAACTATCCGATAAATCCTAATTTCCCCGTTGAAAAGTGATATTATTATATTTTGCCGAAGCCATATGTTTTATCTGGGTCATTTAATTTGAATTTCTTCGAAATATATGTGGTAGGATAATTGATACTCTTTTTAATATTTTTAACGGTAAATGACAACACCGTTATATAAAAATAATAAAATATGTGCAATATATTTACTTCTTTATGGCTGGTAAAATGCTGTCTGTGAAAAATAAATTTAATAACGAGATCATAAGAGAGATTGAAGAAACAAAGCTTAACGATACAAAAAAAATTCTTGATAATGCTCTGATAGCGTTTAAGAAAAATTCAAAGCTGCCAGTATTTAAGAGATATGAGTTTCTTCTAAACGCATCTG
>JBMFWH010000028.1:0-17534 GCA_049965455.1 Thermoplasmata archaeon | reverse complement strand
AAATATTTTGCTACAAATGATTTAGTGATAAATTTAGAAAATATTAGTGCCTAAAAATCCGAGAGTTAAGGTTATAAACGAAGATAACAATGACTATGCTGTCAAAATCTCCAATATTTCAAAGAAAGAACAAAGCATATTTTTGTGATTAATATATTAAAAAAAGAGATTATGTATATAAAGAGATTCTATTACTTGAATTTTGTAATCAGGTAGATCTTTTATATACTTATTTTAAACTTTTACCATAGACTGAAATTATGCTTCTCATTTCCTGCCCCGTATAAAATTTATGTGCAAGCAGATTTTCGGAGGGGAACTCTACAGTAAGGATCATACAACCTTTTTTCGTTTCTCTTGATATAATTTCCTTGATTAATTTTCCACCCAGCCCTTTCTTTCTGTATTCTGGTAATATATAGATTTCAGTTATTCGCGCCTCATTTTTTGGTTTATAAAATAACCTATCTATGATCTCCACCATAATTATTCCAACAATCTTTCCATTATCTTCTGCTACGAGCGCATCTCTATCTTTGCTAGCTATGGAATCTTTCAGGTATTTTTTTACTACCTCTTCAAGATTTTCGGTCAGGGAGAATAATGTATCATGCTCTGCATTAAATCGCTTCAGTCTGGATATTAAATTTGTAGACTCATTTAGATCCTTTTCTTCTAATTCTCTTATTTTTATTTCCATAATCTCACCTCTCTATATCCTTTATAAAACCTTCCTTCATCAACTTTTCAATCATTTCTCTATTTTTTCCAATTATTTCCTTAGCTCTTATATAAAATTCTTCTTTTGTGGCCTTTTTTCTGGCCAGTCCCTCTTCAACAGATTTGTTTGCTATGGCGGCTGCAACATTTGGAAAAACTTCCCATTCTTCCATGTTGGGAATTATATAGTTCTCATTTATCCCTCTCTTTTCAGCAAAAGATGCCAGCTCTTGAGAAGCCTGGATAATCATCGGCTCATTAATTTTTCGAGTACGAGAATCAAGCGCGCCTCTAAAAACACCTGGAAATACAATGCTGTTATTTATCTGATTTGGAAAATCAGATCTTCCGGTTGCTACAATCTCCGCTCCGCTTGCCTTAGCTTCATGTGGCCATATTTCAGGGACCGGATTTGCAAGAGCAAACACGATTGCACGTTTTTCCATTTTCTTGATCCAGTCTCCTTTAATGACTCCAGGTCCTGGACGTGAAGCACTAACAAGGACATCTGCTCCTACCAAGGCTTCCTGAATATCTCCTTTTATTTTTCTCCCGTTTGTTTTTAGGCCAAGATCATATTTCCATGGGTTGTTATTCATTAATGTATCCATATCTTCTCTCTCTGCATGCAGAATTCCATGAGAATCTACCATGATTATGTTCTCGAGATTGAATCCAGCGGCTCTGAACAATTTTACAGTTGCTATATTAGCAGCACCTGCGCCCATAAACACTACCTTTGTATCTCTCACGCTTCTTCCAGTTAATTTCAATGCATTAAATACACCGGCCAGAGTTGCACCTGCAGTTCCCAGCTGGTCATCGTGCCATACTGGTATCTCCATAGACTCACTCAATTTTTCTAGAAGATAAAAACATTTTGGAGATTCTATATCTTCAAGGTTTATACCTCCAAATGCAGGTTCAATCGCTTTTACAGTATCCATTATCTTATCTTTGTCATGAACATTAACAGGAATAGGTACTGCATCTACACCTCCTAGATATTTGAATATTAGCGCTTTACCTTCCATTACTGGCAACGATCCATAAGGACCAATATTTCCAAGTCCTAATACTCTGGTGCCATCCGTTATTATCGCTACAGAGTTCCATCTCCAAGTCATGTCATATGAAAGATCCGCATCTTTTGCGATAGCTAAAGATACCGCTGCAACACCTGGAGTATACCAGATTGAAAAATCATTAAGTTCCTTTACAGGGACCTTTGGCAAAGTCTGGATCTTACCATTATATTTTTTTGAGTATTCCAACGCTTTTTCTGAATATTTTGGACTTCCTGCAGAATCTTCATTTTCCATAGCCCCTATATCTCATATGACTATTTAAACTTAAAGAGGTCTTGCTATTTTTACTTCGTGGCTATTATAATCGCCCTTCTCTTTATAAACGTTAAACTACTTTCATCAAATTGAATGATCTCTTCTGCCTCTTCTTTCATATTTTTTAAAAATCTCAAGCAGTTAATACCCTCTATACTGTCCACTACCAGCGGATATAACCAGTCTTTAAATTGCAGAGTTTCAATAAAAAGTTCTGAACGATATATTGTAAAATCAAGTTTTTCCAGCATAGCCAGCCACTCTGTATATTTTAGCGCTTCATTGTGCGAAGAATCCCTTGTTTTTTCAAGGGTGTTGAAAAAACCTATATTATCGTTCTCTGGAATCACCATATCTACAATACCTAATTTCCCACCATTTTTCAATACCCTTCTAACTTCCAAAACAAAAGCCTGTTTGTCTGAAAAATGATGCGCAGCCCTTCTTGTAACTGCAATATCTAATGAATTATCCTTAAATGTTGTAGCGATTACATTCTCATTTAGAAATTCTATGTTTGTTATGTTATTTTTCTCGGATAATTTCTTTGCTTCAGCAAGCATTTCAACAGTGATGTCAATAGCAAAGACTTTATTTACATATCTGGATAAAGCGATAGCAGTAAAACCAGTGCCAGTAGCAAAATCTGCGGCTATATCCGAATTTGCAGGCTCTAAAAGCGCTAATAATCTATACAGATCTCCACCTTTTTCATGAGACAAACTATTCACGTATTTATCTGCATTTTTTCCAAAGAATTCTTTTACTTTATCTTCTTTATTTCCTTGCATAGTATTTTATTATCAGGACTTTTATTTAAAACCTACTTAATTTTCCAATCCTGCTTTTTCTCTTTTACTATATCCTGATATCTTGGCCCTAATTTATAAGATATTACTTCAAGATCCTTCAGGTGCTTTATAAAAGTTGCTTTGCTGTCTGTATTAATGTATTCTTCAAATTTTCTTCTTTTTCTAATTGTGTCATAAGTGTACCAAGAACCTATGAATATTACAATAATTGAAAATATAAGTACCCAGACAGTCCAGTATCCTAATATATCATTGATTATTTTGAAGAAGTCTGGTTGATAGGTGCTTAGAAATGCTCCATAAAAAGAACTAATAGCAAAGAATAGCCCTAATCCTATAATCAGGACGGAGAAAAATATTATATATTCACGTAAATTTTTGAAATTCATAGTATCTGGCTTCCATAATATATTAGGTATTATAATACTTTTTTGCTCATATTTTATTCACATGAAAAAAACCTTTTTATCAATTAGCCGGCAAATAATTTAAAATTAAATTAGAGCTTCAGGAATTTTATCAGGCCCATTATTGCTAATCCTCGATGTGAAATCCTATTTTTTTCATGAATGTCTAGCTCTGCAAATGTCCTTTTTTCGTTTTTCGGTATGAAAATAGGGTCGTATCCAAACCCATTATTACCTCTCGGTTCTTTAGCAATGGATCCTTTACATATGCCCGTAAAATAATAAAATTCATGCGATCTAGATAGCCCAATTACGGTTTTGAAATAAGCGTCCCTATTTTCTGCATTTTCCAATAATTTGAGTATTTTATTGTTTCCAAGTGTTTTAAAAACGTAGGAAGAGTATACTCCAGGAAATCCAGATAAAAAATCTATAAAAAGTCCAGAATCGTCTATTATGAAGTTGTCATATTTTTCAGATAGTGTCAACAGCCCGAATTTTACAACTTCTTCTGTATTATCTGCCTGAATTTCAAGGTATTCTTGGTGAATAAAATTTGTTTTTATATCGTATTTCTCTAATATTTCTGAGAATTCTTTGTATTTTCCAATGTTGGACGTGATTATATTAAGTGTCATGAATATCTTCTCCTCTTCTCGATCTCTTCTAATTTTTCCAATATCTCAGAGCTGCTATTACAGTATTTTTGATAGTTATCCACTATTTTACCAAAATAATCATAATATTTATAATGTGCGCTCAAAAAAGATTCTTTTAAAAGATGTAGATCTACCCCAAAGTCTTCAATCTCCGCGTTTTTATCGCCCATGCTAAAATCTATAAAATAAAGTTTTTTGTTATAGTATATTATATTGCTTGTTGTCAAGTCTCCATGCACAATCTTGTTATTATGCAATTTGGCAACGGCCCTTCCCAGCTCCTCAGCAACCTGATCTTTCTCTGTACCGGAAAGATTGTCAAAGATCTCTCTTAAAGTAGGCCCGGATATGTATTCCATCTCAATAGACATATCCACTAAATCTATATCGTAAACTATTGGCACATTAACCCCTATTTTTTTTGCATCTATTAGCAATCGCACCTCTTTTTTCAATCTTTCTTTTCTTAGCTCTAGATCTAATCCTTTATCACGATATTTTTTTACAATCCTTGTCTTCTTTATAGCCTTCCTGCCAAAAAACTCGGTGTTTGATATTTCTGCCTCCGCTCCGGGTAAACTGCCATAATCTTTAAAATGCTCGTAATATTTTATCCATTTAACATCTACTTCATCCGTTCTAAATTTTTGATTTACCTCGGTGTCTTTGATTTCCATGCGAATTCCACTTTTATACATCAGATAGCCAAGATATCCAATCATTGCACCATTATCTATACACACTTCTCCCGGAGGCGCATAAAAATGAGCGTTTCTTTCTTCGGCCATGATCTTTAGCATTTCTTGCACTCTCCTGTTCCGAGCCACACCACCACCTAAAAGTATTTCATCTTTGTTCAAATGTGAAAGTGCACGTTCTGTGACCTCTGTTATCATGGAAAACACGGTCTCTTGTATACTTTTAGATATGTCTTCCTGGCTGATACCTTTCTTGTAATATGCCATCGAGGCTGTAAAAAGGCCAGAAAAAGAAACGTCCATGCCTTTTACGGAATATGGTAATGGATATATTTTTTCTCCAGCCAATGCCATCTTTTCAATTTTAGGGCCTCCAGGGAATGGCAATCCAAACTCTCTCGCAACTTTATCTAGTAAATTTCCGATTCCAATGTCAAGCGTTTCTCCAAATACACGGTATTTCCCATCTTTGTAAGAGATGATCTGAGTATTCCCACCAGATAGATAAACGAGAATAGGGTCCTCCGCACCGGTAAGCAATTTTCCAATCTCCAAATGTGCAATGCAATGATTTGCTCCGATAACCGGCACTTTTAACTTTAAAGATAATGCTCTTGCCGCAGTAGCAACAGTACGTAAACATGGGCCAAGGCCAGGTCCCATGGAAAATGAGATAAGATCCAGATCTTCTATTTCAACATTTGCAAGTGTCAAGGCCTGTTTTAGCAACGGTACTAAATTATCAGCATGATGATTAGCTGCTTCTCTTGGGTGAATGCCACCCTCTTTTGGAACATACATTTTTGTGAGATTTGCCAGTATTTTATCATCTTTTAATATTCCAACGCCTACTGTATGAGCAGTGCCTTCTATGCCTAAAGTTATCATTGACAGAGAGATATATTACATTTAATTTAATCTTTTTGCCTTAGTTGAAAGTTAAATTGCAGTAATCGGTCACCCATGACCTCTTATGTTCCATATAAGATTGAGACCTCGTACCGTAACTTTGAAGCTCAACATTGAAAAATAATCAAGAACCGTAAAAATGAGTATCTGAATTTGCCAAGGTAGAATAATTGAAAGGTATTTATAATATATATTCATGCATGGTTAACATGGAGCATCACAAACTGTTTGGAACTAATGGAATCAGAGGTACAGTAAACGAAGATCTTAAACCTGATTTCGTTCTTACCGTGGCTAAGGCCATAGGCACATATGTAGGCACAGGCAAGATCGTTATAGGCAGGGATACTAGATTTTCTGGAGAATATTTAAAAAACATTGTTTCATCAACATTAATCTCTTTAAACATTGACGTGATTGACGTAGGAATAGCACCAACACCCGCAATACAACTTTATTGCAAAAAAAACAATCTGTTTGGGATCATAATCACGGCATCTCATAACCCTCCTGAATATAACGGCATTAAATGCATAGATGCTGATGGCACAGAGCTTTCCAAAGAGAAAGAAGATGAAATAGAAAATATATTTTATTCAAACAAATTTATAGAAAACCATAATTTACAAATTGGAAACTTATACATTTTCAATAACGTGAATGAAGAATATATTAATTCAGTAATTTCCAAAGTGGATTCAAAGCTTATCCAAAGCAAAAAATTTAAGGTCCTGGCCGATTGTTCAAATGGTGCATCTTATTATACTACACCAGAGCTTTTAAGAAGGCTTGGATGCCGCGTAGTGACCCTGAATGCTAATCCTGATGGCTATTTTTCGGGGCATTATTCTGAGCCAAGACCTGAAAACTTAAAGGATCTCATAAACCTTATGCGCACCTCAGAATTCGATCTTGGAATAGCACATGACGGTGACGCAGATAGAGCAATATTTGTAGATGATGCCGGTAACTTCATATACGGCGATAAAACTCTGGCACTTGTTACCAAGTATATGCTCACCAAAAAAAGTGGCATAATCGTAACACCAGTAAGTACCTCTAGCATTGTCGAGGAGATAGTGAATAAGCACAATGGCAAGATTGTGTATACTAAAGTGGGCGCTCCTATCGTCTCAAGAACAATGATTGAAAATGGTGCCCTGTTTGGTGGTGAGGAAAATGGAGGCCTGATATTTCCGGAACACCAGTATTGCAGGGACGGCGCCATGGCTCTTGCAAAAATGCTTGAAATTATGGCTGTTACGGGTAAGAGAATGCAAGCACTTATTGAAGAGCTGCCAAAGTATTATCAGTCCAAAGATTCTGTAAAGGCATCAGGCAATCAAAAAGAATTGATCATAAATAAAATTGCTGAGAAAGTTAAAAATAAAAAAATTGATTTGCTTGACGGATTGAAAATATACGAAAAAGAAGGCTGGGTATTGATAAGAGCTTCAGGTACAGAAGACATAATCCGGATTTATTCAGACGCAAAGTCTGAATCTGATGCTTTAAACTTGAAGGATAAATACAAAAAAATGCTATCAGAGCTCACTCAAGAGATCCTCTGAATTTATATTATAGATTCCATGTTTTATGACTATCCCTGCCACTTTATTTGCAATTTTGCATGATTCGATAAGGTCGTGATTATTTTTCAGTGCGTAATATAACCCTGCTCTAAACGCATCTCCAGAACCTGTGGTATCTCCTGAATATACATTTTCTTGCTCAATAGTTATGGACTTGGTAAAATACTCACAGCCTCTGGCTCCTCTGGTAATAATTACGTTTTTCGCGTTTTTAAGTGTGTTTATGCTCACCATTTTTCTGGCAAACTCAAACTCTTTTTCGTTCATTACAGTTATCTCAGCACTGCGGAACAGTTTTAGAAAACTTTTTTTATCATATCTGTACGTCAGTTCTTGGCCGGGATCAAATAATATCTTGGATTTTTCAAGATCGTATTCTTGCATGATTTTAATGTAGAATTCAGGCTTGCCTGTGGCAAAATGAATCCATGTTCCTGCGGGCTTGCTTTTTATATTGAAATTTTCCATGGTTTCCATGGGCCCCTGATCTATGTAAGCAACCTGCTTTTCTCCGTCTGATACTATATAACAGCTTGGTCCATGCGATATATGATTGTCTATTACCAAATTTTTTGTGTCTATTCCTAAATCATACAGATACCTGATATACTCTACAGGAAAGCTGCTGCTAACTATCGAATAAATCTGAACACTTAATCCCAGCATGGCGGAAACCTTGGCAATGTTTGCAGCAGTGCCCCCTAAATATGTGTTTCTCCCTGTTATGTTTATGGACCCGAAACTTGGAATGTTTGGAACTTTTATGTACTCATCAACGTTTACATGGCCAAACACCGAAAGATCAACATTTTTTTTAGACATACATATCACTGCTCTTTATTGTCTTGGATAATAATAAGAATCTAAAATGCTCGGTTTTTAAACTTATCATATTCTGCCTCTTTTCCAATTGTTTGTAACGTGTAATCTTCAATTTCTAAAATCTCTTTCCAGTACTCCTTGCACTCACAATCCAGTTCTTGATCCAATACGCTTTTGTCCTGTGTTAATGAGAAATTTGTAATGATGCTCAAAGCCTCTTCATTGCATTTTCTGCAGTTATGCGCGCCACGTTCAAAGCTTCCCGTTGGATAAGAAACCACTACGCCCAATCCTGAAGTCCTCTTTAGTATCTCTATGATACTCCATAACCATGGTGGCCTGTAAGACCCTTCTTTCCATAGCTCTTCAACCAGCGTGAAACTCTGTATGTTTACAGGGTTGAACGAAATGTAAGAAGAATACTTGGCAGCGAATTTTGCAGTAGAAACCGCATATTCTATCGCCTCTTTCTCGGTCGTGTATGGTGGTTTCACTAATATATATGTTTTTAAAGGTATGTTATATTCATTGAGCAATCTTGCCGCACGTTCGAAATCGCTGACAGTAAAACCTTTGTTAATCGAATTTTTAAGTATTTCGTCATCGGCACATTCTAGCCCTATCGCAATGATAAGCTGCTCTTTGTATCTGGCAAAGGCATTCAGCTTTGAGACAGTCACAAACTCAGGCCTTGTTTCAATTATTATCTTTCTTGCATCTTTAAAACTTTCTAATATTTCTTCTTGAACCTGAAATGGAACTTCTCTATCATCCAGAAAGCTGCCGGAAGTATATATTTTTACAAGTTTTTCACCATTGTATTTTGTTAGTGCTTTTTCGAGCTGTCTCTCCAAATTACCTGTTTTTATGTCACTTATGTTCGTGTCATTAAAATATCCGCACATGCTGCAGCCAGATATGTGTGCCCAAAAACAACCGTTGGTTCTAAATATTAAAACAAAAGCCTCTTCTATGCCGGTTTCAAGTCTGTCTTTTTCGTGCCACGCAGCAATGTATTCATCTGGCTTGTCTACACGATTAGCATGCTCTCGCAAAGTCTTGATTTTTAAAGCTAGATCATTCATACTTTAATTATTCCTCCAATTACATTATTTTTGCATCTTTCTAGTAATATATCTGGTATCTTCTCGATTAGGATGTAGCAAATGATCTTATATCAATTTTTTTGTATGATTTTTTCAGAAGTTCAAAAATTTTATTATTAGAAATTTTTATCTATGATAGTGTTTTAATGACTATTATGAAAAATAGTAAATGGGTTAGATATTTTATCGGAGTATTATTAACGATAATACTAGGATCTGCAACCATATTTGCAATAAATATTTTGTTAACTCTGCCAGGTATAAAATCATCATTAAAAGCGATCAACATTTCCATATCCATATTGAACACTGTGGTAATAGTACTAATACTATCTCTGATGGCATACCTAATTACAAAATTTATAGGAAAAACTGTATATTATTATGCCACTAAAAAAATAGGTGAAAATGATAGTAAAAGATTAAAAACACTTATTGAAATAACTGTATTTTCGATCCTCATCTTTATAATACTTTTTACTGTGGGTGTAAACATTACAGTTGCACTGTTAAGTGCTGGATTTCTCGGCATTGTTCTGGGCATTGCTGCACAGCAAGTTTTGTCTAACATATTTGCAGGTTTTTATATCCTGTTTTCCAGACCTTTTAAAATAGGAGATACAATTACGGTAGTTACATGGCAATATGGATTGGTTGGGGCTACATACCCGCACGAAAACATAGTGCCTGGATATAGAGGAAGGGTTGAAGAGCTTGGATTTCTTTATACTAAAATATTGAATGACGAAAATCTGATAATATCCATCCCGAATTCTATAATAATTCAGGCGATGGTATATAATCATACGGTATCTAAGAGTAAGATAGCTAGGACGAGGATTGATATCCCTACGAGTATACCGGTGGATAACTTTAAAGAGAAAATGATAGAAAAACTAAAAGAGGAAAATATTTTGAACAATGGAATCGGACTTGATATAAAGGTTCTTGCAGTATCAAAAGATTATTATAATGTCGTTGTCTTGGTTACAACAACCTCCAGTAATCCAGAGATTACTAATGATATAGTTTTAAGAAAGGCACTTGAAATAATTAATGGCTGAAATACTAAATGCTAATACTTGGAAGGTCTTTGATCGCTCATCGCAAACGCAATCTATCAAAGCCAATAATTATATACTATTTTAAATAAAAGCAATCAAAATGATTAAATAGTGTATTTCAATAATCTATTGCAGGTGAGATATATGGCTCCTGACGAAATAACAGAGAAGATATTGAAAGTATTATCCGATGCTGATAAACCTTTGAGTTCTTCAGAAATTGGCAAACTATCAGGATTACCAGCCAATAAAATCTCTGCTAAACTAAAGATTTTAGCTAAGGATGAGCTTATAAGTTCTCCTGCTAGATGCAAATATGCCTTAAGCGAAAAAGCTAAAAAACAATTGCCACCGTAGCTCAGTCGGTGGAGCGCGTGCTTGGTAAGCACGAGGTCCTGGGTCCGATTCCCAGCGGTGGCTCTCTTATATGAATAAAAAGCATTTTCAGGATTAATTCTTAGAAAATGTCATGAAAATATGAGCCTAAGATATTGACTTTAGGTATTCATAAAGTAACCTCGTGCCAAATCCAGTGGCTCCCTTTGTAAAAATAGCCAGGTTCTTTTTTGTGTCAGCAGTTCCAGCAATATCAAGGTGAATCCAGGGCTTGTCCCCGACAAAATTGCTTAAAAATGCGGCAGCAGTTTCTGCTCCTCCTGGCCTACCACCAGTATTTTTAATGTCTGCTACATCACTTTTTATCTGCTCTTTGAACTCTTCATCTAGGGGCAGCGGCCATAATTTTTCCCATGTGCGTTTTGATATATCTATCATTTCTTGCTGGAAATCTTGGTTGTTTGAAATTATCCCGGCAATATTATTTCCCAGAGCGACTACACAGGCCCCTGTTAAAGTTGCTAGATCTATTACATGGGCAGGATCATATTTTTCTATGCCATATGCGAGTGCATCCGCTAGAACTAGCCTACCTTCTGCGTCTGTGGATAAGATCTCGGAAGTTTTGCCATTGTAATGTTTAAGTATGTCTCCAGGCTTGTAAGCATTACCGCCAGGCAGATTTTCGGTCAGTGGCGCTATGCCTACTACGTGAACTTTCAGTTTTGATTCGGATATGGCTTTCATAACTCCTAAAACCGCAGCAGCACCGCATTTATCAAATTTCATGTCTTCCATTCCTTCCGCTGATTTTATTGATAAGCCACCACTGTCAAATGTTATGCCTTTTCCAACTAATAGCTCTGGCGCGCCATCTGAATTTTTGTATTCCATAATAATTAATTTTGCAGGTTCTCTGGCTGCCCTGGATACTCCTTCCAAGCCACCCATTCCCAATCTTATAAAATCTTCTCTGCCAAGTACCGTAATTTTTATTCTCTCAATTTTTCTTGCCTCATTCTCAAAATATGTCGGAGTTCCGACAGATGGCGGCAGATTGCCTAATGTCCTGCTTAAATTAACAGCCTCTCCTACTATCCTTCCCTCTTCTATATTTTTTGCAATATTAGATTTACTGTGTATTCTCACGATTTTAATGCTATCATTTTTTTCTGATTTATACTGTGAAAACTCATAATTTACTACCACCGAAACAAACGATGCTTCATATCCCTCTATCTCCGGCTCAAAAACTGAAGGTAGCTCAATGGAAATGGTATAGAATTTTCTTTTTTTGGAGCTGTTTAAAGCCTGTGCAATCATGTTTCTGTATTGTTGAAGATTGAAACTTGCTTTTTTGCCAAACCCGATGAGCAATAAATTGCCTTTATCAGATGGTAGAAGCAATTCTTCTTTTATCTTTCCGTGAAAATTCAATTTTTCAAGCTGTTTTTTTGCACCGCTGGCAATCAATATTTTATCTGTTTTTTCAGGCATATAATCTTCAAACAAGCCTATTATTTTTAATGCGGAATCACTCTCTATAAGGTCCTTTTTTTCAAGGATTACCATTAATTCATTGTCTTTTTCTTTGCTTTTCATGATATATCACCATATAGTCTGATAAATAGCGGATCTCTTATATAATATATACTCCTTTCATGAACAAAATACTTGATTTTTCATGGTATTAATAATTATTCTCTCCATTTTGATTTTTTAACTGAAAGATACAGCATGAAAAGCGTGACTATTATTAACACTGCCCAGGTAAGCACTAAGCTAATATAGCTTAGATGTATATACCCTGCAGCGTTTTGTGCTATTTCAGCCGAGTAAGTGGTTGGAGATATATAGGATAAATATCGGTATGGATATGGAATATAACTTATTGGATAGTAAACTGGGGGAATTGTGGATAATAATGGAGAAAGTATCCCAGAAAATGCCCAGCTCTGAACAATGTCTGATGAAAGCGTTGAAAGCAAGAATCCTAGAGATACTGAAAAAGTAAATATTAGGGCCATATCGAAAAAAATAGTTATTCCTCCTAAAAGCGTTATTTTTACAAAAATAATGTTCAATATTACTAAGAGCGTTATTGTGGGGATTGAATATACTATCTCCGAAATTGCCATGCCTAGTACATAAACACTTGCGGGAGTTGGCGAACTTACTATCATATCCTGTAATCTCATATCATTTTTTAAGTGTGAGAGATCACCTTGCATTGATATTCCGCTTGAAACCATGTTCATTATTAATGCACCTTCTGCAGCGATAGGAAGCAAGGTGCCATGGCTCGCAAATGTAACTACCGCAAGCAAAGATAATGGTGCTAGTAAAGTGTTAATAAGCACTACCGGATAGTTTAACATAGCATATATTGAATTTACTAGGATAGATGCAGTGGCCTGGTGCAATAACTTTTTACTAATCTTCAATGTGATCACCTACTAAAAACTCAAAAATGTTTCCCAGTGAAACTTCTTGGACCGTAAACCTGATATTCTCTGTTATCAACTTCATGGCTATTTTATAAACCTGATCTTTTGTTGTATATACCTGTGTTTCTCCATTTGCTGATTTTTTTATTACTCCGCCGTCCACAGTTATATTTAATTTGTCAGAATAAACTTTCAAGCTGTATGGATATTTCATTTTTCCTCTTAACTCATCTATATTGCCTATTCCAATTAGCTTTCCCTGATCAAGAATGCCTATCTTATCCCCCAGTATCTCGGCTTCCTCTAAATAGTGGGTGGTCAATATTATCAATCTATCCTTTTTCATGGTGGACAATAGGTTCCAAAGCTCTTTGCGAGAAAGATAGTCTAGGCCAGTGGTTGGTTCATCCAAAAATATTAGCGGTGCCTCGCTCGCTATGACGGTTGCAACTAAAACTTTTCTTTTTTGCCCTCCAGAAAGCTTTCTGTTTTTTTCATTTTCAACGTTCCCTAAACCGAGGCTTCTAAGTGCGTCCTTCCCCTTTTCCTTTGCTTCTCGGTATGAATAACCACGCCACATAAGATAAGACAATACCGTCTGTATCGGGGTTAGCCATGGAATGGCTCTTGCTTCCTGCGGCACGGCAGCTATGAATTCTCTGATACTTTCAGCATTCTTCACCACATCATATCCATTTACTGTTATTTTGCCGGAGGTTGGCAATAGCTGAGTTGAAGAAATCCTTATCAATGTTGTTTTTCCTGCACCATTCTTCCCAATTATAGTGAATATTCCATTTAAGTCAATATCAAATGAAACTTCTTTTAAAGCATAATTTTTGGAGCCGTATGTTTTAGATACTTTTTCAGCTCTAAGTTCCATATGGGGTTATAGTGTGTTATGGATATTTAATATTTTTTTTACTTTTTTCTGACAACATGAAATTTTAATGATGCTGTCAATTTTTCGTTGAAAATATTGAAAATAGCATCAGTTATCATACCACACATATTTCAAAAAATATTCAAATTAAATTATCCACATAAAAGCTATGCCTTCAACAAAATGAAATAATAAGCAATTATCAACGAAGAGTTGACACGATCATTTTAATTAAATTATGATATTCGATAGATATACTCTTTCACTCATGATTGATATCCTGAGTATTATGAATAATTCTTTTGTTCCTCTTGCGATCATTACTGGAATTGCTCTCTTGATTTTGGGCATAAATGAAAGATATTCAAGGGTTATGGAAAGTATGAGGTCATTGCACAGGGAATTGATCAAGGAAGATATAAAAAATGAGGGACTTATAAAATGTTATAAAAAGCAAATATTCACCTTGATTCGAATGGCAAAAGTATTGCGTACTGCGCTGTTATTGATGTATATTGCCATTTTTTTCTCTATCGGTTCAAGTATTGCGATATTGCTCTCATCTCTTGAAAATTTACAAATTAATGAATTTATTGTTATTACAATGATATTTAGTTTGGGCGCTTTATTCATTGGTATAGTATTCATTATTATTCACATTTTCATATCTTTGAATGCAATAGAGATCGATTTAAAAGAGGATATAAATTAGGCATGGAGATAAAAACAGCAGCTAAATCCTTTTTTCGGTTTCTATGAAAAATTGGTAATAGGTCACGATTCTGAAGTTAAGTTTTCATAAAAGAGAGTATTATGCGTAACTTTTACCGTATTTAAAGAATAGATAATATATTTTATTTCATAATAATAAATTAAAAATATATTGGATTAAAGGCTCTTTCTTTTAGATTGCCACTTCATAATAGTGACCAGTTACAAAAATTAGATAAATGGGAAGTTATGAACAATATAAAAATTTAAATGTTCATAAAAAGTATAGAGATCATTTTTTTATTGTTGTGATAGGTATCAGGTTTCTTTCAAATTCATAAAGAGCTATGTCTACTGGATCTGTAATCTTTTCAGGAATATCTATAAGTACAGGAGCTCCCATTGATATTTGTAATGCTCTTGCACCAATAATTCTTGCTTTTTCAAATCTTGTAAACTTCATAACAATCACCAAAATCAGTAGAAATAGGTATATAGTAATACTATATATAATTTACTTATATTTTTTAGATCATGCCAACTCTTCGTTGATACTTGCTTATTATTTCATTTTGTTGAAGGCATAGCTTTTATGTGGATAATTTAATTTGAATATTTTTTGAAATATGTGTAGTATGATAACTGATGCTATTTTTAATATTTTCAACGAAAAATTGACAGCGACATTTTTTAGATAGTTCCAATTTAACCACTAAATCATTTTTACAAATTGCGCATAAGGTACATCTTTTAAATGTATAACATTTTCCTTATTTACATATCCTTCTTCTATCGCTATTGACACAACTTCTTCCCCAACAAGATTTGCAATTGTAGCCATTTTGAGAGCATTTACAAAAGTTCTTGAATCCACAAAAACTTCATAATAAAAGTCTTTTTTTATATGCAATTTAAGTTCACCATCTTTCAGATTTTTTCCCAGCAATTTTTTGTCGCATGCGGCCAAAAGTATCTCTGAGCCAGATTTTATAACATGCATTGAGATCATATATGTTAGTATTATATTACTGTTATTAAATTTTTTTAAAATTCTTTTATTTTCACAGTTTTTTACAACATATTTTTTCTCCATGAAGCTTCAACGGTAGGAGCATCTAATTTTTTCAGACTGAAATTTAAAAACAGATCCAGATTGCCAGATAGATCCTGAGATGCCGCCTGCCATACTTTGATATTATGCCGCAAAAGTATTGAGAAAGTGATCTCGCCAATATTAATAATTATGACATCAGTATACTCATGTTCAGCTAAATATTCCATAAATTCAGCCCCGGCTAGATTTTTATTACTTTCAAAAAAGATATTTTTTTCTATCTCCATGTTTTTTATCTTTCTATTCTCTACAATCACTTTTGCAAAAAATGGGGCTTTCGTAAAGTTATCTGAGATAATATATGGTGGTTCATTATTGTCTAGAGGTACACCTATTTTAAAGTTATTTCTGATATTTGGCTCTATATGTATCGAGACGCTTTCCAATGAAGGAAAGTCTTCATAAAGCTTATTTTCTATTCTATCTGTAATACTATGAGCATCTTCAATGGTTAATTGCGGGTTGAATTCTAAAACAAGCTCAAAAAAAGTAACCGGCCCCGCCCACCTGACTTTAATAGACTTTGTATTGTAAATTTCTTTAAAACCGCTCAGGATTTTTGTGATCTGTAAATTCAGTTTTTTATTTTTTGGGAGATCAAGGATGCTGTATACGCTATCTTTAAAAATGTCTATAGCAATGATAAAGAGAGCTAAAATGGCTACGATCAAGGCGATATAATAGTAAATTTCACTGTGCAAAATTGCAGCTAAATATAAGCCTATGCCCACTATCGATCCTTCCAGCACATCTGTTATTACATGAAATGAATCAGAGTGTAATGATGGCGAATTTATTTTTTTGCCGGCAATGAATTTTACATATCCTGACAAGAATAGTGGAATCAAAGAAACAAACTCAAAGACTGATGTATATATAGAGAGATTTGGAACTGCAGAAAACATGCTTTTTGCGAAATCTAAAGTCATAACAAATATCATAATACTGATTAAAATGGCGGTAAGGTCCTCAATCTTGTAGAGGCCATATGGATATTTTTTGTTAATGGGTGATCTTACAAAATATATTACTATGATTACCAATATTGTAATTATTACATCCATTAACATATGTATTGATTCAATATACAAAGCATAGTTCTGGAACAGTATATACCCAGCAAATCTGATGAGCATAGCTGCTATTATAAATACCAAGGATAGAATTATATAGTTTTTTATGTTTGCTAGATCCAAATTTTTTCTTTCCATAAATCACTTAACTCCGAGCTATAATATTTTATTGGACTCTCAACTGATTTTTGTACATGCTCACATAAGCTCAAATTGTATTTAATTTTTCTTTAATTTCCTTAAATCTTCTATATAGTTCTGCGTCACTCTTTAATTTTTCCTCATTTTCCTTCAAAAAATCTGCAAAGCCATCCATCCAATCTATTGTGTCTCTTACATCATCCACCCTCTCAAAAGCTCTAAATCTTTGTCTAGGTAACCACAGCATCTCTTCCAGTATAGATGAGCCCTTCTGGGTCAAAGAATAATACCTCTTGTTCAGATCTTCTCTTGCTTTAACATATCCCTCTCTCTCCAGGTCTTTTAAAATAGGGTATACACTACCTGGTGAGGGTCTCCACATACCCATAGACAATTCTTCAATCCTCTCCATTATCTCTGCTCCTGTCATTTCTTTCTTAGAGATCAGGTTCAGAATCCAGAATCTTATCCCTACAAATCCTCTGGCTCTATGATGTATAGGCTCTGAGGAACCTCGCATTCCAAACATATTAATCACCTATCTATTAACAGATATCTATATATCGATATACTATTTAAATATTCCTAAAATCTATCGGCCACATGTTCGTTGGGTATCAGTCAACTACTCCTCGCTAAAGCTTCGGAGCTTGTTGCTGGGCTCCACATCCACCCATGAGTGGAGTTTTATTGAACC
>JBMFWH010000027.1:0-18272 GCA_049965455.1 Thermoplasmata archaeon | reverse complement strand
ATCTGGAACTGTCTATCGAAGCGCTATCTGGTTCTTTTTCTCCATAAATGAATAAATGAAACTATCAAAAAACTCAAAAACGATCGGAGATTCTGTACGAGGTCTTGTCAGATGTTTGTTGATATTTACAATCAATCCTGCGATATTCATTTGAAAAGCATTTGATTAATATCCGCAGAATATATTGATCCATAGAGTAAAATTGGTAGCATCAAGTGAGCGAAAATATTTTATTCACAATTGTATTTATTAAAATATATGAAGGAAGATAAATCGAAAAAGATTTTACCAGTAACCCTTTCAGACCTGATAGACGCATTTGAAAGTGGATCTGTGGATAACAGATATTTTATTGATCTTGAAACAGGAGAGATAATAGATATCAATGATGATTTTACCGATGAGGAGCTGAAAGAAGAAATCGAAGAGGGATTTGGAACCAGATACATTGGAATACCATATATTGAAACAGAGTACAAATATCAGGATATGCTGGATTTTGTGGATACTGTAAAAAATGCTAATTTAAAAGAGAAACTGTTTATTGCGCTGGAGGGTCAAGGCGCTTTTAGACGTTTAAAGACGTGTTGCTAAACTATCCAAAAGAGCGTGAGCGCTGGTTTAAGTTTCGTAATGAAAAAATGGAAGAGAGAGTATTAGAATGGCTGGAGTCTGAAAGTTATGATCTCAAAGATACCTGAAGATGTAAAAAACAAAATTAAGATGTACGTATCTAGCTGTATCTCAAATAAGAGATATGATGATGCAATAGCAGCTTTGAAAGAATATTTAAAAGATGAACCGTACAATATAGAAGCCATGAATTTAATCGCCACTTTATCTATTTCACAGAACAATTTCGATGAGGCTAATAAGTGGTGTAATAGAGTAACTAGGATAAATCCAGATTATTCGCCAGCACTTTATACGAGAGGTACTATAGAGTGTCAAAAACATCACTGGGAAAAAGCAGTTGAGAATTTTGAAAAGGCAATAAAAAATTTTTATGATGGTACTAATGAAGAGCTTGCAGAAGCATATCAGATGCTAGGAGTGGCTTTATGGGAAAGTAGACGTAAGGATGAGGCTATAAAGGCTTGGAAAACATGCTTGAAATACAATCCAAACCAGATTTATGCAAAAAAGAATCTGAAAGAGTTTACCAATGAGTACGGTATGCCCAAATCCGTAAGTCCCATAATGGACGATTTTTTTGCATATTTAGATATAAAAAATGAAGAGTATCTAAATTTAAAACATAAAGAGATGCTTGATGACGAGGAGGAAGCAACTAAAGTTTTTAAAAAGATACAGCAAGCATGGAACAGACGAATCGCTCCAAGCCGTAAATTTGACAAGATGAACACAATAGAAAAAATAGAACTGTTCAAGAAAATTAAAATTTCATGGGATGAAATTAAGTGAAGCGTCGAGATACTATTGTTCAATCTGCGTCTAATATTTAAAAGCAATATGATAATATTTTTGGATATAATTGATAGAACTGAAAATAGGCTGCGATCAATATTTACCAGATTATTTGGGTAGCAAATTCCTAAATTTTCGCATCTTATTTACAAAGATCTTAAAGTTCTTTACGATTAACAATCATCAAACTAAGCACTAATAGTACAACTACAGCAGGTACCATATATAGCAGCAGAAACCTGAACCCGATGAATTGAAGAACTGTGCCTCCCAGCAAAGGCATTACAATAAGCATTAGCATCATTGTAGATGTAAAATAACTGTTAGCCCTGTTCCGTTCATTCATTGGAAATGATCTATTTATTGAGAACATGGCAATGGGCATACCCAGGCCATGTGGCACTCCCAGAATTACAAAAGCTACAGCATATATAATTATGTTATTGCTAAAGAATATTAAAGTTAAACCAAAAATAGAGATAGTCATCATCATTAATACATATGGCAGAAGCCTACCTATTTTGTACATGGAAAACAGTAATCTGGTTACAAACGAGGCGGTAAAAAATAGTGCAAATAAAAGTGTTATGAGAGAATATGAAGCATCATAACTGCTTTTTGCAAATATGCCACCAAAGGAGAGAAGTATTGCAGTGGACATGCTGTACACCAAAAAAGTATAAATCCCGATTTTAAATCCTGGATTTGACCATACCGATATCTTTTTCCTTACCGCAAATTCTTCAGGATACTTTATAAATGGTGAAAGCACAACCGAGATAATACCCAATGGTACAAAAAATAAAAATGAAGATCTTAACGAATAATGTGCGAGCACCAAAGATTCTAATGCTGGACCGACAATCAAGCTTATGGCTAGAGCAAGTGTGTATATTCCAAGCACTCTTTCTCTGATATTTTTATCTTCAAAAAGGCCGGCTGAAGTCATGATGTTCGGGAACATAAATCCATATGCAAGGCCACTTAATACGGCATAAACTATTATTGAAAATCCGTTCGAGAGAGAAAATAAAAACAGGCTGAGGGTATATATGATACTAAATATTATAAATATATATTTACGGTAGTGAGCCCTGATTCTGCTGTTTAATATCGTAGCAATGAACCCGGCGGCTGACATTATAGCGACCAGTATCCCAACATCAATCTGAGCGTATGACAGGTTGTACTTGGCCAGAAGCGGAATCGTTGTCTGCAAAATATTGTTGCTGGCTCTTACCGCAAACGTAAGCGCTACAATAATGCTGAGTGTCTGTATGATCTGTATATTCAGTATTATTTTTGATGTTTTCATTTTTTTATTTAGTCTTTTTCATCTCTTATTTCTATTAACCGCTCTATCTTATCTTTCAGTTGCATAATCCTTGATTTATCTATGTTGATATTATCTGCAGTATCTATAATATAGTCCAGAAACGCATCTATTTCAGCAATCATTTCTTCAACCGTGTCCGGTTTTGAAAATCCTCTCATAATAACCCTGCGATCCGAAATCTCCATTTTTCCTTCTTCTGTAAGTTTATATTTTCCGTTATCCATCTTCTCTATTATGCCATCATCTACCAGTTGAGATAACAATGGATACACGGATCCCGGGCTCGGTCTCCAGCGGCTCATAGTTCTTCTTGACATTTCATCCATTATCTCAGACCCTTTTCTGGGCTCTTCACTGATCAGTTCGAGCACAAAAGTTCTGAGCCCTATAAACCCCATCGTGTGTTTGTTATCACATCTTTCGTTATCTCCGCATTCATGGCTCTGATGCCTGCTATGGCAATTCCGGTCCATTCCTTCCCCACATCTCCTTCGATCTTCTACATCTCTAAATTCTCCATACATTTTTATCATCATAAGGTGTATCGAAAACCGATATATCAATTTATCGGTTATCGATATTTATCCTTATATAGAAAAAATATCATATTATACAGAGGATTTATCGGTGCCTTTTACGGATTTTAATATATCTTGTACAAGGGTTTTTACGTATTCTTCGGGAGAACTGTTACTTTCGTCCCACCATATTGTATAGCAGAGCAGTGATCCAAAATAAGCTCTTCTGATCGGCACGGATATCTTGGTATCCATCATCTTTTCCACCATTCCAAACAGCAGATCCATCTTGTTCATGCATGCAGATTTCAGCCTCTGCTCGATCTTTTTGTACCTTCCTTTGTGCGCCATGGTCATGATCAACAAAGCTCGCATCTCCGGATCCCTGTATTTATTCATGAACAATAATCCCAACTCTGTCAGGATGTCTTCAGGCTTTGCATATTTTTTTTCAATCGCCTCAGTGATGATGTCATAAGGAACAGACATCAATGCCACTTTCTGGATCAGATCATCTTTTTTCTTGAAATGCACAAATATGGTGCCTTTGCTCAGCCCGCTTTTTCTGGCTATTTCGTCTGTCGTTGCAACATCATATCCATCCCTGGAAAATACCTCTATCGCCGCATTTATTATCTTTTTCTCACTATCTTCTTTCCTGCTCATCATGGACCTATATATTAAACACATTTATAAATATTACTGACCGGTCAAAAAGTTTAAATATTATCTGACAATTCAGTCATTTGTGATAAATATGGATCAAAACAATAAAGGTAATAATAAGAATTGGAGAAAGGTAGGTCTTGATTTTGGGCTGATCAGCGGAGCAGAGTGGCTGATAATCATTGCTGCGTTCCTGGGAAGATACCTGCTTCAGTTTTACCAGACCTCAATAGGATCGTTGGGGCTGGCGTTCGGAATGGATTCTTTCGAGGTGGGCATAGGCTTTGCACTGTTCACGGTTGCGTTTGCCGTCGCTGCTTTTGCAATGCGCAGGTTCAGGCCTAGCCAGCTCAAGAATGTGGAGGTCATATCGCTGTTGCTTCTCGGGATCACGATGCCAATGTATATCTTTGTCAAGGGCTTTGCGGAAGTTTATCTTCTTATGATCATTGACGGTTTCATCACCGGCCTTGTCATGGACTCGTTTATGACCATGGCAGGAATGGCGTCTATGGACCAGTCTAAGAGGCAGGTAGAACAGGCTTCGTTTTCGTTCTGGGTTGCTCTCGCGCTCATAATAGCGCCGTTCACAACCGGATACATGCTTCATCTTGGAATCAAGGAGATATTTCTGATCTTCGCGATAATGGCGTTTGTGGCCATACCGTTTGTTCTGTTGCTGAGAGGAAAATACGCGTTGCAGTACATGGAAGCAAAAGGGCACAGGGGCAGTACCAGCATCGTATCACTGTTCAAAAACAGGCAGTTTAACTGGGCCGTTCTGGCAGCATTTGCGTACACGATACCTTTTTACATAATATTCTCGTACGGTGTCATATATGGCGGGATTCTGGGCCTTTCTGCAACCACGGTGTTCTATCTCTTTGCCGTGATGTTTGTGGGTGACGTCATAACCAGATTTATAATAAGATTAAAATCGCCAATCAAGAACAGGAGACCATATATGATTTTTGCAGTCACCATTGCACTATTTGCAGCGATTTTCTTGGCATTGAGCTCGGTATCCATAATATTCTTCGTGCTTGCGTTTCTGATAGCGGCTATACCGGACGGAATAGCATGGACGCTCGGGATACAGATCGCAAACACATCGTTCAAGCCCGAGGAAATTGGAACATCTACATCGTTCTTCAGTTCCTCGATGATGATAATGTCCGTGCTCATGCCGTTGGTTGGCTACATGGCATCTCTGAAGTATCTGGGATTCACAACGACATTGTGGATATTCGCAATCATAACAGCCATATTCTTTGTCTGGGAGATGCTTCTAAGACCCGCAAAAACTATGAATGAGCAGGTGAACAAGTCTGTGAAATCATGATGTAGATATACGGATAATCGGTGGTATTAATGGATCCACCTATTATTCTAATATGATCTCATCATTGATCTTTTTTATCTGTTTTAGAGCCTTGTCCCGCGCTTTCTCGTAAACTTCTCCGATTATTTTTGTAGCATCTTCTCCGAATATTTTAAATCCCGGATCTCCGAGTTTTTGCAATGTAAGCTTGTAATTGTCAGTAATATTGGAGCTCAGGTAAAATGAATCAAGCGGTATCTTAGGAGCCCAGTAACTTTCTAAACTGATTTTCTCCGCCTCTTTCTCTTTTGGCGGTTCTTTCGTCTCATTCACGTCCCGTTTGTTTCTCAAAATAGCCATGATCTCATCCTTGCTCTTGCCTCGAAGCGTGAATATCAAAAACGGATCTTCATCAAATCTTTCAGCAAAGATGTAATATACCGCAGCAATGTGCTTGCACGGGTTCGAAGTGTCCGGGCAGCTACAGCTTGTTTCCAGATCCATGTACTTTTCTGGAAACAGGGGAATATGGATCTCTTTGAACACAGTTTCAATGTCTCTGGGCATTTCCCCGTTTAACAGCTTTGCAGCATAGATCGCCTTGGAGGCCATATACTCTATGATCCTGCTCCATTCTTGCTCGGATAGCTGCTTTAACTGTATCGTCACATCGTATGGTTTAGGCCTGGATCCCTGCACTTTGGCTGTTATTGTGCCTTTGTCTATATGTATCTCCAAAACTTGGCCGCTTCGTGCATAACTCTGCCCTCTCTGCAGCCTAGCACCGATATTGAACGATTCGAGCACCTCAATCCATCTTTTGGACCACCAACGATCTGAAAAGTCTCCGGACTTGTGCTTTGCCTTGATGCCGTTGTCTACCCTTATTCTTGATGTAGGCTTGTAATACCAGTCATTCCAGTACCTGCTCATCCTTATCAATCCTCCACCGCTGATCTGTTAAGCTTGAACAGCTCTCTCAACTCTCCGGTTGACAGTTCTGTAAGCCACTCTTCTCCAGATCCTATGACCTGCTCTGCCAGCTCTTTCTTTGATTCTATGAGCTGATCCACACGTTCTTCAATGGTACCCGTAACTATGTACTTGTAAACGTACACGTTTTTAAGCTGCCCTATCCTGAACGTGCGGTCTGTAGCCTGGTTTTCCACGGCCGGATTCCACCATCTGTCAAAATGAAATACGCGGTTCGCTGCTGTGAGGTTCAATCCCACGCCGCCCGCCTTCAATGATAAAACAAATACTTTTGGACTATAGGGATCTGAACTTTGAAATCTATCGATGATCACGTCTCTCTGCTTCTTAGGCGTGCCACCATGCAAAAACAGCACTTCTGCCTGAAACTGATCTTGCAAGTACCGTTTCAGCAAGCTTCCCATCTCTGCAAACTGCGTGAATACCAGCACCTTGTCTCCCTCAGAAATCGCCTCTTCAATCATCTCTTTCAATCTTGCTAGTTTTCCAGATCTCAGCTCTAGCTTGCTATTATCCTTTAAAAACTGGGTAGGATGGTTGCAGATTTGCTTGAGCTTCATGATCGTGGCCAGCACCAGCCCCCGCCTCTCTATGCCCTCCGATGCCTCTATCTTTTCCATCATATCAGTTACCACGGCCTCGTAGAGCGTGCCCTGCTCTTTTGTCAGGTTGCAGTACACTTTCATCTCCAGCTTTTCAGGCAGATCTTTTATGATGCTCTTGTCTGTTTTCAATCTTCTTAGTATAAATGGCTGAACCATCTTTTTCAGTATCCGGGCCTTATCCATGTCATGGTATTTCTCGATCGGAACCGTGAAATTATTTCTGAAACTTTTGAACGGACCTAAATACCCAGGATTGAGAAACTCCATGATAGACCACAGCTCCGTGAGCCTGTTTTCAATGGGTGTGCCCGTGAGCGCGATTTTATGTGCTCCTTTCAATTGCCGCACTGCCTGAGCCTGCTTGGTCTCTGGATTTTTTATGTTTTGCGCCTCGTCCAGAATTATGTAGTTCCATTCTGGTTTTGAGATTGCGAATATGTCCCTCTGCAGGATAGAATAGGTGGTTATCACGATATCATGCTTTTTCACCATCTCCAGAAACTTTTTGCCGCTCAGCCTGTCTCCGCCATGATGCACCAGCACCTTGATCGTCGGCGCGAATCTTTGCAGCTCTTTGACCCAGTTTCCCACAATCGACATCGGACATACCAGCAATGACGCATTTTTTGAATTTTGATCATGCAACAGCAATGCTATTGACTGTACTGTCTTTCCCAGTCCCATGTCGTCTGCAAGGCAAGCACCGAACCCGTAGCTCGACATGTAATGAAGCCATGACAGCCCTTTAACCTGATACTCTCTAAGTGTGCCTTTAAAAGATTCTGGAACTCTGACACTGCGAAGCTTCGTATTGTCTTTCAGGCTGTTTAGAATCTCGGACAGTTCAGACTCTCCCTCCAGCTCTGTGACCGGCAAGCCGGTATGTTCTGTACTACCAGTAAGGTTCAGTTTCAGCGCCTCACCCATGCTCAGCCGGTTCTTGTGTGTCTTTTCAAAGAAATTAATAGCTTTCTCTATATCATCAGGCTTGACCTCCACCCATTTTCCCCTGATATTTACGAGTGGAACCTTGAGCTTTGCCAGGTTCTTGAACTCTTTCTCACTCAGAGACTGATCTCCTATTGCGACCGTCCAATCATATTTCAATATACCGTCCAGCCCAAGAAGCCCGGAGCTGGTTTTTGAGGTTTTTGTAGGCTTGAGAGTTAGCTTTACCCCTATGCGTTCAGTTTTCTGGAGCCATGTCGGCAGCAGTATGCCAAATCCCATGTCGTCCAGGGCGGGCGATGCGAGCCTCAGAAAATTGTAAAAATGGGCGGTGTCAAGGGATATGGAAACTGGTGCATGACTGTTCAGGCTCTCTTCCAGTTCTGGAAAATACCTGGATGCCCGGCCCAAGTCCTCGAGTAATCGTTCCTGCGGGTTTTCAAAGTTCCGGTTCAAAAACTTGATGTTTTTGGAAGAGTGCCAAACCTGCGCTGCAGGTACGAGCAGGCTGGGATCGTCATTTGCCTGCAACAGAAACTGAACGTTCCAGCGATTGTCAGATTCTGGCTCTACTTTAAAACATGTTCGAAATGGAGAATTGAGGCTTGTATTTTGTGCCTGTTTTAGCCAAAAAGTTGTTTGGGTATAAAAACTTTCAACAGCCTCTAAATTTTTAGTAAGCTTTGGATCTGAGAAAAGTGATAAAAACCAGGCATCGCTAATATTGCTGGCCTTAGTTGTGTTTAGATTGAGAATAGAACCGTAGGCTCTGATATATGTGTCTATATAAACGTTCAGGAAATTAGTGAGTTCGTCATATGCGATTGAATGGTCATAAGTGCACATGGGAAACAGCATCTTTGCGAGCAAGGCTGCTTTCTCCGCATCACTCCTGCTGAAATTCAGATGCCATCTTGCCAGATAAGAGGATTCATGATCCTGCTTTATCTGCTGCAGCGATGGTAGATAGCTACCTTTTGCTATGAGCTCGAGCGCAAATTGCGCAGTCATGCTCCAGAATATAAGAGTATCCCCATATACTATTTTTTCAGGAGGGTTTGGTTGTAAATTTATTAAAAACTCTACTGCCTGTCTATGATCCATCTTTAATACCGGTATTTTCCACTCTTTCATCACTACAGGCTTGGAATAAGAAGAATAGTCTTCAATTATAAGGTGATGAGATGGACCTGGCATGGTATCAGTAGAGGGAATACTAAATAGTATCTCTGTGCTTTTAACTTTGCTTACGGAGCTGATTGTTTTCAAGATCTTCGTCATATCCCGTTTTGAGCATGCAAAAGGATGTGCGTTCTCGATCGCATTATTTGAAAATTTGCTAGAATCTTCGCCCCAGACATATAACTCACCGCTACTGTTGTTCCATATCGCATGAATTACTATCATCCATATTGTAATATAGAAAAACATTATTAAATCTTACCATGATTTTTTTCCTGCGGTCATTCATTATCTCTGTTTTAATTTGCAAGTTCACAATCATTTACCATGATCAAACAATGTTTATCATGATAATCTTAGAAATGGTTATATACGATGAGCAGTATGTTTAGATCCATGTTAGAAAATTTGTTTCATCCAAAATCTATAGCGATAGTGGGAGCATCGAGGGACAAAGACAAGATCGGAAATATACTGTTAAGAAATATCAAATCCACGTATCAGGGAATTATATATCCAGTAAACAACAAGGTTTCGACAATCGAGAACATCCAAGCATATAAATCATTGAAAGACATAAAAGCGCCGGTAGATCTAGTAATAATCAGCATACCGAGAGAAGGTGTGCCCGAGATCATGCAAGAGGTGGGCGAGATCGGCACTAAAGTAGCGGTCATCATCACCTCCGGGTTCAGGGAGGTTGACGAAGAGGGCGCAAAACTGGAAGAACAGGTATCCCAGATCGCAAAAAAATACGGGATCCGGTTTCTCGGGCCAAACACGATGGGCTTTACAACCCCTGCATTCAATGCCACGTTTGCCTACGCGGACGTCAAGATCGGAAACATTGCCATAGTCGCGCAGTCTGGAGGCATGGGCGCATATATGCTAGACTGGGCCCAGAGAACGAAAACAGGATTGAGCTATTTTGTAAGCCTGGGAAACCAGACTGACATTAACGAGATTGACATATTCGAGTTTCTGGCAGATGACATCAACACCAGCTCCATATTCACATATCTGGAAGGCGTGGCGGACGGAACACGGTTTTTAAGCACCGTTCCTGACATCACTGCCAAAAAGCCCATAATATTTATAAAAGGAGGAACTGGAAAATACGGAGCGCAGGCAGTTCAGACGCACACGGGCAGCATTGCCGGATCGATTGAGCTGTTCAGGGCCGCTGTGAAGACGGTAGGAGGCGTGCTGGTTGACAACCTTGATGATTTTCTGAACATGATAAACATCATACAGTCAGATGAGAAGTACCTAAAAGACATACTGGTCATAACCAACTCTGGAGGGCACGGAGTGCTCACTACAGACGAGATAGAGCGAGAGTCGCTGTCTCTTGTTTCTCTCACGGACGAGATGGACCGAGAACTGCGAAAAATACTGCCTGACCAGAGCAAGCCTAAAAACCCGCTCGACCTGTCTGGAGACGCGAACGGAGAAAGATACAGGCAGGCTCTGGACATAGTGCAGAACCTTGAATGCACAAAGCTGGTGCTGGTCCAGGCTCTAGCGATAGTGAGCTGCACAGAGGTGGCGAAGGTGCTCATCAAATACAAGGGAAAGAGGGTTGTGGGGGTATTGATGGGCTCTGACTCAGAGCCGGCATTGCGAATATTAACGTCGGCAGGCATACCCGCATTCAGCTTTCCGGAAGATGCTGTGAAAGCGATCAAGTACGTGTCTGATATGAGGGCTGCATCCATAAAATATCGAACATCAGAGCCGATCAGCGGAGCAATGGAAATAGTGAAAAACAAGCAGTTTTTGAACGATGAAGAATCTTTCAGGTTGCTGGAACTGTACGGAATAAGAGTGCCTGCATGGAGCGTGGTCTCGAATTTGGAGGATGCAAAGAAAGTGGCTGCGAAAATCGGATTTCCGGTAGTGATGAAAGTGTCATCAGACGAGCCGATTCACAAGACTGAGATTGGAGGCGTGATCATGAACGTTGAAGAGAAGGATGTAGAGAAGGCTTTTAACACGCTTATATCCAAGGCGCCCAGAGTGATGATCCAGCAGCAGCTGAACGGTGTGGAGGTATTTATTGGCGGGCTTAGAGATCCGGCGTTCGGGCCTGCAGTGCTCATCGGCCCCGGCGGCATATACGTGGAGGTGATCAAGAGCATCAGCTACGGGTTATCGCCAGTGTCTGAAGATGAAGCTCTCGAAATGCTGAAAGAGAGTAAAGTGTACTCGTTGCTCAATGCCAGAAAGAGAAACTACAATATATCAGCAACAGTAAGCGCGCTAACGCGCATATCCAGGATGATCGAGGACCTGAACATCAAGGAGATGGACATAAACCCGCTGATAGTCAACGAGAACAATGCTTATGCAACAGACGTGAGAATAATATTTTGATGCTCATAATTTTTTTTATCACTGTAACTAAAGAGAGTTTGCGAACAAATATTCTATGATAAAGTCATGGATTGAATTTCTGATATTACCTCTTTCGCACAGCCTGTTTTCTCTGATACGGCTCTTTACCCGCCATGCTTTTCTCTCTTGCAATCTTTGTGTCTGCCGCAGAACTTGTTTTATCTTCCACATATTTTCTGATTATCTCTATTGCAGCATCTGAATTTTTTGCGTTTCTGAGCTTGTCAGCAAGCTCTGCATGCCCAATATAATCGAGCCACATAGCGATATGCCCTTCTGTCACGTGCCAGTTTATCGCCTCTCTGTCAAAACTTGAAATGCATCTGATATTGTACAGCAAACTTTCCAGATCACACGCTATTCCTATTACCCTGTCATACGACTTAAAATAAAATGGTTCCATGATTTAATCAATACAGTGTGCACTATTTAACCTTTATGCACTTTTTTTCTGAAAAATTCAAACATTTCTACAAAATGATAGTTTTTTTTATTATTATCGATCATCCTTTTGAAATCTATCCTACCATATTTAAATCAGGAGAATACTAAAGATATTTTCTCAGCCTCAACAATTTCACGTTTGCTTTTCTGAGCGATGAATAAGTGCCGCTGCCAAGGCTCAGCAACGTGCCTTTGCTATCTTCTAAGTGCATGCTTAGCCCTGCTCTGTACAGAATCAACGATAATTTGCTTAATATGATGATCGTATGTATCTTGACTGGCAATTTTTGCACAATATTTCGAAACAGCGTCTCATTTTCGATCTGGATGTCTATGCTGTTCCTGTTCAGCTTTGCAACTGCAAGATGCGTTCCGTTCACTGCAATTTCCACCTTTCCAGAGAAACTGTAGAGAGACTTTGGCAAATTATGCACTTTGCTCATTTCCTCTGCTGTGTATCGGTAAAGCCGTCACGCTCACTTTTCCGTTTATGATTATTGAGGTGTTCATGCCCGGAAGCTTGATTGTTAAATTTTCAAACACAAACTCTGCCGTGCTTTTAGTGCCTTCGATAGCTTCGATGAAGCTCTCAATTATCGATTGTTCTTCTGCCATATTATAATCTATACCAGCACTGCTATTTAAAGTTTGTATTAACGAGTAACTTGTCACGATTATGACGTAGCGATATAACAGAAAGTGCCTTTAATACAATAAATACAATATATTTTTAATTTATTATTACAAAATAAAATATATTATCTATCTTTTAAATACAGTAAAATTACGCATAATACTAGCTTTCATGAAAACTTAACTTCAGAATCGTGACCTATTACATTAACGAGCATTTTTCATCCACATTGCATGCGGAAAGTTTAATAATAGTTTTAGACATTCCATCTTGCATCAAACTTTCTGAATTATTTTTGTAATTAAAAAAGAGATGAATACTATGAACAAAAAAGCGTTATACGGAATAATCGCAATTGTCGTAGTGATAATCCTGATAGTATCCGTAATAGCAATTGTCCAGCCCCAAAAATCATCAACTCCTACACTGTCTGTAACCAGCAGCTCAACATTTACCACTGTTGGACAATCCATATCTTTTATAGCATTTGCTACTGGCGGCTCTGCAAACAGCGTTCTGATCAATTTTGGAGACGGAATCATAGCCAATGCCAACTATTCTGCTAGTGCGGACGGATACATTGCCACGCATGCGTATACAGTTCCTGGAAAATACCTGGTTACTGCGTATGCTACCATTAACGGCGTGAAGGTAAATAATCTGGCAAGCATACTTTCCATCACAGTCAATTCAAATACTGTATCTCCAGCACTGGCCAGCAAGATCACAGAGCCTGTCATAATAAGCAGTGCCCAGATATTCACGAACGGCTCTGCCATAACCATGTCTGGATCATCGTTACAACCTCCTACAGCACCGAACTGGACCGTCGGCTATTATATCTGGAACTTTGGAAACGGTGCCACAGAGACTGATTATGCAGTTTTTAACAATACTTCCAGCTCGATCATGCCTGACAACGTATCATACATGTATACTGTTGCAGGTACCTATGTGATCACATTGAGCATGATCACGTTCAATGCCACCAATTATACCAGCTTAAATTACACTATACATGGTAACACATATAACTATTATCCCGTATCAGAGCTTTCAAAAATACTATCTGGCGTAATATGTGAAAACAGCAGTTATGAATACACGATCCTGATCGTGCCTGCGGGTACTGTAGCACAGCTTTCTAAAAGCATGGCCGCAACCACCAATGCCAACGAGATCATAAATGCAGAGCTTGTGCCTGGAGGCCCGTACTCGTTCGATCCTGACATTGACTACGAGATGGTAGGAGGGGAAGTGATATTGAACGTGTACGAGACTTTGCTCGCTTACAACGGCTCTTCAGTAAACGAATCAAACATCTTTCCGATGGTTGCCACCAACATTCCCACAATCTCAAATGGCGGGCTGTCTTCAAACTACCTGAACTATACATTCTATATTAGAAGCGGCTTGAAATTCTCGAACGGAGATCCCTTGACTGCTTGGGACGCGTATGTAAGCTATGTGAGAGCACTGTTGTTTGTGCAAGGCTCGCCCGGCACTCCAGGCTGGGTCATTGCCTCAGATCTTTTGCCCGGTGGCGGATTTGCGAACAATGCTACATCGTATCAGAACATCACGCATGCAATCACTTACAGCAACCAGTCTCAGAGCATCACGTTCCATCTTATGCAGCCCAATCCTGCATTTTTAGAGTATCTTTCAGACCTTTACTATTCTGCAATACTGGACTGGAACTGGCTCGTATCTCATGGCGCGGGCATTGCGTTCAATGCTGCAGGCTTTGCAAACTACACACAGTATGCAAATGAGGTGGATTATAATACATATATCCAGTACAATGCGATGGGCTCGGGACCGTACAAGATACTGGATTATGTGGCGGGTCAGTCCATAACGCTGGTTCCAAATCCTGACTATACTCCGATCTCAGGAATTCCTGGATACAGCCACAAGGCTAACGACACAGTGCAGATAGACTGGATCAAGGATCCGGAAACAGAGCTGTTAATGTTGAAAGGTGGTCTTGCAGACATATATTACGGGCTGCCAAATTACTATTATTCCACCATTGCGAAAGAAGAGGCGATGGGAAACATAAAAATATACTCGTTTCCAACAATGAGCCTGTACTGTTTTACAATCAATCCTGACATTGACGAATCTCTATTGTCCTCTCTCGGCCCGAACTTTCACGTACCGCAATATTATTTTGCCAATCTTGATGTGAGAAGAGCATTTGCAGACTCTTTCAATTACGGGCTATATCTGAACAACCTAGTCGGCAACAAAGAATATGGCGCAAACTTTTCGTCTGGATACGTTGGATACATACCGAAAGGCATGCCCGGCTATCAGACGCCACAGCAGATGGCTGCTGCAGGCGTGACTCTTCCAACCTACAATCTCACGCTTGCAAAACACTATCTGGAAGAATCGGGAGAATACAATATAAGCATCAACATACCGGCCATAGTATACGCTGGAGACCCGGTTGATTTTTCAGCAGCAGCAATGTGGGGTCAGGCACTGAAATCCATAGACCCGAACATCGTCATGACGCCGATGTACATGACCTTCTCAGAGATCATGGGATATGACGTTCCGTTTGAAGATCCGACGCCGATCGCCATGTCCGGATTTGTACCCGATTATCCATTTCCGTCAGACTACATACAGCCATGGCAGATAAACGGTACTAATGTCTCTATGATCGGACTGGACTACTCGATCTTGAACTACAACCAGACTCCGCAAGTGCTGCAGATGGAGCAGGACGTTGCTACTGCGCAGACATGCGAAAACATAACAGAATCGCTGAAATACTATGATGCTGCAGAAGACATCGTTGTAAACATGACCGCGTTCGTGTACACTCAGCAAGTTAACTGGTTCTGGTACTATACTCCGTCTTTGAAAGGTGTGCAGTATGAAGAAGGGCCTACAATTGGCGGTGCAGGTGCTACACTGTACATATACCTTTCTCTTTAATTTTTTTTGAACGAATTGCGTGCAGGTATCAGAAAACATATATATCTCGATACGATGCAAGATCATGGCAACTGATAAAGATCACTTGAAGAAAAAAGCATTTGAAAAAGGGTTAGATCTGTTAGATCGGGGAATGTATGAGAAGGCTTTAGAGAAGTTTGAAGAGGCCATATCACTCGATTACATGGACGTTCCAAGCCATGTGTTCAGGGCCCGAACACTGTTGCTGCTTGAGGATTATGACAATGTTGAGAAAGAGCTGAAAGAGCTGGAATCGATCCGCCCTGATGATCTGAACTTCCTGATTTTGAAAATCCGGTATTATTACAAGATCAAAGAGTATGATACAGCATTAAGAGAATCTGAAAGCGCACAGCGTCTGTATCCTCGCAATGCTGAGATCAAGTTCCAGAAATCGATGGTTCTCGAGGAATTGAAGAGATATGAAGAGGCGCTAAACGAGCTAAACCTGGCGATTAGCTTAGATAATAGGGATCCAGACTTCTACCAAAAACGGGGAGACATACTCGCAGCATTGAATCATAAAGATGAGGCACTAAACAACTTTGACATGGCCATAAACATGGACCAAAAAAACAGTTTCAGGTACATTGGCAAGGCTACTGCGTTTGCAATGTTCAAAGACTATGAAAATGCATTGAACTTGTACAATCGTGCCATTGAGGCAGATCCTGAAGACATTGACGCGCATCAAGGAAAATACCTGATGTTGAAAGAGGTGAGAAACTATGCTGCTGCACTGCAAGAGCTTGGAGATTTTGCGCAGTTAGACCCGGACATGGACGTGATCGAAGAACGTGCAACACTGCTCATTTTATTGGGCAGGTATCAGGAGGCATATAACTACATCATCGTGGGCGCGCACAGCTACAATGAGCCGGTGCGCTCTTACGCGAGAGGCGTATTGCAAGAAGTTGACGATGTCGAGGCAAGATTGAAGTTTCTGGATAGCATGATCACGCTCGTTCCTGATGATTTGGATTTAAAGCACCTGAAAATCTCAGAGTTGATAGATCTGAACAGAATTGACGAGGCAGATCAGGTTCTGGAGTTATTAGAGCATGACAATTTTTACTATCATTTTCAGAAAGCGTCTTTATTGAATATAAAACATAAGTATTCGGAGGCGTTGAGCGAATATGACCGTGCGCTCTCATACCGCCCTGACGAGTTTACTAGCGCGTTTGTGCATACTGTAAAAGGAACTGTGTTCATGATAATGAGAGAATATGAGAATGCGATTGCAGAGTTTGACGAGTCTATAAGATTGACGCCTGACAATTTAGAGCCAAAGCTTGCAAAGATCGATGCTTTGAAAAGAATGAAAGATTATACAAGTGCGCTCGAGCTCATCAATGCGGTTATACTCAAGTACCCGGACAACGAAGAACTTCTTTATAATAGGATCTATATACTGAAAAAGCTGGAAAGATACGATGAGGCACTTACATACTGTGATGCCCTGATAAATAAAGTTCCTGATCTCTTGGACTCGTATCTATTAAAAGCGGAGATTTTCGAGGAGCTGAACCGGTTTGACGAGTCGCTAAAGCTGCTTGAGTACGCGATATCCAAAGATCCGCAAGAGCCAGTATGGTACATAAACAAGGCTGCAGTGTTCGGAAAGATGCAGAGATTCGATGATGCAGAGCGAGAGTATGACCGGGCTATAAAAATAGATACCAGCAGTTCATCGTACATTGCCAAGTTTTTCATGTACATAAGGCTCAATAAACTGGACGCAGCAAAAAAGCTGGTTGATGAAGCGTTCAAAAAATATGGAGATGATCCGTACCTCGATTTTGCAGAAATAGAGCTGTTAGAGCGCACTGGCATGCTGGATAAGGCTCTAGAAACATGCAGCACGCATGTAACCGCGCATCCATATAGCGTGGAGCTGAACATAACATATGCAATGCTGCTTGCTAAAAACAAAAAGAACGGTATAGAGCATATAGAACACGCGCTATCGTCGCAAAAGATAGAAAAGATCGAATTGTGCAACTATCTGAAAGATGCAATGAACCAGGATTATTTTTCGGAGGAAGAAAAAAACATTATGAAAAGCATGATCGAGCGGTTCTGTGCCTGAGCTAGCGCCATGAAATGCGCTTTTCAAGGCACTGAATACTATTGCATATAGAGATAATGGAAAGTGCAGAGTAATCATATTGCAGAAAATATTCAAAATGCACAGGATCCGTATATCCGGGCGACGGATGCAGAATAAAAAAATACTGTCAGAGCGACTGCATTGTGATTTCTAGCGATCTTAAGCTCTGATATGTTTAGTGCATATAATGCATGATCGGTTAAACTAAATTTCAGCTTTTTAATATATTACAAGACATTAAAAAAGTTTATATATGTCTTACTATATTATGACATTTGTCATATTAAAGGAGGTAAAAAGATGAACAGGGATATTGAAGCATGGATGAAAAGCCACAGATTGGCAGATCTTGAGAGCTATCTGGAAGATGATTATTTTTTTGACCGGGCTTTAGAGATCATAGATCTGGTAAACGATCTCACAGTGATCTCTGAAAATTATCTGGACAAGAACAATGAAGAGTATGCGTCTGTGAATGAATAAGTTTCATAGATTCCATATCACCCATGGAATTTAGATGCTCGTGCAGTAATGCTGTTAGATATGATCAGCAATTTTTAATCCTGCTGCAGATACCTGCAATACCATATCTATTCTGGCGCTAGCAATCGGATCATGCTGTGCTGCCGGATATGCACAAGTGCCATACGCTCTCTGCCTTCGCTGGTTACTTTTCCGTTTCAAAGACCGGTCTTGCCATTGCGATATTAA
>JBMFWH010000026.1:0-18413 GCA_049965455.1 Thermoplasmata archaeon | reverse complement strand
CTAACTTTAAGAGCTCGTATAGTGATCCCAAGAACTTATATCTATTAAGATATATATATTCTCTTCTTATATTGTCTAAATCTAAAATGGTCCAAACCAATGGTGTGAATGTGATTGATTTTAAAGATCATTCTAAAGTTGAAGATTTTCAGGATTTCCTATTAAAAATAAGGGAAAATAATGGGGATAAAAGGATCATTGCTATATTGGATAATTTTAGCACGCATAGGTCAAAAAGTGTAGTAGATTATGCAAATTCCTTGAATATAGATCTGATATTTTTCCGTTGTTAGGAAAGGATAAATACTTGATAGTCTGAATAAGGTACTTAAGTTTTTTAAGTGAATAAAGTTTAGACCCATCCAACACGGTCTATTTCTCTTTCTTTTTTAGTTTTTTTCTTGTATTCTTTATAATGTTCTTTGCATAAGTGAGCTCTTTTTTCTCCCTCTTTCAAATTGAAAATTTTCATTGCTTTATCTTTTCCTACTGTTTTGTAAGATTCTTCATTGCATCCGGCAACACTACATATTTTTGTTTCTGCCATAATATTTACCTCAGCAGAGTTACATTATATTGCAAGTATTTAACTTTTTATCATATTTCTTTGCAAAAATTGACCTTTGATTTTTCAATTCTATTTATCTTGGATAAAGTGAAAATTACTGTTTTCATGGCAAAACAGAGTACTGCCCTTTTTTACAGGCTTTTTATATGGCTTAAAGCTTAAAAGTTAAAAAAGAAAGATCTAATTTTAACAATTTTTGTAATAAATATTTATATATTTATTGATAATTACTAGAATTATAATAATTTAAATAATGTGGAAAGCATGGATAATAAAGAAGTATCTGGAAATAGTCATAATGGCACACGGAGACCTTTCACTTGCAGTGGAGTTTGAAACCTTAATTCCAGAGGTCTTTATAAACGGCCAAGAAAGAGCCATGGTGGGCGGGCGATCAATGATGGAACAATGTTATATAAGAAGGTGACAAAAATGGATGAAAAAACAGCTGGAGATGTAGTTTCCGCATATACAGGTAAAATAGATACAACGAAGCTTGTATCCCAGTTTCAGAAGATTGTTGACAACAGATTTGCAAAATTTATTATGAAAAGAATGACCACGCCAAAAAAATTCGAGCATACGTTGGCTGTCTTTGCAGGCGTTGAAAAATCCAATTCTGTAGGCGAAAAAATGGAAGTTAAAACCATTGAAGCAGCGTTGGGAAGAGCGTTGAAGACATTTGGCATAAATGATATGGCAGCAGTGAAAACTGCATTAAAGGAACCTTTTGTCAGAAAAGGTGTATCATTAACGCTCAGGTCTGTAGCAAAGTATGGGATCACAAAACCACAGGTTTTCGAAGCACCGTTGCTCATAGTCTGGAACATTACCAAGCAATGTAATTTAAAATGCTTGCACTGCTATGCGAATGCGGGGCCTTACAAACATATGGATGAGCTGTCTTTAGAGGAAAAATTGAATGTGGTAGACCAACTTGATGAAGCGGGAGTGACTATGATATCCTTCTCTGGAGGAGAGCCTTTGATCAGCCCAGATTTCTGGAAAGTAGCAGAGTATGCGTCGAAAAAAGGCATGTACACAACGATTGCTACAAATGGAACATTGTTGACAAAAGAGAATGTTGAAAGGTTGAAAAATATCGGCATAAAATATGTAGAGGTAAGCCTTGATGCTCCAGAACCAAAGACGCACGATATGTTCAGGGGCGTGGAAGGATCCTGGCAGAGAACAGTTGAGGGTATAAAGAATGTGGTTCAGACAGGGGCATTTGATACTGCTATTGCAACCACAGCCACGAAATATAATCTTGGTGAAATCTCACAGATGATAGACATCGCAATAGAGCTAGGCGTGAAAAAGTTTATAGTGTTCAATTTTGTTCCGACAGGCAGGGGAAAGGACATAATTTCTCAGGATTTATCACCAAAAGAGAGGTCTGATCTGCTGAATTATCTCTATGACAGGTGGCAGGAAAAGAAAATTGACATATTTTCAACAAGTCCAACATATTCGCAAGTCGGTATTGAAAGGGTTCTTGCAGGGACTGGGAAAACGTATTCTCCCACTCATTTTGCATCTGCAGATTACGGGGAAACCGGAGTCGGATTGGCTGAATTCATAGGTGGCTGCGGTGCAGGAAGGCTCTACGCGTCCATCGAAGACAACGGGGATATAGGTCCATGCGTATTTCTCCCAATAAAGGTTGGGAACATAAGGGAAAAGAGCTTCAAAGAGATCTGGGAAAATTCTAGTGATCTACAACAATTAAGAGATAGGAATCTTTACGAGGAAAACTGTAAATCATGCGCGTTCAGGAATCCTTGTGGTGGCTGCAGAGCAAGGGCATACGGCTACTTTGGCAATTATCTCGCACCGGATCCAGGCTGCACTTACAACCAGAAAATGTATGATGATATAATAAGAGAAGTGTATGTCACTTCAGCAGGCGGGAAGAAATGAAAATACTTTTTGTCTCACCTCCAACAGATTCGGCAATAAAGAGCGTTATTGGCACTACAGGCCCGCCGCTTGGGTTGGCGTATCTTGCATCGGTGGCAAGGGTAAAGGGTCATGATGCAAAGATTGTGGATTCGCTTGTGGAAAACCTTACCTTTGAAGAGCTCAGAAAAATCATGGAACAGTATTCACCGGATATGGTAGCCATTACCTCTACAACTTCAATGATTCCAGATGCTTATGATGTGGCAAAGATTGCAAAGGATATTTCTAATGGGACTGTAACTGTCATAGGTGGTCCTCACGTCACTTTTGTGCCTGAACAGACATTGCAGGAAAGTCCCGACATTGATTATGTGGTTAAGGGTGAAGGCGAGATAGCTTTTTCAGGCTTACTTGATGCACTTGAAAAAAAGACGGACTATAAAGAAATAAGAGGCATTGCCTACAGGAAGGGAAATGGTATAATGAACAATACCCAGGAAACCCTTATCAGCGATGTAGATTCAATACCAGAACCTTCATGGGATTTACTGCCGATGGATAAGTACGAGATAGACAATACCCAATTTGGAACTATAATGACTTCCAGGGGCTGTCCGTATAACTGCATATTTTGCTCGTCTTCATTGCAATTTGGAAAACAGTGGAGGGGGCATTCAGTTGAACGTGTAATTGACGAACTAAAGACTTTAAGATACAAGTACAATAAAAGGGATATTGAGTTCCTTGACGATACGTTCACTCTTAATATGAAGAGAGCCATTGAATTAACAGAGAGGATTTACAAGGAAGGCATTGATATAAGGTGGTCTGCATCAGCGAGAGTGAATCTTTTCAATGAGGATATTGCAAAAAGCATGAAAAAAGCGGGAGCGCATACTGTATACTTTGGAATTGAATCAGGATCTCAAAAGATACTGGATTTCATTGGTAAAGGCATCACACTGGACCTTGCAAAATCGTCAGTAAGAAAGGCGAACAATGCGGAATTAAATACATTAGGGTCTTTTATCATCGGATTTCCCGACGATACAGTAAAAGACATAAAAACAACAATCAAGTTCTCAAAGAGCATCGGCGTGACCGTTGCACAATTCACTATTGCCACTCCATATCCAGGCACAAGGCTATGGGATTATGTCATGGAGAATAAACTTTTACTGAGCATGAACTGGAGAAAATTTACAACATTATCTCCTGTGATGAAACTTCGTAATTTCACGCCGGATCAGATACTCAAATGGCTATCTTGGGCATATATATCATTCTATGTTCGACCTCTTTACCTGATGAGGGACATAGCAAAAACGCATGGCTTTGTTTTTAAAAGGCTAATACCCTATGCAAAGAAGGCAATGAACCTTGACATTATGGGAGAGTAAACATGGAAAGCAATGGAATTTTTGCTATAATGAAAAAATTAATGCAAAATTTGGATCTAAAAGAAGCACCATGCACAATTTATTCAGTTCTGGCAATTTCAGAGAAGCCCATAACCATAAGGGAACTAGCTGAGAAAACTGGTTATTCCCTGCCAATGATCTACTCTTCTATGCGAGAATTGATCGAGAATAACCTAGTGGAGAAAATAAGGAATGAAAAGAGCACTGAATACATTGCAAACATTAACTTTATAGAGGTATTCGAAAAACGAAGAAAAAAAATTATGGAAAAATATGTTGAACCTCTTGCGAACTTGGATTTGAAAAAATACCCGAATAATGTCAGAATAAGAGAGATAAAAGAATATGCAAATGCTATTTATGCATATTTTATGAAAATAAATGAACTAAATAATAGGTGATTTAATCTAGAAAAAGATGATCTAAAATTCAGTAATAGCGTTTTTTAGTACGTATAATCAGTTATGATTGCCACAAATCCCTTCGGCAAAATATATTATGCAGATCTAAAGCGGTAGCATACATGATAAGGCCGCAATCACAGAATTATTTGTTTACCTGATAGATGACTAGGGATAAGCAATAAGTGTAAGCATGAAAAATATGATATCTTTCAATGTGAATTCTAAAATAAGCCATATGCTTGAACTAAATATCTATTAGTCAGAATGGTTACGATCAAAATTAGTATTTATGATTATCAATGGAAACCTGACAAGGTCGAACATTAGAAAATTTAATAATGGTTTTAGACATAGTCTTAACTACATATATTTGAAAATATCATTAGTATCAGGTGAAAAAATGAAAACATATTCTGAAGCCGGCGTTAACATAGACAAGAAGTCTATTTTTTTAGATTTGATGTTATCCCAAATAAAGTTTCACAGAGGGCGCAATATAAACCTTAAGGGACATTATACGGGGCTCGTTGATTTTGGAGATTATTATTTTGCACTAAACACGGATGGGGTAGGCACAAAGATGATTATTGCTGAAGAGCTAAAGAAATTTGATACAGTAGGAATAGACTGCGTTGCAATGAATGTTAACGACACTATCTGTGTAGGTGCAGAACCTTTAGCAATGGTTGATTACTTAGTTATAAATAGATATGAGGACTGGATTGCGGAACAGATCGGGACAGGCTTGAATAAAGGGTTAGAGCTTGCGAATACAGAGCTGGTTGGTGGAGAGACTGCAGTAATGCCAGATCTTGTTAACAATATAGATCTTTCAGGCACAGCTCTCGGGCTCGTAAAAAAAGACAAGCTGGTATCAGGATCTGCGATCTCGGATGGGGATCTTATTATAGGATTGGAGAGTTCAGGCTTGCATTCTAATGGTTTTACGTTAGTAAGGAGACTTATAAAAGAGAACAATATATCTTACAATGATAAAATCGGGAATGCGAAGCTTGGTAATCTGCTTCTAGAGCCAACCAAGATTTATGTAAAAGAGATATTAGAACTATTAAAAATCAGTGAAATACATGGGATAGCGCATATTACTGGAGGCGGGTTAAGAAACCTGATACGTTTAAAGAAAAAAAGGTTTATACTTGATAATTTAATTGAGCCTGCACCGATATTCCAGTTTATACAGAAACTTGGAGGCGTCTCCGATTTTGAGATGTACCAGACTTTCAACATGGGAATGGGCTTTGCTATAATCATTCCAGAGCGTGATGCTGATACAGTTTTACAATACTTAAAACACAAGATTGATGCACAAATCGTTGGTTTTGTAGCTCCCGGCGAGAATGTTTTTGTTCCTGAGCTTAAAATCAGCTATGAAAAATACTAATATCTTCAACGGTGTACAGGACTTTATCAAATCCTTTCGGTATATTTTCCAGATCATCAATAACGTATTTTAAGAGGTCTCTCGATACAAATATAATGGTATTCAATCCCTTGTGCGCAGCCTCTAGGGAAGATCTCGCAGTATCGAACTCGAAATCGATGGTTATATCATATTTTTTTAACGTTACAAATGGAACTATTCCATAGACACCTATTTTGTCATGCTTGTACTTTAATACTGACTCGATAGATTTTTTATCCACTTTTTTAGAGCCTCCCTCATAAGAGTTTGGCAATGTGAATATTTTGATAGACCCCATCGATAATGATAATATACCTGAGAGCGATCCTATCGAGAGATCTTCACCTTTTTTAGCGCTGTTTAATGCAGTTCCAGTAGAGGAAGAGTCTTTGGGATATGCATATATGTACCCTTTTTTCATGAACAGCCCCACGCGACTATCTTTTTTAATATCCTCCCCTGCAATAGCTTCGGTGATATTTATTATTTTTACCTCGTTTAGAAGCATGGATATGTAATCTCTCAATTCTTCGGTTTTCTCTGAAATAAATAGAATTCCCTCTTTTTTTATTTTTAGGTCACTGTCTATATACCCCTCATTTTTTAGCTGTTTTAAATAGTCAGATACCCCCTGTATAGTTATGCCTATTGTATCTGCAAGATCTTTAATTTTCTTTTTTTCGTGAAGTATTTCGATCAGTATAAGCATCTTTGTGAGCTCTTTTTTCTCTCTAAGTATCATGTTCTCTCACTGATATAAATATATTAATTAAATATTTTAAACTTTTTTAAATTTATCGCATTTTTGAATGAATCTATACTATCCCAGAAATTTACTGATCACCTTTAAAAATCATCTCATCAATAATAAACATCTGTTAATGGTATTTATTCACCGTTTAGCAGTCTTAAAATTGTTCATATGCAAAAAAGTAGGCAGTTAACAGAATTTACTGTTAAGGCAACATCAAGACATAGAAAAATTAAATAGACCTAATTTAATAATATGTCTATGTATCCTGAAGATGTGATCACCGTCGCAAAGAAGGGCAAGAGGGAAGTGCGAAACTATTTAATGCATGGCACTTTTGTTGAATACAATTATTTAGATGAAAAATCCGGAGAAGCAGTTGATAATAAGATCAAACTCGTGCTGAAAGCAAAAGATGGAAAAGTTTATGAATATTTTATTATACATGGATCTAATAATAGGTCTATTCTTATCACAGCAGCAGAGAAAGGAAGAAGAAAGATATTACTAAACAATAAGGCTGTTGATTTAGATCTATTGCTTAACAATGATTACAATGAGGAGCTGCTTAAAAATGGCAATTGAAATACTGAAAAAAATGAGCATTGAAGAATTCAATAGAACCTGTAACGAGATATCAGAAGCCATGGGCTTCCGAATCACAAGCTCTGTTTATAAAGGAGAGCAGGTAGTTGTCGATGCGGTACTGAACATTCCTGGAGAACAGCGGTATATTTTGATATTCTACAGAAAGGATTTTGTCCAGAAAAAGGAGCTAGAGGATCTGGTAGTATTGGACGCAAAAGACATAAAATGGATTGTGATGATTACTGGTTCTTATGGAGAAGACGCTTTGAAGTTTGGAGCACAAAATAACCTGGTCATGATCGACCAAAACGGGTTGGAAAAGGTAATCAAAGACTTTGGCATTAACATAAAATGGGAAGAAGAAGAGAAAAAAGAGGAGATAAAACAGAGCAAAATTTTGCCAAGTATCGGGGAATCTGATAATAATTTGCAGTGGGCAAGGGATTTTCTCAAGAGCAAGAATTATGATATGGCAATGGATTATGTAGATAAGGCCATTAAAATTAAAGAGACAAAAGAAGCATGGCTCTTGAAAGGCCAGATTTACCATGAAATGGCCAAATTTCAAGACTCTCTGGATACTTACTTGAAAGCAATAAGCATTGATCCATCATATCCTGATGGATGGTACTATCTGGGAGTGACATTGGAGGATCTTGGCCGTGAAGAAGAGGCAATTGAAGCTTTTAACCATGTTTTAGAGCTTGATGAAAATTACAGTTTGGCATGGCTAAAGAAAGGACTGATCATGCAAGCTAAGGGCTTAAATGATGAGGCTTTATTATGTTATAATAATATCCTGAAAAACGACAAGAAAAATTATGCGGCATGGAATAATAAAGGTGTAGTGTTGAAAAATAAGGGAGAATACGATGAAGCACAAAAATGCTTTGAGATTGCGTATGAACTGAATAATGAGTTCTTAGACGCAATATTGAACAAGGCTGAGTTGCTGTATGAGCAGAAAAAATATGAGATGGCTGAAAATGAGATCTATCTGTACCTCAGGTTAAAGCCAAATGACAAGAATGCGCTGAAGATTCAGGCTTATTCTACATATAATCGAGGCTATAAGAAAGATGCATTGGCATTACTCGAGAAGATATTAGAGCTTGACCCTCTGGACGAAGAAATTAAAAAGAAGATAATAGACACTAAATTAGAGATTGAAAAAGAAGGAGTTGTGCAGCCGGATCAGTCAAAAACAGAGTTAAAACCCATCCAGAGCGATGATGAAGTAAGAGAAATATTCAGTAAGGCTCTGGAAAAGTATCAGGAACTGAAGTTTGACGAGTCAATTGCCTATTTAAACCTTATATTGAGGCGGAATCCGAATCATTTTGGTGCCAAGTTACTTAAAGAGCAGATAATGTTAGAGAAAAAGTAAATATAAGATAAGGCAATCACTTATCTCTATGGCTGAGATCATAGATGGAAAGCTAATTTCAAATGAAATGGAAACTATCCTGAAAAATGAAGTTGAATCTTATTATAGCAAGACTGGTTTAAGGCCATCTCTGAACACTATACTTATTGGCGGGGATGACGTTGCAAGGCTTTATGCAAAATCGAAGATCAAGTTTGCGCAGAGAGTAGGAATGACTGGATATATTAACGTTCTCGATGAAAAAGCTGAACTGGGTACGGTTCTAGAACTCATAGATCGCTTGAATAAAGACCCAGATGTTCATGGAATAATGGTAGAAATGCCTATTCCTCTTCGTCTTGATAAGGCTAAGATAATGCAGCGGATAACGCCAGAAAAAGATATTGATGGGATGAATCCTTTAAACTACGGGAAACTGTTGTTGGGCAATGAGGATTTTGCACCTAGCACGCCGAAGGCTGTTATAAAGATACTGGATCATATTAATGTTAAATTTGAGGGATCTGAGGTATGTATCATAAACGCCAGTAACATTGTAGGTAAACCTTTGTCCCTGATGCTATTAAATCGTGAGGCTACAGTAACAGTATGCCATATAAAAACCAGAAGCATCAAAGAGCATTCTATTGAAGCAGATATTGTAGTCGTGGCAGCGGGAAAACCAAATCTTCTCACCGAAGATATGGTAAGTAAAGATGCAATAGTCATAGATGTTGGTATAAACAATGTTAATGGCAAGATCGTTGGTGATGCCGATTTTGAAAATGTAAGCAAAAAAGTTAGAAAAATTACTCCGGTACCCGGAGGGGTGGGAAGTGTCACTACCATTACAATACTAGAAAATACGTTCAATGCTTTCAAGAAACAGATGGAAAAGTGACTCTTATCTTTGATTTTTAAGGTCATGCAGGGTGGTGATCACTTCTGCAAAGGCATTATGTTTGTGAATGCTTTCTTCGCTCACGCTTTTCACTTGGATCAAAGTATCTTCTGGGAAAGTTTTATATTTTTCCTCTACCTTTGTAAGTACTGTACGAACGACATCTTCCACAAATTTAGGATTCAGATGAGCGTTTAGAACTATTAATCCCTCGTCTTTTCGTTTTAGGATCTCACGCGTTGGAGAAGACATTGAATTCTCAACAAGCTCTATAAGGTCATCCGCTTCCACCTCAAAACCTCCTGGGATCTCTATTAAGAGCGTGGTATCATTTCTCTGGTTATGTGATATTACAGGTATCTTATTCAGAAATTCTTCATATTCAGGATACTGTTCTATAAGCATGGCCCTAGTAGTTTCCATCGCGCATGGGCAGACTGTAATTCCGACTACCTTCACTCCTGCCATTTTTCTAATATTTTTATTCTTGTCAATATTTGCCTTAGCCAATAAAGTGTACTGTTCAACTGTCTTCCTACCACTGTATGTGCTCTTTTCAAGAAAATAGTCCGCGGACATAGTTACCTCTGCATAACTTGCATACTCGTGTCTTTTTAACATCCTCTTGACAATTTCTTCTGATAAATTTTCAAGACTTCCACACGGAGACTTGATGCTTTCCTCTACAATCTCGCTCAAGATTTCAACATTTCTGGACATGTCCGCGCCTTTTTTTGTGGCCGGAAGATCTACATATAAATCAATAGTAACAGTCAAAGTCACGTTTTTGTTCGGCCTTTTTACAAAAATCTGCTTTTTAACATCAGATACACCGACCCTTGTCAATTTGTATGCATATTTCGGCCTTTCATTTTGAACATCTGGATAGATCATATGAGGTCATAATATTATCTATAATTTAAATTTTTATATTTGTTGTTGAGATTTATCTGTGCAATGTGGATCTAAAAATATTCATATGTTGAGCCTTTCAAAGCGTAAAAGTTTAGTAAAGGTTCTGGTTTTTTAAGTTGAAAAACAGGATGTTACTCACCGGACCTGGCAACAGTTTTAAAAAGTTAAGAGGATAGCTTACTGTGAACACGCTATTGATTATGCATTATCTGATTTTTTAGATATATATCTTATGTATAAAAATATCAGAAATGTTTATATATCTTGCAATCATTTTATTACCTATGGCTGAAAACGAAAACATTGATCATTTTGAAAGAGGAAATGCTTTATTTGCCAAAGGGGATTATAATAGTGCGATAAGGGAATATGACGAAGCGATAAAGGTCGATCCATTTAATTCAGATTACCACAATAATAAAGGGATAGCATATTATTATTTAAAACGGTATGAAGATGCAATTAAAGAGTATGACGAGGCAATAAATCTTTATTATAACGATGCCGGATATCATAATAATAAAGGCCTGGCACTAGCTAAGCTAAAAAAATACAGCGAGGCGATCAAAGAGTTTGATGAAGCCATAAAACTCAATCAAAATAACGCGGATTATCATTATAATAAGGCCAATATATTTGACGATCTAAAACAATATGATAATGTGATTGTAGAGTACGACCTGGCAATAAAGCTAGATCCTAACAATGCAACTTATCATTTCAATAAAGGTAATACTCTTTTTTACTTAAAGCGTTTTGAAGATGCGGTGAAAGAATATGATGAAGCTCTCAAAATAGATCCGGACAATACCACTTATCATAACAACAAAAGTAACGCACTAAACTTTTTGGGAAATTACTTTAATGGTAATTATGAGAAAGAAATCAAAGAATACGAGGAAGCGATCAGATCAAACCCAAAAAATCCAGAAAACTACAATAACAAGGGTGTCGCACTTGCTAAATTAGGAAGATATGAAGAAGCTATTGAAGAATATGCTCAGGCAATTAAATTATATTATAATAATGCTAGTTATCATAACAATATTGGAAATGCACTTTATTTGATGAGAAGATTTGATGAGGCCGCAAGAGAATATGAGACAGCTATAAGGTTAAATCCGGACAATGCCGTATACCATAATAATAGGGGCCTAGCACTTTATTATATGGGAGATTATGAAGAAGCAGTAAGGGAGTATGATGAGGCTATTAGGCTAAACCCGAATAACCAAGACTACCAGCAAAATAAAAAAGACGCAGCAAACAGAATAAGAAGAACTAGGCGCTAATGTTTAGAGCCACCGGAGGGAGTTGGACCCCCGACCTGCTGATTACAAGTCAGCCGCTCTACCAAACTGAGCTACGGTGGCAATTTATCTAGTCTTTTATAACAATACTGTATATAATTTTTTGTCTTAACAGTAGTCTCTATATTTTATTTTGCATGATCTTTTTTGTAATGCATTAATAATAAATTAAAGTTTAAAGAAAGGCAGTATTTTTGAGAGATCTTTCTCTGTAATGACTATCTTTGCTTCCTTTGAAACATTATCGTTTATTGGATCAAAAGCAATGCTTATATCTGTAAGTTTGAACATTGAAATATCGATTTCTCCGTCTCCAACAGAAGCTACCTCTGTTTTATTTAATGATAAAGTATCCATTAATTTTTTTAAGACTTTACCTTTCTGCATGGGTTCAACTCTCATAATACCGTTACCTGTTAGATCATCATTTTTGTCAGTTTCCAGGGCATTGGCAAATATGTAATCTATATTGTATTTATCTTTCAATCTGTTTGCAAGTATGTCTAATCCTCCCGTAACTATTGCTGTTTGAATATTGTTGTTGTGCAAATGCCTAAAAACTTCGTCAGCCCCATTCATTATTGGAACAGTATCCAATATTTTTCTTATGGTCTTTATATTGATTTTTTCTTTATTTCTGGCCCATAATGATATGTCTTTTTTCATGAATTCTAAATAGTCTATTTGATGTTGATTGTAAAGTCTTATGTTCTCAATATTATCCGTTCCGAAATAAGAATGCAGATAATACCAACTGCTCTTTGTGTTTACGAGCACTCCGTCCATGTCAAATACCACTAATTTTAACACGAGCTAATCTACAATTCTCAGTATTATATATTTTTATCTGAAATTCTTGAAGCATTTGCAATGCTTTTCTGCATCGCGATTCTTTTTATAGCTTAGAATAAGCCATTGATGCTGATCGATTATCTAAAAAATACAGAGGATATCTGCACCAAATTAATGCCCAGTAATGACAATATAATCACGTAAACTACTATTACCAACAGAAATATTGACTCTCCTATTCCTACATACTTCAATTTATCTGATTTTATAGTTAATGCGATGCGAAGCAAAGATATGCTGAATATTAAATAAAACGGGTTAAGCAGAATAAAAAATACTGGCACGATATTATAGGCAAGCAATTGTTTTGATTTGTGAAGGAATGAACTCACCGTAAATTCAGCACCTATCATATATCCCAGAAGCGCAATCGAAAAAAATGCTGCATTTATGCCCGCGAAATGTAACGTTATGAAAAATGATAAGACTAATGCAATCATTCCCAGAGCAGTATTAATGTACGTTTTTCTAATTTTTTTGAAATAAGGGCGGGAGAAGAATATTATCAAAAATAAAAGATATGTGATTAAAAACAAAAAATCGATCAGAATTGAAAGAACTCCGATTATTGTTGCAATGAATAGAATAGCAATGACATATTTATCATTGGTAATGTTTCTAATGTTTGCATCGAAAATTGAAATCCCTAAAAAAATGGGAATCCAGAAAATTATAGAATCTATAATATTTCCTCTTTTTATGATTACTATTCCTATTGTTAAACCAAATATTAGAATTGTAGAGATCCAGCCTCCGTATTCTCTAGAAACTTTCAGCTTATGATCAATCATGTTAACATCCACTTTTGGAAGAGATCATCTTTCTGATTCTTAAACTTCTTGAATATAATCTTATATCTATCACGTTCGGCATAGGCATTGCTTTTTTCAAACAATTCACCCGTTTCCGTTCTTTTATCTCTTAAAATTTAATGCGGGTGCCGGGGTTCGAACCCGAGTTAGAGGCTTGGGAAGCCACTGTGCTACCACTACACTACACCCGCTCAAAAACTCCGTTTTTACGTAATTCTATTGATCTCTGATACTCTTCTCCATTTTTAACCGCACTTTTTTCAATATCTATGTCCGGTTTTACTAGTTTTCGAGGTATTTTCAGCATCATGCTCTGCGAAGGTGTTAAGTGCTTTTATGTAACCACCGATCCTTGCAACCACAATGGAACTGTTGCAGGTTATCATATCGTATGGAGCAATGAATGTGAGTGGTCCATTTTTTTACAGCTAAAAAGATAAAAGAGTTAATGAACATATAGTTTTCGCTCTAATATTATTATGCGCCTAACTCAGATACTATTGACTATATTCTGAACGAAGGATGGCAAAGCCAAGTTTTTATGTAATTCATACGTATAATATTTAGTATCCATTTTTCGCCTATATACTTTTTCGAGCTTGGAGTCTGTGGCAATGGTAAAGCTCCAGATACTTGAGGGATATGTAGGAATATCTGCTAGGTAGGTATATGTATATGCAAATGATTTTCTCATGTTCTTTACTGCGATTTTCAAATGTTCTGGGTAATAGAAAGGAGAACCACTCTGTGTTACTACAATCCCGTTTTTATTGAGCTTACTTCTCACATTTCTATAAAATGAATCAGAAAAAAGCGCTTTTGCGGGACCTACGGGATCTGTTGAATCTATGATCACAATATCATACTTTGACTTTGAATTCTCTACATATTTTATACCATCATCTATGATAACCTCAACCTTTCGATCATCCAAGCTCTTGGCAAGAGATGGAAAATATTTTTTAGAGGAATCTACAACAATCTTGTCAATCTCTACTAAGGTGATGCTGTCCACCCTATGCTTTAATATTTCCCTCACGGTACCACCATCACCTCCTCCAATAACCAAGACTCTCTTCGGTGCCCTATGGTAATTTAAAGGCACATGCGTGATCATCTCATGATATATGAATTCATCACGCTCGGTTAACTGTACTGTACCATCCAGAAACATTATCTTTCCAAACTCACGGCTTTCATATATCTCTAAGTGTTGATACTCGGAGCGGCCTTCATATACCTTCTTTTTCATTTTAAAAAGCAATTTTACACCATTTGTCTGCTGTTCTCCATACCAATTTTCTTTCTCTTCGTTCATGGTAGTAGTAAAAGTAAATAGGTAAAAATAACTTTTCACATGATTATCGAAAATATGATATTTTGAAAGCAAAATTAAAAGATGAATAGGATAAATTACCCAGATGATCATCGTACAGATAACTTATCTTTAACCCATATCCTGGATTCTAATGAGCTGTTTATAGATAAGTTAGGAGTTTGAGGGAAGCTGTAAAACTCCGATCTTTAGGGAGGAGTAGTTGACAAACCCAGTTCAATCTGTGTTTCAATAAAATGCCATATTTGATGCTCAATTTCATATGACCATAGCGATTCAGGAACCTCTACAAAAGCGATCATTGGTGAAAGAAAGAACATTTCCAATGCAGCTACTCCCAAATCCTGTAACCATTTTCCAACACCTATTTTGATTTTAAAGTCTGATGAGCTGCCCTCAATTAATAATGTAAAGCTTCTGTCCATCGCCAGAATGGTTCTGAAAACCCCACCTTTTTTTGCTTGAATGACCGTACCATTTGGATGTTTTGCAGATTGCGTTTTAAAACCTTCTTCTTTGAAAAAGTCAAGAATGCTCTGTTCGAGTTTATCAAGATCTACATTTTTTCCGTTATATTCTCTCATTGCATATTTCATAATATCACCATCATATTTTATTAATGGCTCATCGTTTATAAACATTGTTATGGTGGGGTCTGGGTAATGGAATGGTGTAGAATTGAGATAGTTAGAGCGCTACTTAATTTTCTTCCGGATCTTAAAAAAATTATATAACTATCCCGGTATGATCTGACCATACGGCTAAAAAAGAAGAATAAAAAGCTGGAGCCCGATTCAAACAAAATACAAACCCCAAAACAAAGGTATGTTCAGGATGCGGAGCTATAGAGAGAATTAATCTTTCCGATAATGATCAGATCTTAGACAGGTAGGTAAAATTGGCTATGGTGTTATTGAAGTTGGGTTTGAAATTTGGAACTCAGAGTGTAATCGCTCACTTTGATGTTACGACAAGTACTGGTATGTTACTATTCTGAATTAAGTAGTTGCTGACGCTTCCTAGAAACAATGCACCAATTTTACCCAGTCCGCGTGAACCGCTGACAATTAGATCAGCATGCTCTTCATTTGCAATCTTAATAAGATCAACGGCTGGATTAGAAGCGGTTGTGTAAACATCTTTAACTTCCACAGTTATATTTTTACCAGCATAAATATCTTCTAGTATGTTTTTGAACTCAGAAAGAAGATCTGGAATGCTTTCAAATGCTTTTGACCCACTGAAGGTATTTAACGTCAATGGAAGTTTTAAGTTGTTTGGAAATACTATTACTGCTAATACTGAACTTATGTTCAATCTTTTTACGTATTCTGCCGCAGATACTGCTCCTCTTGATTCATCAAATCCTAAAACTATCTTTATCATCATCTATAAGTCATGGAAAGAAATTATTTAAAAATTACTGACAATTTTTCATTATTATTTTTTGATATCTCAAAACTATGCATTTCATTCTTTGCTGGATTTATACAGAATTGAATCCTCTGTTTCATAAGAATCATAATCTATAAGCTCATAGAATTCTTTTCTTTGCATGATTTCGGACATAAAATTCCGTTGGGTTCCTTCTCTGTACAGCTTACCATATATCTCTTTAATTTTTGTTAGTGATGCGCGAAAAGCAGTGAGAGGAAATATCACAATCTTAAAACCCATATCTTTTAATTCTTTAGCGCTTAATAAAGGGCTTTTGCCATATTCTGTCATATTTGCCAATAATGGAATATCCAGTTCTTTGGCAAATATCTCAAACTCTTCTCTAGATTCTAGCGCTTCTGGAAATATTATGTCTGCCCCGGCAGAAACATAGCTTTTTGCACGTTTGACAGCTTTTTCAAAACCTTCCACTGCCCTGGCATCAGTTCTGGCAATTATCTTAAAATTTGGGTTTTTTCTAGCTTTGACAGAGGCCTTGATTTTAAGAACCATGTCTTCTTCGGAGATCAACCGCTTTCCAGATAGATGACCACACTTTTTAGGAATGCTCTGATCTTCTAAATGAATTGCAGAAACACCTGCGCTTTCAAGTACTCTCACAGTCCTTACTACATTTAAAACTTCCCCAAAACCTGTGTCAACATCTACTATCAAAGGCGCTTTGGTTACGTTTATAATCTTCTGCGCCTCTTCTGCTACTTCTGTCAGGGTTGTAATGCCTAGATCTGGTAATCCCATTCTTGCAGCCACACCTGATCCAGACAGATAAAGTACCTTAAATCCAGCTTTTTCTGCCATTATTGCAGAAATTGCATCGTAAACTCCTGGGGCTACGATAAATTCACTTTTTAGATATTTACTAAAGGCATCTGGTCCTAAATTCACATTATCTCTTAATATTGACATTTTCAATCACGTCCATAAGCTCTTTTACACTTTTCTTATCAAAACGTTTTACAAACTCTACAAGCATTTTAGAATTATCTTCACCCATTACCAGATTACCTTTTATTCTAAGATCTTCCCAGCTATACGGATTCTTATAATGCCCTTTTGGTGCGTGAATTTCTTCTACATATTCATTAGAATCGGTGGTGATCTTTATTTTTACTGGCAGAAACTCTGGATACATCTTATCAAATTTGTCTGTAATCACGAATTGCATTTTGTCAATTAAGTTTAATATTTTTTTATCTTTTAGAAATTTATCTGAATATGTGTCTAAGTTCGGAGCACCATAATTCAATGCATATCCAATTATGTACGGCATACTATGATCCGCGGTCTCTTTAGTCTTGGGCCTTAACTTTTCTGGATCTTTGACAATTATACTATGTGCGACTTTAAAAGTTTCAACATCTATGCTTTTTATATTACCAACCACTTTATCTTTTAAGTTTACAGCTGCTTCAGCAGCACTCATTGCATGGTACTCTACAGGATAATTTTTGATCATGGTCCTTAGTATTCTATTCTCTTTTAAACTTAAATCAAATTCTCCTGAAACCTGTTTAAAAAAGCCCATCTCTCCCTCAAATATCGGAGAAGGCCCGGTAAATCCATTTTTTGCAATCAAGGCAGCAAATACGCTGTTTCTGCTTGCATTTGCCGCAGTGCAACCTTTCCACATGCTCAGTTCACCCGCTCTTGTTTGCCTCATGCTGATATTATTGTTAATACTCAGATTTATGGTATTTTCAAACTTGTTTAAATCAAGGTTCATTAAAGAAGCAATGCCTGCAGCGGAGGAAATAGATATGTATGTCACATGATCCCAGCCCCGATCTCTGATTGATACAGCATCTGCTAGGGATCCAATAACCTGATATGCTACTCCAATAGCAAGGATAGTCTGCAAGCCGTCTATATTCATGGACTCAGAAATTGCGAATATCGGTGGTATGTTATCTGAAGGATGCAGTGCCTCTTTAGATAAATATGTGTCATTATAATCCAGGTATCTGGTCATAGACCCATTAATAAAAGTGGCAGTTTCAGCAGAGGCGTAGGTATCTGTAAAATAAATTCTGGAATTTAAGTATCCTTTTGAAGGCAATAAAGAATCTTTTTCGATCTTTACAGGCTGTGAATCTTTGGATCCAAAGGAAACTATTATGGAGTCTGCAATTCTCTTTTTTATCTCTTCAATGCTTTTTTCATCAAGCTTATTATTCATTAAATCTTTAGAATACTCATATATTTTTTTAACGATTTTATCCATAACAAACATTATTATTAAACTCTTATATTTACCTTATGTTAAATCGTAATAGATCACGATTCTGAAGTTAAGTTTTCATAAAAGCGAGTATTATGCGCAATTTTTCCGAATTTAAAGGATAGATAATATATTTTATTTTGTAATAATAATAAATTTAAAATATATTGTATTAAAGGCACTTT
>JBMFWH010000025.1:0-20269 GCA_049965455.1 Thermoplasmata archaeon | reverse complement strand
ATCTTGACCCTTGCTTCGTAGCTTCCGGTTATTACTACTTTGAGACTTTCACTCATGGTTATTCACCTTTGACGGCGCACCCATCGCAGAAAGTGACTCTCTAGGCATCAGTGAATCGCAGACCTGTTTCTGGGAAAACGTGGTTGGAAGGAGCATGGCATTTATAAATAAGCTGTATCCCATTCTAAAATCAGAGCTTAGTTTTGTCTCAAAATACTCGGTGGAGGATATTTATAGATACGTAAATACTGTCAAGCCGAGCCTGATCAGGGTCGATGCAGACGAATTAACTTATAATTTTCATATAATATTGAGATACAACATTGAAAAAGATCTGATCTCTGGCAAGATCCAAGTTAATGAGCTGCCCGATGTATGGAACAAGATGATGGACAAACTGGTAGACATTGTGCCCAAAACCGATAAAGAGGGTATATTGCAGGACACACATTGGAGCAGTGGCGACTTTGGATACTTCCCAACATACTCTTCGGCAACATTATTGCGGGCATGATATAGTTCAGGCTGAAAGATGAGCTAGAATCTATGAACTATCTGAATATGAAACAGTGGCTATATGAAAACATACACAGATAGGGCAGGATATATGACCCTAAAACTTTGCAGCAGTATGTGTTCAGAGAACCTTACAATCCTGACCGGCTGATCCAATACCTGGATTCTAAATATGTCCATTTTTAACGTTTTTTCTCTAAGAACCTGGCCATACCGGCTTTGAAATCATCAGTCTGCGAGATCTCTACCAATTCATCTAGGCCAGTTTTCAAGATCTTGCGATAACTCTGTTTATCCATGTTTACCAGTTTTTTAGCCGCTTTAATAGCGTTCAACGGCATTTTTGATATTTTCAAGGCCATTTCTATGCCTGCTTCCAACAACTGTTCACTAGGCACTATCTCATCCGCAATGCCTATCTCTTTTGCCGTTTTTACTGAGATGATGTCTGCAGTGAAAATATGCTTGACCAGCTCTTTCCTGTATTTTATGACCCCGTATGTTGCTGCGATTGGCGGTATTGCCCCTATCTTTAGCTCTGGCAAAGATAGTTTTGCAGTTTCTGAGATAAACACCATATCTAACAATAATAGTATCTCAAATCCGCCACCGTAAGCAAAACCGTTAACAAGTCCTATTATCGGCTTGCTTGTTTTTAATATCTGGGCTGTAAACATATCAGCCTGGTCAAAAAACTCAGAGACTTCACTTTTATTTTTCCATGATGCCATTACTGCAATGTCATCGCCTGTGCAAAATGCCTTTCCTGATCCTGTCAAAAGTATGGATTTTAGATCAGGATCGAGATCCGCTTCAATGAGTGCTTCTTTCAATTCGGTCCATGTGTCTTTCGTCAAAGCGTTTAGTTTTTGAGGTCTATTAAAGGTTATTAATGCATAATTGCTCCTTTTTTCATATATTATCGTTTTGTATTCTCTCTTTTTATAGTTCCATCTGTAAAACCCTTCTCCTGTACTCATTCCCAACTTGTTATCTTTTATCATGTTTTCCAGTAAGTTCTCAGGCTTTACCCCGAGTTTCTTGAGAGTTTCAAGTACCAGGTCTAACCCATATTCATCAGAATATTCCAATAACCCTTTCGGAAAATTCATACCTATCTTCATTCCTTTATCTATCACCGTACTGTCCGCTACATTGTTAGATATAAGCCATGCCGCCTCGTTTATCGCCGGTGCAATCAACATTAAAGGATCTACCCTGAAAATATCAGTCTCTGAAAATTCGATTCGCTCATAATTTTTTCCATATTTATAAAATCCTTCCCCACTTTTCATTCCTAATTTGTTTTCAGACACCTTCGTTCTCAATATGCTGGATTCTTCAATATCAAACCCATGTGCTTTCAGTTCTATAATGACCCTGTTCAATACATCCAGCCCTATAAAATCGATGAGTTCTAACAACCCCATCGGAAAATTGAGCCTCTCTTTTGCAACAACATCTATGCTTTCTGGGGAATAGCCCTGTTCAACCAGCCTCAGAGCCTGCAAAAAAATGCGGATATTGAGCCTGTTCACTACAAAACCAGGAACATCCTTCTCTACCTTGATATATGACATGTTCAGAGTCTCTATAAATTTCTCTGCTGCCGTTATCGTCTTAATGTCCGTCTTATCTATAACGATCAGTTCTACCAGCTTTATGAGTGAGGGAGGATTGAAAAAATGAAGCCCTATCACATTTTTGTTTTTAGACAGCTCTGCAGCTAAGTATGAGATGGGAATGGAGGAGGTGTTGGTTGCCATGATGCAATGTTCTGGAACCGTGTTATCTAACAGCTGAAATATGCTCTTTTTCAACTTTTCATCTTCAGACACGGCCTCGATGACCAGATCTGCAGTTTTAGCAGCCTCTTTTAGATCCGTGCTATATTTTATTCTTTCAAATACCGTTTCTTCAGGCTCTTTAAGCCTGCCCTTTTCAGCCAGTTTGTCCAGGCTCCATTTAATTTTAGCTTTTGCCTTGTCGAGTAATGCATCATTCACATCTATGATGCTAACCTCATATCCTGCCTGCGCGGATATCTCTGCTATGCTGTGCCCCATCGTGCCGGCACCTACTACTATTACATTTTTCATTTTTTTATCGCTCCTTTACACCTTTCTCGCAAATATTAAAAATCCGGTATGTCCAAGCATCTGCGTTTCAGGCCTGGATCCCAACTCTCCAACTACCCATTTTCTCTCAAGTATCTCTTTTGCCTCAATATTAACAAAATTATGGGATCTCAGGATTTTTACAGTACGCTCAAGCTGTGCCACTGTCGGTACGTACGCAGAAAGCCACCCTGAGCTTTTTAAAGAGTTATGTATTGCAGGAACTGCTGTCCATGGCTCTGGAACATCTATGACCGCAGAATCGACGCCTTTCTCGCTTATGTTTGCTATATCGTCCAGTTTTAAGGTCCACCATTTTTCCAGTCCTGCAAGCTCTATATTCTTTCTGGAAAGTTCAGCAAAATCAGGTCTGAGTTCGTAAGTAATCACTTTGCCTGCAGGCCTTACTGTATTTAAAAGCGCTATGCTCATAAATCCAGATCCCGCCCCCGCTTCCACCACCATAGATCCAGACCTGATATTGCATTTATACAAAATTGATGCAATATCCTTGGATGACATGATTTGAGCAGATCGTTCTAAAAACTCGAGCAGGTCCTCGGTAGTAGGCTCTATGATCCAGAAATTACGGTCATAAACCTCTATTTTATCACCATTATTCTTATCAATAAGCCTAGACGTATCTATTATTCCAAGATCCTTAACATGCTCAAACTTACCGGTAACTCTAATCAAATACTTCTTATTTCTTTCATCGATTAGCATCTTTGTATGATTTAGAAGCTCCATAAAAATCCAATCCACTTATTTTAAAATAGATAGAGATACTATGATATAAAATTTTTATTTTTTCATGAATTTATTGCATTCCCTTTTTGAACAGATATCTTTTACAATTTTTATGGCTTTCAATATTTCCGGTTTTGACAATGTATGATCTGGCACTAGATTTAGAGAGATCATAGTGTTTTCTGTTTCTTTTCCTATTGCAATCTTTATGACTTCTGCTAAGTGCTCGACAAGTTTAGAATCCAGCCCAGAAAATATATTGTAGAATGAGGTCGTAATCATTGATGATGTAAAAATTAAAGCGTCTACATGCTTATTGGCTATCTCTCTTGAAAAATCCATGTGCCTTTGATCTGGCGCTAGCTGTTGAGAACTATAGATATTCAGAACATAAACAGACATATGCGAGCTGAGCTTCTGAACAAGAACCGGATTTCCCTGTCTGCTACGCACTAATAGGGCCGAACCGCTCTTCGATTTTAGATATTCAGCAATGCCCGCAGTAGACTGCAATGGAGGAACCACTGATACTTTTGAGGATATTGCCTTTGCGGTTTCTGCTCCGATCGCGATCACTTCCTTAGCCTGTTTTAAATACGGGTCAAATTGATCATGTACTGATCTTCTAAATTTTTGAGCTGCCAGCGTGCTCGTAAATATCAGATAATCTACGGGACCTATCGATTTTAAAAAATTTAGAATGTCAATGTTTGTGTCTACTACCTTTGTGACCGGGATATTGATTACTTCAACATCCTCGATACTGTATTCGATACTCTTGCCCTCAGGCCTAAACATCGCTATTTTGATCATAGCAGGTTCACTACAGATCCTATTACAGTAATTAATGGAGCCTTTATATTATTATCTTTAGCTGTTTTTACTATATCTTGCAATGTTCCTTTCAAAATCAGCTGTGATTTTAATGTTCCGTTTCTGATCAGGCATATCGGCGTATCCGCATCTTTGCCGTTTTTCAATAATGACGCAATAATATCCTCAAGGTTTTTAGCGCCCATCAATATCACCAGCGTGCCTTTGAATTTTGCAATATGGTTCCAGTCCAGCATGTTACCCTTTCTAAGCTGCCCGGATATGATCATTATCGATGACGAAAAATCGCGATGTGTAAGCGGTAATCCGATGTATGTGGGCACCCCGATTGCCGAGCTAATGCCGGGTATTACCCTAAACCTCACTTTCTGGCTTTTTAAGTATTCTATTTCCTCGCCACCCCTACCAAATAAAAACGGGTCTCCGCTTTTCAGCCTCACTACTTTCTTGCCCGCTCTCGCATATTTAACTAACAGTTTATTGATCCGGTCCTGCTGCACATCCGTGTCCTCTTTTTTATTTTTGCCAACTGCCATCTTTTTAACTTTCGGGGGTAACAGTTTTAATATGTTCTTGTTTATCAGGTAATCGTACATGACAATGTCTCCTGCTTTTAATATGTTCAATGCCTTTAACGTCAATAGCTCAGGATCTCCAGGCCCTGCACCTACTAAATATACTATACCTGGCATAACTCACCACCTCTTTTTAAATTCCCTTATCAATTCTTTCTGCTCTGAAACATGTTTTTTCAAGAACAGATCTTTTCTGGACTTAGAGTCTTCAGATACCTCAGAAACTTGCAAATTTATCTGGCTGTCCAGGATCCATGAATATATGCCTATGGGCACATGACACCCTGCTTTTAATATGCTTAAAACTTCCCGCTCGGTCATGCATGAGATCCTGGTTTCCAAGTGGTCCAGCTTTTTTAAAATTTTTGAAGCTTCACTATCTTTTCTGGCAATTACAGCTATTGCACCTTGATTTGCCTGCGGCACAAATATCCGTTTGTCCAGCACTGTATATTGCACTTGCGCCCCTAAACGGTCCAATCCTGCCTTTGCAACTATTATTCCATCAACTTCATTTTCTTTATACTTTCTTATTCTGGTGTCCACATTACCTCTTATATCCACAATCTCGATCTCTGGCCTGTAATGCTTTAAAAACATCTTTCTTCTTATGCTGGATGTGCCTATTATGTAATGTTCTGGAAAAGAGTCTATGTCCCATTTTGATACCAGTACGTCTTCTACCGCACCACGTTCTAAAATTGCAGAAATTTCTAAATCGTTTTCCAGTTCAGTGTCCAGATCTTTCATACTGTGGACCGCAATGTCAATATTTCCCTCTATCACATGCCTGTTAAGCTCTTTGGAAAATATGCCTCTTTCATCAATATTGGATATCGGCTTGAGATTTACGTCTCCCAGAGTCTTAATTGCTTTTGTTTCGACTATTATGCCCATGTTTTTCAATAACTCAGATACTATATTCGCCTGAATTAAAGATAGCTTACTCCCTCTAGCTCCCAATATCATTATTTATCATCTCAATTGCTTTGATAATTGCAGCCCTGGTGAAATCTAGGTCTTTGTTTGTATGCGCAAAACTCAAGAAATTGGTCTCATACTGGCTCGGTGGTAAATATATCCCTTCATTTAAAAGTAATTTGAAAAACTTGAAAAATTTTGAAGAGTCCGCTTTCATGGCTGTGGTGTAATCTCTTACAGGTTCAGATCTGAAAAATATTTGAAACATTGATCCAAACCTATTTATCTCTATGTTTAGCTCATTGCCAATCTTTTGTGTGAGTTTCTCCGCATTATTGTTTAAAACAGAGTAGTCCTGTTCTTTTAAAATGTTCAGTGTTTCAGTTCCCGCGATTATGCTAAGCGGATTTCCAGAAAAAGTTCCAGCCTCGTAAACATTACCTTCAGGACTAATTTTTTTCATTATGTCATCTCTACCTCCAAATGCACCGATTGGCAAACCTCCTCCTATTATCTTCCCAAGAGTGATCAGGTCTGCATATACTTTAAAATGGTCCTGAACACTGCCGAATCTACTTCTGAATCCTGTGATTACCTCATCAAAAATCAATAGTATGTCATTTTTTTCAGTAATTTCACGGACCTGGGCAAGATAATCTTTGTCCGGAGTTATGACCCCAATATTTCCCAGCACTGGCTCTAAGATCATGGCAGCTATGCTGTTTTTATTTTTATTTATAATCTCTTCCAGTTTAGCTATATTATTATAATCTACCAGAAGCGTATTTTTAGTCACTTCCTCAGGAATTCCTGGAGAGGAAGGAATGCTAACCGCTCCGCTGCCTGCCTTTGCAAGCACTGAATCGTGGGCGCCATGGTATCCACCTGAAACTTTTATGATTTTCATCTTGTTGGTAAACGCTCTGGCCACTCTAATTACATGCATAGTAGCTTCAGTGCCTGAATTAGTAAATCGCATCAGTTTTATGTTAGGAATTCCTACTCTGATCAATTTAGCAAGGTTGATCTCGTACTCTGTCGGAGTACCCAGAAGCCATGATCTATCCATCGATTCTTTCATCTTTTCTTTAACTCTGTCATTAGAATGCCCTAGAATCAATGGTCCGAATCCAAGGCAATAATCTATGTATTCTTTATTGTTCACATCATATATTTTTGAACCGTGGCCACGGCTCATGAAAATCGGATAAGGGGCATAATAACGAACTGGAGAATTTACGCCACCTGGAAAATATTGCTTGGCTAAATCGTATAAATTTTCAGAATTCATGTATTCTGATATAAATATTAACAATATATATTTATTGTTATACCTATGCTATTTTATGACTTTACAAAACGAAAAAAACAGAATATTTTCATTTTTCTATTTACTATAAAAAAGAAAAAATAACTTCAAATTTTTAGTTTGAAGTATTTATTTTTTAGCCTTTACAAGTGGAAATACCGGTATTGGCCCTTTAGCTCCGGTGATTTCCCATCTATCATTAATGACCGTTGCGGCGCCAACCCACATCGTGAACAGTGCATCAATAAATCCCACATAGCCAGCTGCTTTTAGAGCGCCTGGAAAAGTTCCCATAGCAGTTGACATTGTAGATGTGAGCGTGCTAAGAGGTATGGCATAGAGTATAAAGGTAAATAACAGGAACAACAGCGTGAGGTTCAATGCCAGGTTCATCCTGAAACTTCCGATCCAGAAAATCAAAGTCATTATCACAAAAGCTATTGCCAAAATGCCTATCAAGTGGCCCACTGTAAGAGCAGAAAACCATTTCAGTTCTATTCCTATATGTGCTAATCCAAAGGTCAGGAAAAATGCAGAATATGTTCCAAAAGCAGTAGCTCCAAAGGTGTTTCCATTATTATATTCCCAGACTGACGCAATAAGGAGAAATATGCCTCCAAACATCATTGCAGGTGCGATCATTACTATACTCTCGGACCATGGATAAAATCCCATAGCATAGATAGATAACAAAAATAAGCTAAATCCATAGGCAAAGATTCCAAGAGCAGTAGGGTCTCCTTTTTTCTTTATTTCATCTACCATTGGTTTTCACCAATATAAGATATTAAAATACCACTATTTAAATATTTCGTAAATTTATAACGAATATCGATAAAATATGCTTTTATTATTTATCTCTTTATTTTATAGATTTATAATTTATATTTTTAGATATAAATTGAGACATAGAGGCCACGAAAAATTTTTAATTTCTGGTGTCGATCTGAATATTTTTTAAAGGCATTGCTTAATATTTTACTGAAGACGTTAATTTGAAAAAACATGTCAAACGACTTTTCAAATCTTAGTTGGTATATGATTATTATTTCATTTCATCTAAGATCTAGGTTTTATCTGGACCATCTAATTTGAGTCATTTTCGAAATATGCAATGTATGATAATTGATACTCTTCTTAATATTTTCAACGGAGAATTGACTGCATCTGGCAAAGAAAAAATTAAATATTGTGCTAACTTAGCAGTTCTTTAATGAACGATGCTTTAAAACAGATCCTTAAAAAGCAGGGATATGGGATAATAGGCGAGAACTCAGGAGTTAAATTATGTCACTGGCTTAAAGAAAGCCTTGTGGGTGGTAGATCTTGCTACAAACAGAGTTTTTATGGCATTCAATCACATAGATGTATTCAGATGAGCCCGGCAATGGATCAGTGCACTCAAAATTGCCTGTTTTGCTGGAGATTTCAGGGGTTTTCTGACATTGATATAAAAGATGCTGATGAACCTAAATTTGTGGTGGAAGAGAGCATTAAGGCTCAGAGGAGGCTTATAAGCGGGTTTAAAGGCAATCCAGAAACCAATAAAGACAAATGGAAAGAAGCAAACAATCCAAAACATGTAGCAATATCTCTGACCGGAGAACCAACCTTATATCCATATCTCGGGGATCTTATTAAAGAGTATCACAGCAAGGGAATCACTACGTTTCTGGTCACTAATGGCACAATGCCTAATGTACTGGAAAACCTGAACCCACTGCCAACTCAGCTATATATAACAGTAGCCGCACCAAACGATAAGATATATGAAAGGCTATTGGCGCCGATGATAAAAGATGGCTGGAACAGGCTAAATAGAACACTGGAACTGTTACCATCCTTAGATACAAGAAAAGTTATAAGGCATACTCTTGTCGATGGCTGGAACCTCAACTATCTCGATGAATATGCAAAACTGGATTTAAAAGCAGATCCGGATTTTATAGAACCTAAAGCATATGTATATGTGGGTTATTCGCGAGAAAGATTGAATATGTCAAACATGCCATCTTTTCAAAAAATAAAAGATTTTTCTGAGCAATTAAGTCTCAAGACAGGCTTTGAAATTAAGGATCAGAGGGAAGATAGCAGAGTAGTATTACTTTCTAAACATAAAAATAATTATAAGCTATTTTAGATTTATACTTTTTAACAAAAATTGTCTGTTTTTATACTTTTTTAAACGATATTTAAAAAAAATTTAAATATTAAATATAGTTATATGTTATATTGTTAAAGAGAATTGGAGTGTGATAAAAATGGTTGATTACAGTAAGTTGAGATGTGATATTTCTGAGCGATGGGCCAGTATAGATCCTTCTTTATTACCTATAGACCGTACTGACTTGCAGATTTTGTGCTACTTGAGACATGATGCAAGAACTACAAATTCTGAGATTGCAGAAGCGTTGGGTATCAGTGAAGCAACGGTACGAAGAAGAATAAGAGATATGCAAGATAGAAAAATAATATTGGGATTTTCTGCATTGGTTAACGTGCCTGCAATTGAAAATAGCATAAAAGTGTTTTTGCACATTAAAGTCAAGCCAGAAAGAATAAATGAAGTAGCAGAAATAATATTGAAGAATCCCAGGATTATAACCTTGTACAGACTCATTGAACAGTATGAGCTTGTGGGAGAGGGTCTGTTCATATCGATGGCTGAACTGCAGGAATTTAAAGATACAACGCTGAAAGCAGACGGCATAGAATCATCATTTACGTACGTTGTTGCTAAAGCATATAAGAGCTCTCCATGGATGGGGTTATAGACTAAAAATAGAAAGATTTATACTATAATATATCTATTACTTGAAAAGTAAGGAGGAAAAAATATGGAAAACTCCGATTTAAATATTCTTGATCAGGTTCAATCTTACCTGAAAAAAATTAAAGTACAATCTGAAGCTATCAAACAGCGGGAAAAAGAGCTGAATGATCGTGCAAAGCGAATAGAAGAGTGGGAATATAAAGCAAAGAGCACGGATGAACAGTTAAAAAAGAAGGAAGAAACAATAAACTCAAAATTGTCAGAAATACAGAAATACACTGAATCTCTTCAGAATAAAGAAAAAGAGATGAAAAGCAAGATTGACGCATTAAATCAAAAGGACACTGTTATTGATGATTTAACCAAAAAGCTAAATTCTTACGAAGTTAATATGTCCAAGATAAAAAATGCAGTGGCAGATCTCGAAAAATCTAATAATGCAATGGGAAATGAACTTAAAGAGTTAATTAACAGCTATATAGAAAAGAGAGCAACATATATAGAAAATGAAAAGAAGATTGTAAAGCTATACGAAGACCTAAGTTCATACAAGGATGACCTGTTAAAAGCAGTTCAAAAGCTAGCTCCTAAAATTGAAGTGCCTTCCGAACCTGTTGCGCCGGCACCTAAATATGAGACTGTGAATGTATCAATACCTGCGCCGAAAGTAGAAGAAGAAGATCTGATTCCATGCCCAAACTGCGGAACTATGATCTCTAAGGATGCTATCATGTGCTATGCCTGTGGATTTTTGCTTAAGCCAGAAGCTTTGGAAAATTCTAAGGCAAAGTAGCTAAATATTCTAATCTTTCTTTTATAAATTTTAAACTGTCATTTAATGTTTTTTTATTATTGTAACTTCTTATTATATTTTCAGGATCATCAAGGTTTTTTGCTATTTCTATAAGTTCAGTAACGGTCCTTGTAAGCTCGTTTACTATAGTAATGTCTGATACCTGAGCCGTTCTAGAAATAGGGTTAAGGTCGATTGCAATAACTTTTTTGTTCATGTTCTTAAGTGCTAAAGCGCGATCTCCATCTTCTAACGGAATAAGCACTACGTCTGCAGAGAATATTCCCGCCTTTGAGCACAATGCTCTTTTATGATCCAATCCCGGAATTTTCGCGTCCGGCTCTATGCCCAGCAAAGTTACACCTTTTTTCAAAAAAAGTTCATTGATATTTTTAACGCGATCGTATGTTCTATAAAATAGATTAAGTTCTAACTTGGCATTTAAGATCTTTGAAAGGTTGATAATCTCGTCAGGTACTAGTGCAGCAACATTACCGTTAATTGATATTACTGGATTAGAGGCAAGTTTTAATGCTGCAATCGCTGCTTTTTCAGCTTCAATTGCAAAATCCTGAGTTTTTTCACCGATTAGATAATCAAATGTCTCCCCACGTCCATGCGCTATTAGCCCAGCTGTAGCAACAATCCCATTATTAAAACCATCTATGATCTTTTCTCGTTTTAATAGCGAAATATATCTGGGATGTGTTTTCGGAATTGTAATATGCTCTTTATTCATATTTACATATCTCCCTTCAAATTAGCTGTTTTGATATTAATTCAAAGGTAATAAATTATTCTATTATCAACGCTGATGTTTAAATTGATCGTTTTCCTGCCTTATTTTTATATCTTCAAATTTCCGTCCAGGAACTTTAAGAATTCGTTTTCTTTGCCTTTAGGGATCGTTGCTCCAGCCGCAATCTTATGTCCTCCACCAAAGCCACCTACCTGTTTTGCAGCATTGCTCATGCTTACTCCTAGATCTATTCCGCGATCTATTAATAGCTTTGTAGCTCTGGCAGAAATGTGTATTTCAGAGTCTTCTGAATGCATGCATATGGTCGCCAGGTTCTGGTCTAGGAAATATAGCATAGCTATTCCAGACAATTCTCCGCACATAGATTCTTCATAGCTATAAAAATACTGAATAAAATTCAGTTTTTTGCAATCTTTTTCTATTCTTCTCAATTCATTAATTAATCTGTTTCGATACTCATTCCATATCTTGTTCACTTCATCTACTTTATTCAGATCACCCAATAAATAACTCACGGCAAGTGCTTGTTTTTCAGACCTGGCGCATGCGTTTACGATACTGGAAATTGTACGGTCGTCAGAGTTCCAAACATTGAATTTTTTTGCAAAGATGTTTTTAATTGTATCTGTATTTGCACCCTGTTCAATCAATTTTAAAGTTATAATAGATCCCAAATTTATCTTTTTATCCTCTGACAGGCTTTCGAAGGTATCCTCTTCCCCGATACCCATACTCTTAAGCAATTTTTCTATATTATCAATATTTCCGCTTATGTCTGCAAGATAAGGTTCCGTAGCATTCATCAACATATCTTTTATCGTGATCCCATCAAATCTAAATTCAAATCTAGAGGGATTTGTTCTTTCTATCTCATCAATTAATATCTTGTTTAATCCAGAATATTCATCCAGATCCTGTTTATCTGCTATCATTCCCGCCAGATAGATAGGATAAAGAGAGAATAAAGACTTGTCATAGTACTGGGCAAGAATAAAAGATAATGTAGCACCACATGCATCTTTGCCTCCGTCCATCTTTATCAGGGTGGGATTTATGTTAATTATTACCTCAGAATCTTTTTCAAGTGGGTGATGATCTAATACAATTACATTCTGATACTTTTCCAGCAATGTGATCAGAGAAGCCCCTAAATCCAATAGCAAAAATGTGCAATTCTCAGTTTTTAGATTGCTTTCTATGTTTTTAGCACTTAGATCCTTTATAAAACTAACCTGAAAATTCTTTTCCGCTGAAATCAGAATTTTGGTTGCTATTGCAGCAGATGTAACACCATCAGCATCGTAGTGTGCAAGAACCCGTATAAAATTTGAGCTGTTTATCTTCTTTATGGCTTGAATGTATCTACCGTTTAGTGGTTCTGGTATGTTCATATTTATTTAGTTAAAACTTCAGCAGTATCAATACTATATTTCCATGTTTTAGGTATCCTATTTTTCAGTTTATAATAGTCACTCAGTCTTTTTATCTTAGCTTCAATTAATATTAATCCTCTTTTATTGCTGATGTCTTTCGGGTTGTTTTTTAAGTGCTTATTTAGATTTACAGCTTTCCTCATTAATGCTATAAGGTCGTCAGGGATTGGTGGCAATAGATTATTTTCTTTGTATATTTGTCCCATCTTCTTGTTTGTCATAAGCTTTACCCTCGGTATACCATAGAGATCCCTTAAAATCAAGCCTGTATATGCCATAGTATGTCCTTGTTTTGCAACTGTAATCGCTATCTCTTCGGCCTTTTTGCCCTTGAATTCAACCCATTCAGGACTTTCAATTCTAAACGGCAATTTTGATCCAGATTTACCTTTTTTGCTCGAATGCATTCTTGACATATATATAATCACCTATCAGGAAAAGATTAAAGGATTTCTATATATAAATTATTCGGGCAAAGCAAATATTAAGTGATCATTATAGAAAAGTTAGGAGTTTGAGGGAAGCTGTAAAACTCCGACCTTTAGGGAGGAGATACACGGACTTCCATCAATGGAAAATTTTAATGATAATTTTGCTATACTAATAAATAGTGTTCAGAACTATTAAACTGAAACTCTCATATGACAAAACGCTCATTGAAACTGCCAGGCAGTTCAAAGAAGCTACACAGATAGTTCTGGACTATGGTTTTGAGCATAAAACATTCAACAAAAATAAGCTCAATAAAGGGACATACAGAACGGTAAGGGAAAGGATACCTACGCTTCCATCAGCACTTGTTCAGACTGCAAGGGATACTGCATCTGAAGCATTGAAAGCAACAGAACTTGAGAAGAAAATAAAAAGGAAATCACTCACAATAAGATATGATAACAGGCATGGCTCAGTATTCAAATGCAATAATTGCGGTTACGAAATCAATGCGGATTTGAACGTCTCAAGAAACATCGAAGTACTCGGTACATCTGAGTACATCAGGCTGTTGTCAGCCAGCCAATCATTGCGGTTCAATAAAACTCCACTCATGGGTGGATGGGGAGCCCAGCAACAAGCTCCGAAGCTTTAGCGAGGAGTAGTTGACAGCCAAATTTATCTATATATGAAAAGTGAGAAAACATGGATAAGAAAAGCATCTTAATTGTTGGTGGTGGCGGATTCATAGGGTCTAACTTATCTGAAATACTATCAGGATAGAATGATGTGATGTACCTTGCAAGGCATAGATCCAGCTCACTGGACAAACTGAACATCAGCTATATAGAACATGTTAAAGCTAGAAATACTAACAAAGATCTAATTATAATACTTAACAATTTCAAATCCCGTCATGCTAGCTAATTTAGTAACAGTAAAAGCAAATTTGCTCAATATATTACTCATATATCTACCGCCATATTCACCAGATCTTGATCCAATATAATTCATATGGAGGAAGATAAAAAGGGTGATTTCAGTAACTGTAATAAAATCGGAAGAACATCTGAAAAAGCTGATATATTCAGAGTTTGATAAGAATTCAAAGCGTCTATCATACACGAAAAGTTGGATTGAAAAATTCTTAGTAGATAATTTAAAAATATAATTATTTTTCTAATAAACTGAAATTTCAGTAAAATAAGGTATTTATGTTTTAATGCGGGCGCCGGGATTCGGACCCGGGGCGGAACCGTGGCAGGGTTCTGTGTTACCAAGCTACACCACACCCGCAGTTGATAAGGCTGTTTTGATATACACCTGCTATAACAATTTAACAGCATTATCATTGCCAATATTTACTGAACTTTATAGCAGTATCTCTCTTATAGCAAAACTCTATTTAAACATTTTTATTGCCTAGAGTATGTATATTTCATCTCTAAAGATTTTTGTGAAGAGATCTGTTCAAGTTCTATAAAAGTTTGCTGCTTGCTAAAAATAACTACAAAATATTAAAATAGCAATTGTGATTTTGCTATTTGATAAATATGATAAGCTTGAAAATAGAAGATATTCATGCAGAAATAGAGAACAAGGAGATTTTAAGAGGTGTAAATTTAGAAGTAAGGCAGGGAGAGATCCATGCGTTGATGGGCCCGAACGGCAGTGGTAAAACTACACTTGCCCATATAATATTCGGAGATAAAAGATATAAAATTACAAAGGGGAGAATTTTGATAGATGATGAAGACATTACGAATCTGCCTACGGAAGAACGCGCTAAAAAAGGGTTGTTTTTAACGTTTCAGGCCCCGATTTCGCTTCCCGGAGTCAAGCTTTTTACACTTATCAGGTCTGCATATTTAGCTGAGCACCCTACTGAAAATATTATTTTTAAAGATTTCATAACGAAAGTGCAGGAAAAATCAAAAGTGTTAAGTCTTGATCCATCATTTCTTGGTAGAAATACGAATGAGGGTTTTTCTGGTGGAGAGCGAAAAAAATCTGAAATTTTGCAAATGGCTACATTGCTTCCGAAAATAGCGGTTGTTGACGAGATTGATTCCGGGCTTGATGTAGATGCACTGGAAACCGTGGCAAATTCACTGAACAACATAATTACTGGCTCTGGTTCTATGGGTGCACTGATAATAACACATTACCAGCGCATACTCAAGTATCTAAAGCCTCATTATGTTCACGTATTGTACAATGGCAAAATTCTAAAATCCGGGGATTATAGCCTGGCAATGCAGATTGAAGAAAAAGGATATGACTGGATAAGAAACATGTAAGGGCGAATAACATGAAAGATAAGATAATAGAGAGCGATGAGCAAAAATACAATTTTGTAACGCCCCAAAAATATGAGTTTGTTACAGAAAAAGGATTGAGCAAGAAGGTAGTGGAAGAGATCTCGGATGTTAAGAAAGAACCAGACTGGATGCGCAGATTAAGATTAAAGTCATTAGAGATATTTCTTGAAACACCCATGCCAAACTGGGGCCCTGATTTAGGAGGCTTGAACTTCGATGACATTACCTATTATTTGAGGCCTGAATCCGTAAAAACGAGGAGCTGGGATGAGGTACCGAAGGACATAAAAGATACCTTCGAGGCGTTAGGTGTTCCTGAGATGGAGCGCAAGTATCTTGCAGGATCTGTTGCACAGTTTGAATCAGAAGGAGTATACGCAAACATAAAGAAAGAGCTTGATTCGAAAGGGGTCATATTTACAGATTTAGATACTGCATTAAAAGAGCATCCGGAAATTGTGAAAGAATATTTTATGAAAGCAGTGCCGATGCGCGATAACAAATTTTCTGCATTGCATGGAGCGGTGTGGAGCGGTGGCAGCTTTGTTTATGTACCTGCAGGGGTAAAACTGGACCTGCCGTTAATGACTTATTTCAGGATGAATTCCGCACAAGAAGGGCAGTTTGAACACACTTTAATAATAGCGGAGAAAGATAGTGCGGTGAGTTACATTGAAGGGTGTACAGCGCCAGTTTACAATCTCAGTTCTTTGCATAGTGCGGTAGTAGAGATCTATGTCAAAGAAAAGGCCAAGGTAAGATACACGACCGTACAAAACTGGAGTAAGGATATATACAATCTAAATACAAAACGGGCATGGGTTGACAGAGATGGAAAGATTGAGTGGGTAGGTGGCAGCCTTGGCTCGAAAGTGACAATGCTATACCCGTCCAGTTATTTAAGGGGTGAGCGGGCAACTGCATCGCACCTGAACATCGTATTGAGTTCAGGCAATACATGGAAAGATGGCGGAGCGAAAGTGTTGCATCTGGCACCCAATACTTCTTCGAAAGTAATATCAAAAAGCATCAGCATGGATGGTGGCATATCTGTTTACAGAGGCTTGTTGAGAATCTCAAAAGGAGCATATAACTCAAAATCGCATGTGCAGTGTGATGCGCTGATTCTGGATGACCGTTCTAAGTCCATCACCTATCCTCATAATGAAGTTTATGAAGATTCTGCTACTATTGCCCATGAGGCCAGTGTTGGCAAGATCGGGGAAGAAGAGCTGTTTTACATGCAGACGCGGGGTCTGAAAGAGGATGAGGCAAGGTCTATGATCGTACTTGGATTTCTGGATGACGTGATGAAGGAGATACCACTTGAATTTTCGCTGGAGTTAAACAGGCTTATCAAGTTAGAGATGAGCAAGTTGGGGGCGGTAGGATGATCTCTAATGACGAAATAATAAAACATTCAAATTTTAAGAACGAGCCAGAATGGTTATTAGATCTGAGACTAAAAAACTTGAAACTTTTTCATCTTTACCGGTCCAGGAAAATTGCAGATTCTCCGGTTGAGAAAAATTATTTTGACAAGGACAAATACATTCATAACCTGCTTGATAATTTTTCTAATAAACAAAAAACAGAGGGACTGTTCGAGTATAAAAACAACCGGGTATGCTTTGACCTATCGCAAAAAAAAGATTTGGACATTCATCTCAATCTTGATGGAATAGAAATAATAGACATAAATGATGCCATAAATAAATATCCAGAACCTGTTAAAGAAGCTATGAGCCATGCTTCTGACGAATACACAGCCTTGAAAAATGCGGTTTGGGATACCGGATTATTTGTGCATGTTCCGAAAAACAAGATAATAAAGAACATAAACCTTAACACAATTTTCGGAACTGAAAAAACTATAAAAAACGACATGTTTTACATTGAAGAAAACAGTGATGTACAGCTTGTAAACTATTCGAACATAAAAGAGTCCGGCTACTATCTAGACGGCGCCACGTACATAATCAAAAACAATGCAAAGCTGAAATCATTGTATTTGGGAGACGGTGCATTCCACAGTCTGATCTCTGTCAAAGAATCAGTATTGAATAAAGATGCAAAGGAAGAATGGTACTATGCTCTTAAAAACTTTGAGTATCATCTTATGGATTCCAAGAGCATATATAGTGGGCAATCCAGTTCTGCAAAAGTTGTTGGAGCAGCAATCGGAAAAGACAGGCAAGTGTATGAGAGTATTACAGATTCGCTTCATACCGCCCCGGATACCACCAGCTTTTCAAACATCAAGGTTGCATTGCTGGATTATTCGAGAGCCATAATGCGTGGCAACATAAAGATTGAGAAAGATGCTACGAAAAGCAATGCATTTTATGAAGGCAATGCACTGTTGTTAAACAGGGGAACAAACAGCATAACCCTGCCATTTTTGGAAATAGATGGTTCTGGCTCTGTAGCCAGACATGCTGCCACGTCCACGAACGTAGATCCCGATCACATCTTTTATTTATTAACGCGTGGTCTAGATGAAATCACTGCCAAAAAAATATTGGTTGACGGGTTTCTGGATGAGGTAGTGAGACAGATACTGATAACTGAAGGCACTAGATTTTTGAAGATAGGTGAGTGACATGATTGATACAAAAACAATAAAGCAGGATTTTCCGATCTTGCAGAGGATTATAAACGGGAAGAAGCTTACTTACTTAGACAGTACTGCAACAACACAGAAACCGAATAGTGTAATAGATGCAATCTCTGATTATTATAGAAATTACAATGCTAACGTGCACAGGGCCATTTACAATATTGGGGAAGTAGCTACTGAAAAATATGAAGATTCAAGGGCAAAGGTTGCGGATTTTATAAAAGCGCGCAGGCCGGAAGAGATCATATTTGTAAGGAACGCTACGGAAGCTTTGAACCTGCTTGCTTATGTTTACGGATTCAATTATCTGAAAGAAGGCGATGAAGTCATCACCACAGTGATGGAACATCATTCAAACATCGTGCCATGGCAGATCTGGTCCAAAAAAGGGCTGAAGCTTAAGTTTGTAGACATCAATGATGACGGAACGCTAAAAATGGAAGATTATGAAACACTTATTACGGAAAGGACCAGGATTATCACAGTTGCGCATGCCTCTAATGTCCTGGGCACGATCAATGACATAAAGAAGATCGGAAAGATAGCACATGACCATAATGCCCTGTTTATAGTCGATGCTGCGCAGTCAGTGCCTCACATGCCTGTAAACGTTCAGGACCTGAACTGTGATTTTATGGCTTTTTCCGGACACAAGATGCTTGGGCCTATGGGAATCGGAGTGCTTTACGGAAAATATGAAATTCTGGAAAATCTAGAACCGTTCATGGGTGGAGGAGAGATGATCAGTGAAGTGCACAAAGAAGGTGCAAAATGGGCAGACACGCCACAGAAGTTTGAGGCTGGAACCCCGAATGTTGCAGGTGCCATAGGATTAAGTGCAGCCATAGACTATCTTAATAACATAGGCATGCAGAACGTGAGAGATCATGAAAAAGAGCTGGTAACATATGCTTTGAAAAAGTTAAAAGAGAGAAAAGACCTGGAAATATACGGGCCGTCAGATCCTGAAAAAAAAGGGGGTGTGATTGCCTTTAATTTTAAAAATATCAATCCAGAAAGCCTTGCCACCCACATGCAAAGGCAGGGAATAATGATACATTCTCATGATGTTGCAGCGATTCTAGACCGGTCAGGAGTGGCAGTCAGATCCGGGCACCATTGTGCCCAGCCGTTAATGGACCGGCTGGGTGTAGTGGCCACTGCGAGAGCCAGTTTTTATGTGTATAATGATAAGGATGATGTGGAGACTTTTATAGATGGCTTGGATAATGTTTATAAAACATTAAAGATCAAGTGATTAATTATGGATGAAAACTTATATTTAGACTTCATATTAGAGCATTACAAAAACCCGAGAAACTTCGGAACCATCGAGCATGCGCAGGTAGACGAGAAAGGCAGCAACACCTCGTGCGGTGATGAGATAGAGCTATACCTGAAAATAAATAACAATGTAGTGGAAGATGTGAAATTTTACGGGAAAGGATGCGCGATAAGCCAGGCATCTGCATCAATATTGACAGAGCTCATAAAAGGCAAGACTCTCGAAGAGCTAGATAATTTTAAGAGCGAAGACCTGCTAAAAGAGCTAGGCATTACGCTCACGCCGGTCCGCTTAAAATGCGCATTGTTATCATATGAAGTACTTAAAAGGGGCCTTGAAAAATACAGAAAATTATAGCACATATAGATTACAGGGAATCTGGATTCTCGCTAAAACTTGGGAAAATATTTGAAAATATATCTCTTGAAAAGCTTGAGATCTCGGACATCTGCATGGAATTTGATGAGTACTGTATCATTATAGAAAGAAAAGAGTATACAGACTATATCAATTCTGTAAAAAAACGGGCACTTATGGGACCAGCTTGCAAGAATGTACGCGTTTAACACTATTTTCAAAAAACCTATAAAAAGGAAGGTGCTGATAATCAACAATTATAAATCTGAGGCCGGAGGATTAGAAAATGCAAGTATTGCAGGCTCTTTTCTGGAGATAAGGTATGTTTACAACATTGACCTGTTCGTAACTTTGTCTGACAATGCTTTTATAGAAAAGTTAGGAGTTTGAGGGAAACTGTAAAACTCCGACCTTTAGGGAGGAGATACACGGACTTCCATCAATGGAAAATTTTAATGATAATTTTGCTATAC